>JBDHFW010000080.1:0-12369 GCA_039590175.1 Gemmatimonadota bacterium | reverse complement strand
CTGGAGCTCCTGGCAGTTCCACGACCTCGGCAAGCTCCTGTTCGCGTTCGCGATCTTCTGGACCTACCTCTGGTTCTCCCAGCTGATCGTCATCTGGTACGGCAACATCCCGCGGGAGACGAACTGGTTCGTCCAGCGTATCGAGCAGGGCTTCGCGCCGCTGCTCGCCCTCCAGATGATTCTCATCTTCGGGCTGCCCTTCATCCTGCTGCTGGGCCGGGCGCCTAAGATGAGGCCGCGCTGGCTGGGTTTCGTGGCGCTGCTCATTCTGCTCGGGTTCTGGATCGAGCGCTACAACCTGGTGTTTCCGTCGATCTGGGTGGGCTCTCCGCCGCTCGGTCTCCCGGAGGTCGGGATCTTCGTCGGCTTCCTGGGACTGTTCGGGCTCACCTACTCGCTGTTCGCGAGCACCTTCCCGCTCCTGCCGCTGCGCGAATCCCTGATCGAAGGGGAAGCCAGCAAGGGACCGTAGTCGGCAGGGCCGCTCCATCTCTGGCGCTTCGTTGCTGGATACCACTGCTGGATACCCGCCTCCAGTTCTGGATAGCCGCCTCTAGTCGCGGAATACATCCAGCGCCATCTCGATGACCTCGTCAACGACTTCGTTCTCCTTCGACTGCGTCAAGAAGAGCACCAGCACATCCTCCTCGGGGACTGCCAACCCCACGGTGCCGATCGCTCCGCGATGACCGAAGATCGGAAGCTCCCCCGAGCGGGTGGGTGGTGCGTAGATCTCCCATTGGAACCCGTAGTAGATTTGGCGCGCCACCGCACTGTCGCCGGCCATCGGGTCGGCCAGCGCCTCCTCCACCGTCGCCCCGGTCAGCAACCGGTCCCCCTCCTGGGCCTCGCTATTCATCCAGGAATCCAGGAAGCGGGCGTAGTCGAAGGCGGTGGTGAACAGATCGCCACTCGGCGAAAACCACCGCTCCGGGTTCGTCGTGGTGTTGCTCCAGAACCGCTCCCATCGACGCCCACCCCAGCGCTGATAGGAGCTCGGCACGCGCGACGCCCACGGAAGGTCGGGCGAGAAGCGGGCGTGCGTGTCGTCGAGGCCCAGCGGCCTCAGGATCCGAGCCTCCATGAACAGCTCCACCGGTTCCCCGGTCAGTTCCTCCACCAGCGCTCCCAGAGCGGCGGAGTTGAGGTTGGAGTAGATGAAGCGGTCACCGGGCGGAAAGTCGGGGCCGGTCTCGCCGGCCAGATCCACGGCCTGGCGAAGCGTCGGCTCATCTCGGAAGCCTGATACGCCGGCCTGCACGAACCCGGAACGGTGGGTAAGGAGCTGCCGGACCGTGATCCGGCCGGAGCGTGCGTTGTCGAACGATGGGAGGTGGTCGGAGACGCTATCGTCCAGCCCTACCCGCCCCTCCTCCACGAGCATGAGAAGGGCCGTTCCGGCCAACGGCTTCGTCATCGAGGCAATCCTGAAGATCGCTTTGCGCTCGAGGGGAATCAGGCGTTCCCGATCTGCCCAGCCCATCGCCTGATGGAGCACGATGCGACGGTCCTTGACCACCAGGATCTCGGCGCCCACGACGCGGCGGGCAACGACCCGCGAATAGAGGCGTTCCTTGAACCACCAGATTCGATCCTCGGAAAGGCCGACCTCCTCCGGACTCGCATAGGGATAGGGGGCGCCGGCGACGGGCGTTCGAGGCGTGCGCGGGAAGCCGGGCCGGCCCTCGTCGTCGGCGGACGTGCAGGAGGCGAGCAGGAAGACGAGCACGGATGAGGTGAAGCCGCGACCGGCTATCCCGAAAGCGCTCGGTTTCATCCCCGGATCCGCCCGCAGGCCACGCTCGCGTGCCGAACCCGGCGGTCGCTCGCTTGCCGCGCGAGCCAGTGGATCCCTACGCCGCCTTCCGGCTTTCGATCCAGGCGCCGATCCGCGACTCCAGGATGTCCAGCGGCAGCGCCCCGGCAACCAGGATCTCATCGTGGAACGCACGGACGTCGAAGCCCTCGCCCAGCTCCGCCTCAGCCCGTTCCCGGAGCTCCAGAATCTTCAGCTGGCCGATCTTGTAGGAGAGCGCCTGACCGGGCCAGACGATATATCGGTCGGTCTCGGTCTGGATCGTGACCTCGTCGATCGCCGAATGGTCCCGGAAGAACTGGACGACGTCCTCGCGACTCCAGCCCTTGAAGTGGAAGCCGGTGTCGACGACGAGACGGATCGCCCGCAGCATCTCGTCCTGCAGGCGGCCGTAGTCGCTGTACGGGTTGCTGTAGAACCCGACCTCTTTGCCGAGCCGCTCGGAGTAGAGCGCCCACCCCTCGATGAACGAGGTGTAGCCGCCCTGCTGGCGGAAGCGCGGCAGCTCCGGCAGCTCCTGGGCGATGGTGAGCTGGAGATGATGGCCCGGCACGCCCTCGTGGTAGGCGGTCGACTCCATGTCGATCGTCTTGCGCGCCGTCGGGTCGTTCGTGTTGACCATCACCCGGCCGGGACGCGAGCCGTCGGGCGCGGGCCGCATGTACTGGGCGCCGGCGGCCTCGCGCTCGCGGAACTCCTCCACCGGCAGAACCTCGACCTTGGCCTGCGGGAGGCGGCCGAAGAGCTCCGGGAGCTTCTCGTACATGGCATCGATGTGGCCGCGGTAGATCTCGAGGATCTCCTCGCGGCTCTGCGGCCGCAGCTCAGGCATCCCCTCGAGCGCCGCGTTGAAGCTCTCCAGATCATCGTAGCCGAGCGAGGAGGCCACCCTCCGCATCTCCTCCTCGAGCGCTTCCACCTCCGCCAACCCGATCTGGTGGATCTCCTCAGGTGTGAGGTCACTCGTCGTTTGGACCTTCACCAGGAAGGCGTAGCGCTCCTCCCCTTCCGGAAGCGACCACATCCCCGGCTCCTCCCGGCCGGCGGGGGCGTACTCATCGCGCACGAATCCTGCGAACCGCACGTAGGCGGGGAGGATGTCGTCGCGGATGGCGGCGAGCAGCTCCTCCCGGATCCTCTCTTGCTCCTCGGCAGGAATTCCCTCGGGGAAGCTGGCCAGCGGCCCCGCGAAAGGCGACGCCTCCGCCGGCGTGCCGGCCAGCCCCGCGGCCTGCGTCACGACCTTCTCGAGCAGGAACTTGGGCGGGATGAGACCCTCATCCATCCCCCTGCGCATCTGATCGATTGTCTGGTCGAACGCGGTCGGGAGCTTCCGGTAGCGGGCGATGAGATCGTCGTAGTCCTTTACCTCGGTGAAGCTCAGCATGGAGACGATCTGCGCCGCCATCAGGTGGAGGCCGGACATCTGGTTGACCGGCATTCGCCACGGCTTGAAGCGCGCTCCTTCGACCCCCCTCTGGAGCCGGTGCACCATCAGGTCGCGGTTCAGGGCTTCCTGCACGGTGAAACCCGACGTGTCGATCGCCTCGAAGCGCTCCAGGAACTCCCGGGACTCGGCCAGCCTGGTCTCGATCGCTTCCTCGGAGAAATCCGAGATCTGGTCGTTGTAGCGCTTGTCGCCCAACATCGACGCCCACTCGGGACTGGTCCTCATCGTGTACTCCCACTGCTCGTCGAGCAGCGCGGCGAGGGCATCCCTCTGGGCCTCGACCTCGTCGGCGGCGGGGGCTTCTTCCGCCGGGGAGCAAGCGATCGTGCCAATGGCGGCCGCACAAACGGCCAGGAACAGCGACGCTCTGCGCATCGGAGTCTCCGGTTTTGTCGTGGCTTGTATCGTGGTGTGCACTTGCCGGCGCCTATTGCGTGACCGGCTCGTGCTTGAGAAGTAGCTCCTCGAAGCGCGGTTGGCCGTGGAGCGGCCTCCACCAGGGCTCGAGGCGAAGGCGCCCGACCGTCATTCGGGTCGGACGATCGAGCAGGATCTCGAGCTCGTCCACGGCCGCGTCGAGCTCTCCGACGCTGGCGTAGATGCGCGCGAGATCCTCGAGACGGGACGCACCTCGGTAGGCCTCACGGGTGATCGGCAGGAGCACCACACCCAGCTTCCCCGCCTGGATCGCGTCCGCCTTCCTGCCGAGCCCGGCGTAGGCGATGCCAAGCGCGCTGTGGAGGCGAGGATCCTCCGGTCGCTCCAGCGTCAGCGGCTCGAGGTGCGCGGCTGCGGCCTCCCAGTACGATCGCTCGCTCTCGGTCTCCCCGAGCAGGCCCTGAAGGGTCGCGTACCACTGCTCCCTGGGCACATACACGAACTGAGTGTTCCAGGACTCGACGAGTTCCGGATCATCCAGCCAGTCGGCCGGCGCCTGATCCAGTCGACTCAGCGCGTCGTCGTACCGACCCTCCAGCGTCTCCAGCCAGATCCACTCCTGCGTGTACTGCCTGACGGCACCGGCCTTCGTGCCGGCGGCAAGCACCTCCCGTGCGCTCCGTGTGTCACCCTTCGCGACCAGGAACCACGTCTTCTCCACTAAGGGATCCCGGAACTGCGGATTCAGCGCTATCGCCTGGTCCCAGTACGGCACCGCCTCGTCGAATCGTCGGAGCAGACCAAGCGTCTCACCGATCTGGCTCACCAGGGATGTCGGAGTGAGCGATCGACAGGGCGACGTGCGCCGCGGCGAACTCGGGATCCAGCGCCACTGCCCGCTCCCACGCCGGGATCATCTCCACGAAGATCTGCGGGCTGAAGCCCTGGTTCCGCAGCTGGAGCCCTCTCAGATAGTACTCGTAGGCCTCCAGGTCGTCGGTCGGACGGGCCTCGAGCCGCTCCGCCTCCTCCGGCGAGAGCTCGGTTCGGAGCGCGGCCGCGATCTTCCCGGCCACATCCCCCTGGATGTCGAAGAGGTTCTCGGCCGTGAGCTCGCGATCGTACTGCTCGGCCCACAGATGGTGATCCCCCTCGGCGTCGATCAGCTGGGCGGTGACGCGGATCCGATTACCGCTCCTTCGCACGCTCCCTTCCAGCACGTGGTCGACGTCCAGCTCGCTAGCGACATCCTGGAGGTTCTTCGGAGAATCCCGATACTCGAGGACCGAGGTGCGGGAGATCACGCGGAGGCCGTCGATACGGGCCAGGCGCGCCAGGATCTCCTCGTGGATCCCGTCGGTGAAATAGGCGTCCTCCGGATCGCCACTCATGTTATCGAACGGCAGCGCGGCCACGCTCGGGATCGCCTCGCCCGCTCCTCCGAGGCCGGCCGGGGCACCTTTGAAGGCCAACCATCCGGCCGCCACGATCCCCCAGAGCGCGAACGCGACGACCCCACCCAGGATCGCGTTTCTCCAGGTGAAAAGCTGGCGCTCCGCCTCCGACCCTGGCGCCGCGGAGGCTCGTGCGCCCGCCTGCCGTTCCGCCACTCCTGCGGCTTCTGGATTCGCTTCTCGGTTGGTCTCGAAAGTTGGCGGGCCGACTCCCTGTATGACCGCGGTGGCGATCACGATCGGGAGGCCGATGATCAGGAGAAAGAGAGCCAGCGGGGGCGCCCAATCAGGGAGGTTGAGGGCGCCCGCGAGCGTGTCGACGACCTGTAGGACCAGCCAGCTGCCCACCACGTAGATGCCCAGCACCTGCCAGATCGACCGGCGATGAATCTCGCGGATGAGCTTGGTGAATCGATTCATGGACAGCTCACTCCTCGACCGGCAGTGCATCATGGACGAGGCGGGCCTGCTGCTCGGCGTGCACCTCCGAGTAGCCTTCCGCCGTGCTCGCCTTCGCGTCTCTGCCCGCGTAACCCACCCCTCGATCGCCGGTGGCCGCGTCCAGCTCGAGGCGGATGTGCTCCCAGGCCCCCATGTTCTTCGGTTCCTCCTGCGCCCACACGATTTCTCGGGCTCGCGGGAAGCTCCCGATCGCGGCCCGCAGCTCCGCCTCGGGCAGCGGGTACAGCTGCTCGACGCGCACGACCGCGACACGATCGGCCGCCTCCTCGAACGCCTCCGACGAGACGAGATCGTAGTAGACCTTCCCGGTGCAGAAGACGACGCGACGTACCGCGTCCGGCGTGTCGATCTCGGGAATCAGCACGGGACGAAAGGAGCCGGCTGCCAGATCATCGAGCGAAGAGCGAGCCCTCGGATGACGCAGGAGGCTCTTGGGGGTCATGACGATCAGGGGCCGCCTGGCCAGCCGCAGCGCCTGCAGGCGCAGGAGGTGGAAGTACTGGGCCGGCGTGCTGGGGTTCGCCACCCGGATGTTGCGTTCGGCCGCCAGCTGGAGAAAGCGCTCGGGCCTCGCGCTCGAGTGCTCTGGCCCCTGCCCCTCGTGCCCGTGAGGGAGAAGCAGCACCAGGCGCGACTCCTGCCCCCACTTGGACCTGCCGGCGGCGATGAACTGGTCGATGATCGCCTGCGCCACGTTCACGAAATCACCGAATTGCGCTTCCCAGAGGACGAGCGAGTCCGCGGCGATCGTACTGTAACCGTACTCGAAGCCCAGAACGGCCACCTCCGACAACGGGCTATTCCAGACCTGAAAGGGCGCCTGGTCCGAGGCGAGGTGCTGGAGAGGCACGAACGTCCCGGTCCCGGTGGCGTCGTGGAAGACGAGGTGGCGCTGGCTGAACGTGCCGCGCTCGGAGTCCTCGCCGGTGAAGCGGATCGGAATGCCCTCGGTCAGCAGGGTCGCGAAGGCCAGCGACTCCGCATGAGCCCAGTCGATGCCGGTAACCAGGCTGGCGCCACGCCGCGCCAGCTGCCGGTCAAGCTTCTGGAAAAGCTCGAAGTCCTCCGGCCAGGAGTGGATCCGCTCGTTGAGGCGCACGAGCCGCTCGGCCGGGACCTCGGTGTCCGTCTGGGTGCGGTCGTCCTCGGTGAGCTCCGCCCACAGAGAGGCCGGCCGCCACGGGCGGACCGGATCCCCGCTCCCGCCTTCCGGCATCGGCTCGGGCGGCGGGCCGCGATCCTCGACCGCGGCTTCCGCATCCCTCGCCGCCAGCACTCGCTCTCGCGCAACCTCCAGCTCCGTCGCGACCCGGTCGGCCAGCCCGGCCGCCGCCTCTTCCGCGAGGAGGCCCTCCGAGATCAGCTGGTCGACCCAGATGGTTCGCACCGTCGGATGCTCGGCGATCCGCCGGTAGAGCTCCGGCTGGGTGTAACCCGGCTCGTCGCCCTCGTTGTGGCCGTAGCGGCGGTACCCGACGAGGTCTACCACGATGTCCTCGCCGAAGTGGCCGCGGTAATCGGCGGCGAGCCGGATCGCGGCCAGGCAAGCCTCGGGATCGTCCGCGTTGACGTGCAGGACCGGAAGCCTGAATCCGAGCGCCAGATCGCTGGCGTAGCGCGTGGACCGGGTGTCGGATGGCGGGGTCGTGAAGCCCAGCTGGTTGTTCGCGATCAGGTGGACGGTCCCCCCGGTCTCGTAGCCGTCCAGCCGCGACAGGTTGAGCGTCTCGGCGACGACCCCCTGGCCCATGAACGCCGCATCACCGTGAATCAGGATGGGCAGGACCCGCAGCCGGTCGGCCGCGAAGGTATCTCTCGTCCGGGTATCGCGCCGCGTGCCGAAGCGGAGCTCGCGGGACGCCCGCGTCATCCCCTCCACGATCGGATTCACGTGCTCGAGGTGGCTGGGATTCGGGGCCAGAAGGACATTCATCGGGCTGGAGGCGGTCTCGTAGACTCCGAAGGCGCCGTAGTGGTACTTCACGTCACCGGACCCGTCTTCAGGCACCGCGGTCTGGATTCCGATCGAGTGATGACCCTCGAACTCGCCGATCACCGCCGTGTACGGCCGACCCACGATGTGGGCGAGCACGTTGAGGCGGCCGCGGTGGGCCATCCCGATGAACGTCTCGCGCGACCCCCAGCGGGCGGCCCGCTCCAGCAGCTCGTCCAGCATCGGCACGAGCATGTCCAGCCCCTCGATGGAGAAGCGCTTCTTCCCCAGGTAGGAGCGGTGAAGGAATCGCTCCATGCCTTCGACCTGGGTCAGCCGTCTGGCGAGCCCCTGCTTGTCCTCCGCGGAGAGCGGCTCCCAGTGGTGACCGCTCTCGATCTGGTCGATGAGCCACTCGCGCTGCGCCGGATCCTCCAGCTGGTCGATCTCATAGCCGATTCTCTGGCAGTAGATCTCCCGCAGGCGGGCCAGGACGTCCTGCGCGGTCTCGCCCAGCCGCTCCAGGTCCAGTGCCTGGGCGGGCACCCGAGAGAGCTGCTCCTCGGCGATTCCGTAGCACTCGGGACGCAGCGTGGGGTGACCGGGTGCCGGCGCACCCAGCGGATCCAGGGGCACGTCCAGATGACCCTGCTCGCGGATCGCGCCCACCAGCTCCCCGGCGATTCCGGCCGCCTTGAGCAGCATGGGATCGGCGGCCTGGCCCGGTCCGAGGTCGGGGGGCGCCTTCGGGCGCGCCGGCCGAGTGGCAGCAGGGGGCGTGGCGACGGCGCGCGCTCCGCCGTTTTCGAGCCAATCCGCGAGCGCCGGGGGGACGGCGCCACTCTCGCGCAGGCGCCGCTCGTGGAGTCGGTCCGCGTATCCGGCGTTATATCCATCCGCGGCCTCCGCGGCGTCCTCTTCGCCCGGCCCCGGCTGGTTCGGCCTCGGCTCTTCCGGCCTCGGCCCTTCCGGCCGCTCTGTCAGGTGACTCACGTTTCCTGGAGCGCTCGACTTCTCATGGGATCGGGAACGCGCGACGGCAATCGCAACGCGGCGGCACTCCTACACCGACCCTCGGCTCAGGAGCCCTCAAGACTTCCATAGACGATCTCGATCCACCTCTCCTCATCGATGAACTGCCAGGACCAGCCGGCCCACCGCTCGGGCACACCCTCGGCCTTCAGATCCTCGAGGGTCTTCCCCGCCTCGATCCCGGCTTCGACGAACGCCACGCTCTCCTCGAGCATTTCTAAGTATTCCCGGAGATCATCCACCGTGGAGAGCGGTCCGTGGCCTGGAATCACGCTGGCGTCTGACGGAACCTGGTCCACGACGCGGGTGACGGCATCGATGACGCCCCGTACGCTGCCGCCGCTCGACACGTCGATGAACGGGAAGAGGCCGGCGAAATGGACGTCGCCCATGTGGACGACGTTCGAACCGGTGAAGAAGATGACGGCGTCGCCGTCGGTGTGCCCGTGCGGGTAGTGGATCGCCCGGATCTCCTCCCCGTTGAGGTGGATGGAGACGGAATCGCCGAACGTGAGCACGGGCAGCGCCTCCGGAGGCGAAGGCTCGACGACGCCGAAGGCGGTCTCCTGGCGAGTCGACATCCGCTCTCTGACGTTCGTGTGCGCGATGACCGGCGCTTCCGCCCCGAACTCGACGTTGCCGCCCACGTGATCGCCGTGCCAGTGGGTGTTGAGCACGAACTCCAGCTCGACCGCTCCGCCCACGATCTCACTCAGGGCCGCTCGAATCTTGTCGGAGAGGGGAGCGAACTGGTCGTCCACGAGCAGCACTCCGTCGGATCCCACGGAAACGCCGATATTGCCGCCCCGTCCCTGGAGCATGTAGACGTTGCCGGCGACTCGCGTCGCGGTGATTTCGACATCTGACATCTCCTGCTGGGCCACGGCCGGTCGCGCGAAGCCGCCCGCCAGGCCGATCGTCATCCCAGTCGCCGCTACCACCCAGCGGGCGTGCGCGGACCATCTTCTACTCGTCGATCTCAAGGGCGTCTCCTTCGGGCTCCGCGCGGGCGACATCACACGCGCTGATCTCCAGCCAAAACCGGCTCTCGAGGTCGTCACAGGGACTCGAGAGTGCCCGACAGGATCAGGAAGCGGTCGTTGGCGCGCAAGAAGTGGGAAAAATGAGGAGAAATGGGCGAGCCAGCCGGATACTGAGTAGCGGCGTCGCTACGCAGCGGTCAAGGAGGAGTGCTCCGACTGGCTCGTGGTTGGCACGGGGCGGACGCTCCGAAGGCGCCCACCGCTCGCGACCTTCGGCGCCCACCCCGAATATGTGGGAGGCCCATCAAGCTGTCCGGTTACGAAAGCCCTCAGCTGTCTATGTCGTCTAAGGCTCGTACCTGACTAGACCCGTCGGCCTCGCCTTCATGGAGGGGCAATCTCCGAACCGATGCTGTGCCAACGCCTATTGTTGGCCCCGTAACCGATTGTATTGTAATGACGTAAGTGTCTCGGCCAGCTTGCTCGTCGAGCCTCGACCAGTGGCTCTGAAGTGGCAGGAGCGCAACAACGACCCGCTTCTGCAACGGGAAAACGAGGCATGGATGCCTCGCTTGCCGGCGCCTTAGGCCTCAGCGCCGTCGGATGCGCTACGTCGTCGGCCGGTCCGCGTCCGGAAGCGCCTCCGGCTTCGCCGGAGATCTGAGCTCCCGATCGAACGCCGAGTACTCCTCGATCCGACGCACATCCAGCTCGACTCCGGTCAGCTGCTGCTCCAGGAGCGACAGCCGCTGCTCGATGAGGCCGAGCTGTTGGTTGGAGCCCTGACTGTCACGCATTCGGGCCACCGCCTCGGCGATCGGCTTGAGGGCGAAGCGCGCGGTCAGGCCGGCGATCGGAATCAGCAGGACCATCATCCCCATCGCCACAGCTATGACACCGGTGACATCGATCGGCAGAACCTGCATGGCTCACTCCCCTGCGCTCGTTAGATAATCCACGATGAGGTTCGACATCACCCGCATACCGACGCGGATGGATTCGTCGTCACCTCGGTAGGTCGGCGTGTGAAGGCCGCCCGACTGCGTCCCCGGCTTCGTCGTCCCGAGCCAGTAGAAGAACCCCGGGATCTCGTTCGAGAAGAAGGCGAAGTCCTCGCCCCCCATCGTCGGGTCGGTGCGAATCACGCTCCCCGCACCCACGATCCTCTCCATCGTCGGGGCCATGCGCTCGCTCAAGGCCACGTCGTTGAAGGTGGAGGGCGTGACGCGGTCGTAAACCAGCTCGTAGGTGCCGCCACCGGCGCTGGTCACGCCCTCCAGGATCTCTGACCTCGGGATCGTACGTTCGCACGGTGCCCTCGAGGTGGACGCGCTCGGGGATGATGTTGAAGCGCTCCCCGCCCCGGACGATGCCGATGGAAACCACACCCGGCTCCAGGGGCGGCATGTTGCGGGAGCGGATCGTCTGCAGCGCCTCGATGGCCTGAGCCGCCATGACGACGGGATCCACGCTGTTGTGGGGCCAGGCTCCGTGCGACTGGGTGCCCAGGATCTCGATGTAGAAGTGGTCCACCGCTGCGAGCGCGGGCCCAGGCGTGTAGCCGACGCTCCCGACATCGAGCTCGGGGGTCGAGTGGAGGCCGAATATCGCCTCGGGCGCCGGATCCCCCAGCACGCCATCCGCCACCATCAGCTCGGCGCCCCCCTCCTCGCCGGGCGGCGGGCCCTCCTCGGCGGGCTGGAAGATGAACTTCACCGTGCCCGGCAGCTCGTCCCGCAGCGAAGACAGCACCGCGGCGACGCCGAGCTCGACAGAGGTGTGGATGTCGTGCCCGCATGCATGCATGACGCCCACCTCCTGGTCCAGGTAGGTCGTTCGCACCGTGGACTTGAACGGAAGGTCGGTCCGCTCCGTCACCGGGAGCGCATCCATGTCGGCGCGGACCGCGACGATCGGCCCGGGCTTCCCTCCGCGAAGCACGCCCACGACGCCCGTATGGGAGATCTCGGTGCGGACCTCATCGAAGCCCAGGGCCTGCAGGTGGTCCGCCACCAGTTTCGCCGTCTCGACCTCGCGATTCCCGAGCTCTGGGTGCTCGTGTATCCGGTGCCGCTGTTCGACGATCTCGGGGACGAGTCGATCTACCGCCGCTTCGATGCCGGCCGCGAGCCGGGCCTGAGCGTCGGTGCGAGTCGGCTGGGCCCCGACCTCAGCCGGAGAGTTGAGCAGCGCACCGAGCGGCCCCAGCGCGCCGACGAGCACGAGCCGTGACCCGACCATTCGCGTCCACCTCATGGAGTCTCCTTCACTTGGTTGTTCATGTTCGCATCTCCAGCATCGGTACCTCCGCACCGGCCTCCAGAGCGGGAGGAAGGATAGGCCTTCGGGATCCGGCAACGCCAGCCGGGCGGGCGTCGAGGTTGTGGCGCCTCCGGAAACGTGAGATGCTAGGTTGACGCCCTGCCGTGAAAGCGGTAGTAGGGCGACGCCTTCCGGTTGTATGGCAGGAAGGGCGGCATTCGAGTCGAGGAGGGATTCGTGACTAGACGTGCACTCATCGCGGCCTTCGCGCTGCTGATCGCCGCGGGCGTTCCACCGGACGATCTGCGCGCTCAAGCGAGCGAGCAGACCATTCGTCTCAGCCTGGCGGAGGCCGTCGGCCGAGCGGTGGATCATAATGAAAACGTGCTGATCGCGAGGGCCGAGCAGGCCCGGACCGCGGGCTTGGCGAGGGAGGTGCGCTCCGCCTCGCTACCAGAGATCAATGCGGATATCAATTACAACCGCAACATCCAGAACGCGGTTCTGTTCCTGGAGACCGGGGACGGCGACGTGCAGCAGATCCGCCTCGGGCAGGAGAACCAGTACAGCTTCGCGATCACCCTGGCGCAGCCGCTCCT
>JBDHFW010000079.1:0-10921 GCA_039590175.1 Gemmatimonadota bacterium | reverse complement strand
TCCGGCGCGCGCCCGTCTCGCCGACTCCGGATGACAGGAACGAGCCCACTTCTGCCGATCATCGGGTTTCCGGCCGTCGGGCTGGCTGTCGTTGGGCTGGCTTTCGCCGGACTGTGCGCCAGAGAGCCGAGCGCTGCCGGCCTCTCGCCCTCGGGGCATCCGCCCATCGTGATCGACGGGATCTTCGAGGACTGGGTCGGCCTGCCGATCGCTGTGGACGACCCGCCGGATGCTCCCGTCTCCGCGGTCGATCTCGGCCGGATCAAGGGCGGACACGACGATGGCGCCATCTACCTGCTCATCGATCTGGGCCGTCCCGTCAACGTCGAAGCCCTCCCCGGCACGATCTCCCTCATCTTCGACGAGGACGCGGACCCGAAGACGGGATGGGCCGAGGCGGGCCTCGACGGCGCCGACCTGGTCATCGATCTCTCGCCTCCCTATCGCGTCGGCAACGTGCCGCCGAGAATAGGCGTCGGCGTGCGGGTCGCGGCGACTCCGGGCGCGAGCGACGAAGCCGGCCTCCCACCGGCTCCGTTCGAGCCACGGGATTCCTACGATGTGGGCTTCGTTCACTCGCCCAAGTTCAGGTCGCGCCTTATCGAGTTGCGCTTGGAGCGCCTCTCGGCGTCGGGCGCGGGAGGACGCTTCGCGAACGAGGAGTACGCCGCGAAGGTCGTCTTCAAAGGACCGGACGGCGAGCTACTGGACGAGGCCGGACCGTTCGCTTATCGGCTCAGCCCCCGACGTCCTCGCCCCCCGGCGATGAGCGAGACGCTGGACCCGCTGGCTCGCCCGGCGGGCACCTCACTGCGGGTCATGTCCTGGAACGTCTCCGGGCGAAATCTGCTTGAACGTAGCGAGCGGTTCCGCCGGATCATTTCGGCGGTTCGGCCCGATCTGTTGCTCCTGGACGAGGTCTCGGCGGGCCTCTCCTCCGAGGCCATCCGTGCGCTGTTGCCGGACGGCGGGGAGGCCGGAGCGGACGAGTGGGAAGTGCTCTACGGTGAGGCGGGCGGGCGGCAGCGGGGCGTGATCGCGGCTCGGGGCGGTCGCCTTTGGCGTGTTCCGCCACTCGAGCGGGTCGATTATCCGGCAGAGCTGACCACGAAGCTCATGGGGGCGCGGCCGCCCGGCTTTGGAGGAGTTCACGATGGCGTCCCGACGCTGGGCGTGGTGGTGGAGATCTCGGGGGCGCGGCTGCTCGCTTCCACGAGCGACCTTCAATGCTGCGGCAATGGGCTCGACACGCCCGAAGAGATGATCCGCGTCGCCGAGGCGGAGACGATCGGCGACTCAATCCGGCGAGCGCTCTCCGCGAACGCGGACGGGGTGGACGGTGTCATCGTGGCCGGCGACTTCAATCTGATAAGCTCCCGGCAGCCGCTTGTCCTTCTCTCCAGCGGGCTTGATCGGGATGGTTCCGATCTGGCCGTTTCCCACCCTCTCGACCTCGGGGGCCTGGCCGACGCGACGTGGTCGGGCGCCCGCGCGGCGCGAGCGTTTGCTCCGGGTCGCCTGGACTTCCTCTCGTACAGCGATTCGTCCTTGCGTCTGGAGCGAGCGTTCGTGCTGAGCACGTCCAGCCTGCCGGCCGCGTGGCTCGAGGCCCACGGACTGGAAGCCGACGACTCGGTCCATGCATCCGACCACTATCCGATCGTCGCAGACCTCTCCTGGATCGAGCCGGAGGAGGGAGGTCCCTGAGCCGGCCACGAGCGCGAGCTTCCTGAGCCGGTTTGCCCGCGGGCGAGCGCAGCCCGATCTTCCCCGTCTCGGCTTGTCGATCCACACCCAGCACCCATCGAGAACGCCGCGTGAGCCCAAGAAGGTCCGAGAGAGCGCCTGACTTCATACGCGAGATGATCGCGGGCGATGTGGCGGCCGGGAAGAGCAGCGGCGTCGTGGCTACGCGCTTCCCCCCCGAGCCGAACGGCTTCCTGCACATCGGCCATTCAACGGCGATCTGTCTCGACTTCCAGGTCGCGCAGGAGTACGGGGGCACCTGCAACCTCCGCTTCGACGACACGAACCCGACGACCGAGGACGAGAGATACGCGCGGTCGATCGAGGAGGACGTACGCTGGCTGGGCTTCGAGTGGAACGGGCCCTCGCGCTACGCGTCCGACTACTTCGAGCAGCTTTATTGCCATGCTCTTCAGCTGATTCGCGACGGGAAGGCGTACGTGGACAGCTCGAGCATGGAGGAGATACGAGCGCAACGCGGCACCGTGACCGAGCCTGGGACCCCGAGTCCGTACCGGGACCGGTCGATCGAAGAGAGCCTCGAGCTCTTCGAGCGCATGCGGGCCGGCGGTTTCGAAGACGGGACGCACGTGCTCCGGGCCAGGATCGACATGGCGGCGCCGAACATGAAGATGCGCGATCCGCTCCTCTACCGGATCCGCCACGCCACTCACTATCGCACGGGCGACGAGTGGCCGATCTACCCCATGTACGACTGGGCACATCCTCTCTCCGACGCGATCGAGGGGATCACCCACTCCCTCTGCACGCTGGAGTTCCTGCCGAACCACGAGCTGTACGACTGGGTGGTCGACAACACCCGCCCCGACGTCGAGAGGGGGGAGCCGGGCGACTGGGATCCCAGGCCACGGCAGACCGAATTCGCCCGCCTGAACCTCGATTACACCGTTATGAGCAAGCGCAAGCTGGCGCAGCTCGTGAGCGAGGGTCGGCAGCCGGGGATTTGGGGCGTCGATGGGTGGGATGATCCGCGGATGCCGACGCTCACCGGGCTCCGGCGTCGCGGCGTGACCGCGGCGGCGATCCGCCGCTTCAGCGATCTCGTCGGCATCGCCAAGGCCGACAAGCGGGTGGACATCGGCACGCTCGAACACGTCGTGCGGGACGATCTGAACCGGCGAGCGCCGCGCCGCATGTGCGTGCTCCAGCCGCTGTGCCTCGAGATCGAGAACTACCCGAAGGGCGAGACGGAGTGGCTCGACGTACCCGATTTTCCGCCTGACGTCGGAGAGGAGGGAACGCGGAAAGTCCCGTTCTCGGGACAGATCCTCATCGAACGGAACGACTTCGCGGAGGATCCCCCGGAGGGATTCCGACGGCTGGCTCTCGGCCGCGAGGTCCGCCTCAAGTACGGCTACCTGGTCACCTGCCGCGAGATCGTGAGAGATCCCGAGAGTGGGCGGATCTGGAAGCTCCGCTGCACCTACGACCCCGACAGCTCCGGCGGCTCGGCGCCCGATGGACGAAAGGTGTCCGGGACGATCCACTGGGTCTCCTACCCGCACGCGCTCCCGTGCGAGGCTCGGCTCTACGACCGGCTGTTCTCCGTCCCGAATCCGGAAGAGGACGCGGACTTCCACGAGCACCTCGACCCGATGTCGCTGGTCATCGTGCCCGAGGTAAGGGTCGAGCCGAGCGTCGGGCACGATCCCCCCGGTACACGCTACCAGTTCGAGCGACTCGGATACTTCATCCGCGATCCCGACGAGGGCGAAGGCGGCCGGCCCGTCTACAACCGCACCGTGGAGCTGAAGGATCCATGGGCGAGGCGCCAGCTCCGGGACGAGCTCGCGCTCACCGATCAACCCATCGCGAAGCTCGAGAAGGCCGAGATCGAGACAGAGCAGGTCGTGGGCGAAGATACCGGACGCCGAGAACGCGACGGCCTCAGAAGGCGGATGCCGGAGCTGGCGGAGCGCTTCCGGTACTACGTGACCGAGCTGAACCTGCCGGAGGAGGATGCCGACGTCATCACCGGTGACCCGGCGGTCGCGGGGTTCTTCGACGCCGCCCTCGCGGGGCGCGGTTCCCCACGTGCGGTGGCGAACTGGGTCGTGAACGAGCTCCTCCGCGAGCTGAAGGGACGATCCGTCGAGGACCTGCCGATGGAGGCTTCGCAACTGGGTCGACTCGTCGCGCTCGTCGAGGAGGGCGCCATCTCCGGGCGCACCGCGAAGGACGTGTTCGGGCGGTTGGTGGAAGCGGGGGGCGACCCGGAGGAGATCGTGCGCTCCGAGGGGCTGGAGCAGATCAGCGATCCGCACGAGCTCGAGGCGCTGGTGGAGCGGGCCATCGAGGACCACCCTGACCAGGCGGCGCGCTACCGCGAGGGGCAAAGCGGCTTGCTCGGCTACTTCGTCGGACAGGTGATGCGCGTCACCGAGGGGAAGGCGAATCCCGAGCTGGTGGGTCGGCTCCTCCGCGAACGTCTCGGATGACGAGCGGAGAATCGAGCGCCCGCAGCGGCGGCCGAGGTCCGGAACCCCCACCCGATCTGGATCCGGCGCTGTTCGAGGAGATCCGTCGCATCTTCGCCGACCGGATCCCCTTCAACCACCTGATCGGGCTGGAGCTGACTTCCTTCACGGCCGAGCGCGCCAGCTTCCGCTTCGAGATGAGGGACGACCTGGTCGGCAACTACGTGCGTTGCACGCTTCACGGCGGAGTGATCTCCGCTACCCTGGACGCCACGTGCGGGATGGCTGCGCTGCTGGGATCTCTGCGACGTGAGGACCGAACGGCTGAGCAGAAACTGGCCCTGTTCGGCCGGCTGGGGACGATCGATCTGCGCGTGGACTTCCTGAGACCCGGAATGGGCCGCTACTTCGAGGCCACGGGTTGGTCGCTGCGTGCCGGGAAGAGCGTCGCCGTCACCCGGAGCGAGCTGCGGAACGACGAGGGACGACTGATCGCCGTGGGCACGGGGACTTACACGGTGACGGCTCCGCCGGCCTGATGCGGCGCTTTCGCACCCTCCAGGACGTCGACTGGGGAAACTGGGAGCCGACCGAGCGCGCCACCCTCCTGTTCGTGATCGGTGATGACAGCGTCCTGCTGATCCGAAAGAAGCGCGGCCTCGGAGCAGGGAAGATCAACGGGCCGGGCGGGCGCATCGACGACGGCGAGACCCCCATCGAGGCAGCGGTGCGGGAGGTCCGCGAGGAGCTGTGCATCACGCCCACGGAGGTCAGACAGCACGGGGAGCTCCTGTTCCAGTTCACGGACGGCTTCTCCATCCACGGGTACGTCTTCCGCGCCGAGGGCTGGGAGGGCGAGCCCGAGGAAACCGAAGAGGCGATTCCCCTGTGGACGTCGCTCGACCGGATCCCCTACGAGGAGATGTGGGCGGATGACCGGATCTGGCTTCCCTGGCTTCTCGATCGCCGGGAGTTCCGCGGCTGGATGCTGTTCGAGGATGACGACCTCTTGGAGCATCGGTTCGAGCTGGATCCGGCCGGCACCTCTTGAACGATCGAGACCGGCGTCGGTTCAGGCGACGGCGAAAGCCAGCTCAGCCTCGAGCGCGGCGATCTCTGCTCTCACCGCGTCGACGACATCCTCGAGCGGGACGAGCCGAGCTTCCGATTCGGAACGCCGCTTGAGTTCAGCGCCGCCGGCTTTCAGCGAGCGCTCGGAGACCAGCAGCCTCAGCGGCACCCCCTGCAGGTCCGCGTCATTCAGCTTCACGCCGGGGCTGGCGTCACGGTCGTCGAAGAGAACCTCGACCTCGGCGGACTTCATCCTCTCGTAGAGGTCCTCCGCGGCGGCCGCTGTCTCACCCGATGTTGCCAACGATACCAGGCTCACCTCGAACGGCGCGACGCTGACCGGCAGGGCCAGTCCCCGCTCATCCCTGTGCTCCTCGGCGACGCAGGCCAGCAGCCGGCCGAGGCCGATGCCGTAGGAGCCGAGCACGATCGGCCTCTCCTCGCCGTCTTCGTCCGTGTAGTACGCGCCCAGCGCCTCCGAGTACTTCGTACCCAGCTGAAAGATGTTGCCGACCTCGACGCCGCGGATCATCTGAAGGGCCTCTCGGCATTCGGGGCAGGGGGCACCGTGGAACGCGGCGGCGATCTCGCCCACGACGTCGGCCTCGTAGTCGCGGCCGCAGCTCGTGTTGAGCAGGTGATAGTCCGGCTCGTTCGCGCCCAGGACCAGGTTCGGCGACATGGCGACGAGCTCGTCCACGATGACGAGGGAGCCGCTTCGGTCGATTCCGATTGGCGAAGCGAAGCCGGCAACCGCTCCGACCGCCTCGATCTCCTCGTCGTGCGCCGGGCGCAGGGCGAGCGCCCCGGCGTGCCGCTGCACCTGGATCGGGTTTGCCTCCATGTCTCCGCGGACGATCGCGACGACGAGTCGTTCGGAGCCCTCGCCGTCAGCCTCACCCGGAAACGCGCCCATGAAGAAGACGATCTTGCCGGTCCGCTCCGGTTCGACACCCAGGAATGAACACAGCTCCGCGATCGTCTTCGAAGCCGGCGTATGGACTCGCTCGCTCGTCTTCGGCGCTTCATCCGGCGCGTCGCCGCGATCGAAGCGAGCGACCTCCAGGTTGGCGGAGTAATCGCAGGCCGAGCACCGCACGAGGCTGTCCTCTCCGATAGCCGTGACGTACATGAACTCGTGCGCCACCTTTCCGCCCATCATGCCCACGTCGCTGAGCACGGGGAGCAGGGGCAGGCCGGCACGCCGCCCGATCTCGAGGTAGGCCTTGTAGTGAGCGTCGTATTGACGCTGCAGACCCTCGTGGTCACGGTCCAGTGAGTAGGAGTCCTTCATCAGGAACTCACGCACCCGGATCAGTCCGCCTCTCGAGCGAAGCTCGTCCCGGAACTTCGTCTGGATCTGGTATACGAGGATCGGAAGCTGCCGATACGATCGCACCTCGGTGCTGGCGATCTGAGCGACGACTTCCTCGTGCGTCATGGCGAGAAGCATGTCGCGCCCGCGTCGGTCCTGGAAGCGGGCCATCGTGTCGTCGATGTCGTACCACCGTCCCGTCGCCTGCCAGAGCTCCGCGGGTTGCACGACCGGCAGGCTGACCTCCTGGCCGCCGATGGCGTCCAGTTCTTCGCGGAGAATCCGGCCGATCTTGAGAAGAGATCTCTGGGCCAGCGGGAGGTAGGAGAAGATGCCGGCCGCGAGCTGGCGCACGTAGCCGGCGCGCACCAGGAGCTGGTGCGAGGCGATGTCCGCGTCGCCAGGCGCCTCCCTGAGCGTCATTCCGAACAGGTGGGAGACCCTCACGCCCAATCCTCCTTGTACATGATGTAGCGCGACTCATTCATTCCGAGCACGCCGTAGGTGTTTTGGGCGGTCAGGTTGTCTCGGTCCACGTAGAGCCGAAGGCCTACCACGCCCTCGGCGCGGCCCGCTTCTCGGACGTGCTCGTGCAGCATCCGGTATACGCCGCGGCGCCGATGGGCCGGTGCCACGTAAACGCTCTGGATCCACCACACGGGTCCGTTGCGCCAGTCGCTCCACTCCGGCGTCACCATGAGCTGCCCTGCCACCTCGACGCCCTCGGCGAGGAAGTAGCGGCCCTTCGATGGGTCGGCCAGGAGTGCCTCGACACCGGCCGCGATCGTGGCTTCCTCCAGATCGCGGCCCTCCGTCTCACGGGCCATCGCCCGATTGAACCGGACGATCTGGTCGCGGTCCTCCGGCCGAGCTGGCCGGATCCGGTAGCCTCCGGTCATCTCACGTACGCCGATAGGCACGGGCGAGGAGCCACCAACTCACCGCGAGCGCGATGCTGATCCACAAGACTCCCCAGACGAGCGTCGGAACATGGGTGAGCTCTGCCAGCATCCGGGCGTCCGATTCGAGGTGTGGCCGGTCCAGGATGTCGCTCTTGATGTCCAGGATCGCGTACAGGGAGCTGGTCAGGCCCAGCGCGGTGAGCAGCGTCCGGTTCGCGTAGTCCGGCAGATAACGGGCCGAGGCCAGCAGCGCCGCGCTGAACAGCGCCGCGAAGACGAGGCTGAAGCCGGTCCGCATGAAGAGGGCGCCGACGGCCAGGACCATGACGCCCACCGCGGCCGTGCCGTACCTGGCCCAGCGCCCGCCGCGCATGGCAACGGCGAGGAGAAGCCCTCCCCACGCCAAGCTGCCCAGATAACCGGCCGACAGGGTGAGGAACGGCGATCCCCCCGGGCAGATGCAGGCACCGCCCTGGTCGGGGGTGATCACGATTTCCCGGATGGTGCCGCCCGTGGCAACGGCCATGATCCCGTGGCTGATCTCGTGGACCAGGACGACGAAGATCTTGAGCGGATAGACCGCCGGTGTGTTCCAGAGGAACCAGAGGGCGAGGAAGTACGCCGCGAAACCCGCCACGAAGTGAAGGCGCCGGCGGTCGTTCGTGCCCTTCTTGCCGGTACTCGTCCGGCGCCTGCTGCCTTTTGTCGAGCTCATATCAGGACGACGAGCGCGATCACGCACAAGAGAAGGCCGGCGATCGCGGAAAGGGGAAAGGAGCGGTCGAACCACGCCCTGCTGACCCCGAAGATCGTCAGAAAGAAGGCAAGCGAGCCATAGACCGCGATCAGGAGATCTCGCCAAAGCTCGCTTCGGTTCAGGAGCAGGACGGCGATCCCGGTGGCCGCCGCGGCGGCCAGCAGCGTTCGCTCGTGCATCGCCTCGCTGGGTCGCGCGTATTCCGTCGCTGGCAGCCGACCGCCCAGCGCGAACGGCAGCAGGAGGGCGGCCTCGGCTCCCAGAGTGGCGAGCCACGCTAGCTGAGCCGTTCCCCGGACGGTGAGCGCGTCCGTGAACGCCGCGAAGAGGATCGACGTCAGGGAAACGGCTCCCATCAAGTAGAGTCCGTACGCGATCACTCGCGTCGAGACGAGGTTGGCGAAGTATCGGCCGGGCTCGTCCCGCCGGAGCCGCAAAGATGGCACGCTGTCGAGCGGCCAGCGCCGCACCGCGCGCGGAGGCCAGTCCCGCTTTCGAGCCGCCTCCATGAGCCTCTCGGCTTCCGCGCGGGCCCGTCGCGCATCGGCCGCCGCTATCCAGCCGGCCCGCTCCGCCTCGTCGAGCTCCTCACGGTCGAGCACTTCCATCTCACCACGACGCGGTTGCCAGAGGTCGAGAAAGGCGTCGGTGATGTGCCAGACACTCGATATCCCAAGGTCCGGCGGGAGGACGATATTCGTGTAGTAGCCCCGCAACCGCCCGTCGGGCTCGTAAACCGCCGCGACCTCGTGCTCACGCTCCGGGAAGGTGAACCACAGGAGCGCTGCGCCTGCCGCCGGCTCCGGGCCTACATCGCCGCCGTGCTGCAGCGTGATCTTGTAGTTCGCGCCGTCCAGGAGAAGCTCCTGTCTGTGGCGGGTGATCTCGGAGGGCGGACGCCGGTAAACGACCTCGACGTAGGGAGCGTCCGGCGGAGGCCGGATGTCCGACGCCGCGACAAGAGGACGGCGGAACGGAAGAGGGCGCCTAGTCAGCGTCCGTGAACGTGAGGTCTTCCTCCGCCATGGAGCGGAGCAGACCGGCGGCAGTGAACCGATCCCCCAGACGTTCCTCGAAGTTCGAGAGCCTATCCACGATGTTCGGGATCCCCTCACGGTCGGCCCAACTCAATAGCCCCCCGCGGAAGGGCGGGAAGCCGATCCCCATGACGAGTGACAGGTCCAGCTCGCCCGCGGTCCCGACAACCCCTTCCTCGATGGCGTAGGCCGCCTCGTTCACCATCAGGTACAGAGTCCGCCGCCGGATCTCTTCGGCATCCGGGGCGTCCGCACCAGCCTTCCCGGAGTACCTCTTCGCGACGACCGGTTCGACGCCGTCTTGCTTCCCTCCCTCGTAGCGATAGAAGCCGCGCCCGTTCTTGCGGCCGAGCAGGCCCTCGCCCCGCAGTCCGTCCACGACGCCGCCCGCCCGCATTCGCTGGCCGAAAGCGCGCTCCATCTCGGCGGAGACGTGGTCGGCCACGTCGAGTCCGATCTCATCGAGCAATCGACACGGGCCCATCGGCATACCGAACTCCTCGAGTGCCGCGTCTATCGACAGGACATCCGCTCCGCCGTCGAGCAGATACCCGGTCTCGTTCAGATAGGGCGAGAGCAATCGGTTGACGAGAAAGCCGGGCCGGTCCGCCACGAGAACCGGGGTCTTCCCCATCGCGACAGCGAACGAGAACGCCGCCGCCAGCACCTCCTCCGAGGTCGCCTCCGTGCGCACGATCTCGACCAGCGGCATCCGGTGGACCGGGTTGAAGAAGTGGATGCCGACCACCCGGTCGGGACGGCTCGAGGCTTCGGCGAGCGTCGTTACCGAGAGTGAAGAGGTGTTCGTGGCGAAGATCGTGTGGGACGGGACCCTCTCTTCGACGTCCTGCAGAACCTGCTGCTTTACGGCCATTCGCTCGACGACGGCCTCTATCACCAGGTCCACCTCGCTGAACTTGTCGTAGCTCAGCGTGCCCTGGATGAGCGCGAACTTCAGCCCGGCTTCGCCGGAGCTGAACCGACCCTTGCTCGCCGCCTTCTGCAACAGCTCGTTGGCGTGGCGGAGGCCGGAATCGAGCGCCTCCTGCTCGATGTCCTTGAGGATGACCGGGACGTCGTGCGACGCGATCAGCTCCGCAATGGAGCCGCCCATCACGCCTGCCCCCAGAACGGCCGCACGCTCCACTCTTCGCGCTCGGCCCATCGCCTCTTCGCCCAGCCTTCGCTTGGCGTCCTGCTGCAAGAGGAAGATGCGCACCAGGCTTCGGGACTCGCGGGTGATCGCCAGCTCAGCGAGGGCGTGCGCCTCCAGCTCCAAGGCCTGATCGATCTGAACGCCGTAAGTCTCGGCGACGAGTCGTAGAGCTCGGCCGGGTGCCGGATACCACCCCTTCGTGCGGGCCGCCGTCTTTCGCTCGGCGATCGAAAACAGGAGCGATCGACCCGGACCGGTGTCCTCGAGGAGACGCTTCGCCAGAGGCTTCTTCCTGGGCTTGCCCCTGGCCTTCCCTGCGAGGATTTCCTTCAAGAACGCCGAGACCTCCATCTCGAAGCGAGCCTTGGGCGCAACTCGGTCCAATAGCCCGATTCGCTTGGCGCGGTCCGCGGAGATCGTCTTCCCGCTGAGGATGAGATCCAGCGCCGACTGAATCCCGACGAGAGCCGGAAGTCGCACGCTCCCGCCGAAGCCGGGC
>JBDHFW010000078.1:0-11167 GCA_039590175.1 Gemmatimonadota bacterium | reverse complement strand
AGGCGGTAACGGAAGTCGGATGAGCCGACGCGGCCCCGCCACTGTGTGAGGCCCGGCGCCCAGCGCCGTGTCCCCGGTCAGTTGCCACCGAGCGAATCGGAAAAGCGACCGAGGAGGCCTCGAGCCAGGAGACGACCCCGTCCATGCCCATGAGCAGCTCTTCGCGGGAAGGGCGTGGGCTGGTTGCGGTCTTCGAGCCCTGGCCAACGCCGTTCCTGGAAAGGTTCGACGCTCGGCCGTGAAGCTTCGGGTGCTCGGGACCGCGTTCATCTTCTCGGTCCTCATCTTCCAGCTCGCCAGCTCGCCCGGTGGCCTGCTCGTCGCGGGCGCCGCGGGCGCTGCAACGGCCCCGAGAGCGGATGAGGACCAAACGGGCAGCCGATCAGCCTCTGGCGACACGGTGCGGGTCACCGACGACGAGGGCGCATCCGTGGCGTTTCCGCGCCCCCCCCGGCGGATCGTCTCGTTGCTGCCCGCCGCTACCGAGATCCTGTTCGAGATCGGTGCCGGTCGAGATCTCGTCGGACGAACGCGGTTCGACTCCCACCCCTCCGAGGCATCGGAGGTGCCGAGCGTCGGCGATGGGGTCCGACCTTCCGTGGAGATGGTCGTCTCCCGCCAGCCCGATCTTGTCATCCTGTTCGCCGGGCCCGATTCGCGGGCTGCCAGCGATGCTCTGCGGCGCATCGGCGTGCGCGTGCTCGCCGTCCACCACAACACGCTCGCGGATCTCCACCTGAACATCGAGCGCCTGGGCCGGGTCACCGGGCGCGATTCCGCCGCCGCCCGGTTGAGCCACCGGATCCGCGACGACCTGGGAGGCATCCGGAGGGTCACACGGGAGCTTCCGGAACGCTCCGTTTATTACGACGCCTGGTGGCATCCTCCTATCACCATCGGCGGCGGCAGCTACCTGGACTCGCTGATCACGCTGGCGGGCGGTCGCAACGTCTTCGGCGATCTCGCGAGTCCGTCGCCACAGGTGAATCTGGAGGCGATCGCCGCTCGCGATCCCGAGATCATTCTCTACCCCGTGCACCGCGGAGCGGAGCGGACTCCGATCCCTGATCGGCCGGGCTGGGAGGTGCTAGGTGCGGTTCGGGAGGACCGCATCAGGGTGTTCGATGGCGAGATCGTCGTAAGGCTGGGCCCGAGGATCGCCGACGGGGTCCGGGAGCTCGCCCGCGCCATCCACGCCGATGCCGTCTCCCATCCCGGGTGGCCCACCGTGGGAGGTGAGGAACCATGAGGAGTTCGCGTAGCCGCGGGATCGGGCTTCTCGGCCTCGCGCTCCTGCTCGTCGTGGCGATGTCGGCCGCGCTCGCCGTCGGTCCGGCGAACCTCTCCCTGCCCGAGATATGGATGGCGCTGCAGCCGGCGGCCAGCGAGTCGCCCGCACGGGCGATCCTCCTCTGGGTGAGGCTGCCCAGGATCGTGGCGGCCGCACTGTCGGGCGCGGGTCTCGCCGTCTCGGGGGTCCTCTTCCAGGCGCTTCTCCGGAACCCGCTCGCCGAGCCCTACCTGCTCGGCGTGTCGAGCGGCGCCGCGTTGGGCGCGGTCGCCGCGCTGTCTCTGGGACTGACGGTAGGGCCGGCGGGCGTCGCCGTCGCGGCGCTGGCGGGGGCCCTGATCGCGATCGCGACCGTGTTTCGGGTGGCGTACGCCGCCGGACAGCTCGACACGCGGGTGCTCATCCTCGCCGGGGTCGTCGTCGCGTCTTTTTTCGGAGCCGGCGTCATGCTCGTGCTGACCCTGGCCGAGGGCCGCGCGGCGCGGTCGGCGCTCCTTTGGACGATGGGCAGCTTCGGCCAAGCCTCCTGGCAGATGAACGTCGCTTTGGCGGCGTACTCCGTCCCGGCCGCTCTGGCGGCCTTCGGGCTGAGCCGTCACCTGAACGCGCTGGCGCTCGACGAGGAGAGCGCCGCGCACCTCGGGACGGAGGTGGAGCGAGTCAAGAAGATCTCGTACCTGCTGGCCTCGCTCCTCGCGGCGGCTGCCGTGAGCGCGGCCGGGGTGATCGGTTTCGTGGGACTGGTCGTGCCCCACGCCGTCAGGCTGCTTTGGGGCGTCGACCACAGGTACCTGATACCGATGTCGTTTCTGGCAGGGGGGTCGCTTCTTGTGCTGGCCGACGCGGCGGCGCGGACGGTGGCACAGCCGCTGGAGGTTCCGGTGGGCGTCGTGACCGCCCTGATCGGGGTGCCGTTCTTCCTCGTCCTCCTGCGGCGCGGCTACGCGAGGAAACCCCTGTGAGCTTCGAGCTCGGCGACGCCTGGTTCCGGTACCCACGCTCCGACGACTCGGCATTGCGCGGGGTCAGCGTGGAGATCCCCGCCGGATCCCACACCGCCGTGGTAGGCCCGAACGGCGCGGGGAAGACGACACTTGCGAGGCTTTTGTTGGGCACACTCCGGCCCCAGAGCGGCCACGCGCTGTTCGAGGGCCGCCCGGCCGCCGATTGGCCGAGACGCGAAATGGCGAAACGGGTGGGCGTCGTGGCCCAGGGGGGACCTCCCGTTCTGCCGATCTCCGTGATCGGGTTCGTCGAGATGGGCCGGAACCCATACGTGCGTCCCTGGGCTCCCCTCGGGGAGGAGGACCGAGCGAAGGTGTTGAGCGCGCTTCGGCGTGCGGACCTGGAGGAACTCGCGAGCCGGTTTGTCACCGAGTTGAGCGGGGGTGAGGTGCAGCGAGCCAAGCTCGCCAGGGCCTTCGCCCAGGACCCGACGGTGCTCGTCCTCGACGAGCCCACCGCGCATCTGGATGTGGCCCACGAGATGGAGATCTTCCGCCTCGTCCGGGATTTTGTAGACGCCGGAGGGTCGGCGGTCACCATCACGCACAGCCTCCACCTGGCGGGCCGGTTTGCCGACCGGCTCTGCCTGCTTTCGGATGGTCGCCTCGAGGCTGCCGGATCGCCGACCGAGGTGCTGCGATCGGAGATACTCAGCCGCGTCTTCGACTGGCCGATCGAAGTGCTGGCGCTCGACCACGCCGGGTTGGCGGGACTCCACGTGGTGCCCGTCGATCCGGGTCGAGACCCGGCTCGCCCCGTGGAGCCGACGTGAGAGGCCGTGAGGTCCGGCGCGACCGGACGCTCGCGATGGTGCTCTCCCTCGCGGCCTCGGTGCCGTTTCCCGCAACGTCCCACGCCCAGGAGGGCCCGGCGCTTCGCGGCGAGGTCGACGAGGGGGCGGGCCCACACCGACTCACGGTGCTGGTTCGCTCGGAGTCCGGTGAGCTCGTGAGAGGGGCCATCGTGCGCCTGATGACCGCGGATCGCGCTTCGGTCTCGGCGTCCGTACTGGTCGAGGTCGGCGAAGGCCGCTACGAGAGTGACGAGGTGGAGGACGGCCGCTACGAGCTCGTGGCGGAGGCCCTCGGCTACGAGACGGCGCGTCGACCGGTCGAGCTCGACGGCAGCGGGATCTCGATCACGATGACGGTCGGCGTGCAGCCGGTGGCCGTGGCCGATGTGATCGCGGCCGTCATCCGGCCTGACGCCGGGGCGATGCCCGGGCACGCGACGAGCCACATTCCACTGGATGGCGGCCCCCGCACGCTGGCGGATCGTCTGGCCGAGGAGCCGGGTGTCCAGGTACGACCTTCGGTCGGGGGAGGGCAGGTCGGCACCGTTCGGGGCAGTCGCCCCGAAGGCCTTCTCGTGCTGCTGGATGGGCTTCCCGTGAACGACCCGCTCGGCGGCTCGGCCGACCTGTCGAGAATCCCGGTGGCGACCCTTTCCGCGGCGACGCTGGTGCGCGGTGCCTCTCCACGCTTCGGCTCCGGAGCGATCGCCGGCGTTCTGCTGCTCGAGTCGAGGCGACCCGGCGGCATGAGCGCCGCCGGAGGGCTCGAGGTGGGCTCGTTCGGCCGGCTGGCCGCCGACGGTTATGCATCGGTCGGCGGAGAGCTCGGGACGCTCGCCGCCGGCTTCCGTATGGAGGGGATCGAGAACGACTACGAGTACCCGAACCGCCTGCTTTCGGGGAATCCCGTGGAGATCAGGGAGAACGCCGACGCTGAGGGGTTGCACCTATGGTTGTCGGGAGCTCCGGCGGCTCTGCCTGTTTTTGCGCAGCTTCGTTACGACGACGTGGAGCGCGGAGCGCCGGGACGGATGGGCACGCAGGCTCTCGATGAGGCGCGATACACGGACCGCTCCCTGCAGGCCCTGCTGGGCTACGGATCGTCGACTGGCCGGGTCACCGGCACGATGGTGAGGCGCGACATCCTCTATCGGGACCCACGGCGCAGCGAGGAGTCGACCCAGTCGCTGACCAGCCTGCGACTGGCCGGCTCGGGGTGGCTCCCGGGTCTCGGGCTGGAGCTCTCGAGCTACCTGGCCCGCGAAGCCGTGTCGGAGGCTGGGACGGCCGACCGGCCGGTGCGGTGGAGCGGTGGAGTTTGGCTGGGTCGAACGTTCGAGACGGGGCGGCTCTCCGTGCAGCCGGGTGTCGCCACCGATCTCTCCAATGATGGCAGCGCCGTCAACCCTGAGATCGCCCTGGCCGCCCAACTGGGGCCCGCCTGGACGCTATGGGGGAGGGCCGGCAGCGCCTACCGGCTTCCGAGCTTCGCGGACCTCTACGCCGCGTCGGCCAGGAGTATCCAGGCCAACCCGAATCTGGGTCCTGAGCGGGTGGTGATCGATGCCGAGGCCGGCGTCAGTTGGACGTCGAGCGCCGGGACCGACGCCGATGATGGCGGCAGCGCGCGGGGAGGCTTGGACGTTCAGGCGGTGGCGTTCTTTCGCCGGACCAACGATCCGATCGTGTGGGTGGCTAGCGCGGTCGCGTTGTGGAGTCCCCGCAACCTGGATCGCCTGACGGCGGCGGGTCTGGAGATTCGCGGAGACGTGCCGCTGGGAGATCGAGGGCCCAGGGCGGGCGGATCCTTCACCTTTCAGCGAAGCCGCCTCGGCTTTGGCGACAACCGGAACCCGATGCCCTATCAGCCCGATTTCGCGGGCGACATCTACATCGGTGGGGTGGTCGCCCGGATCTGGCTCCGGGGCGCGGTCAGAATCGAGGGGAGCCGCACGACCACGCTTGCGGGGGTTCGTCGATTGCCGGCGTACGCGGTGGCACGCTTCGATGCGAGCCGTGGGTTCAGGATCGGTGCGCTCGCCCTGGAGGCCGCCCTGGCGATCGACAATCTGTTCGCCGTGCGCTACGAGCTGATCGAGCTCTACCCCGAGCCTGGCCGGAGCCTGCTCTTCCGGCTCGAGCTTCGTCGTTGACCCGAGGTGGCCGGATATGAGCCCGGCGGCCGCAACCAGACAAAGAGAGGATATGAGATCAAGCAGGCATGGCTCCCCGTGTTTCCGCGGTGTCGGCTTCGTTTCGATCGCGCTCGGCCTGGCGACCCTCGTCGGCTGCTCCACGGACGGAGGTGACCCCACGGGGCCGGGACCGGGAGATCCTCCCGCGGCCCTGCTCGCCCTGCATTCGGTGGGCCAGACGATGCAGGGTTACGAGGTAAGCGGCGAGATCTCGCCGTCGGGGGCCGCGATCGATCTGGGCGGGCTTTTCGACGGCGATGCGATGGCCGTCGGAGGGGTGGTCACCGATCTGACCGCCGTCGTGACCGAGAGCGATTTCGGAGGGGATCGCGCGCTCGTGGTGGACGTTCCCAGCCGCAGCTCTGTCGCGGTCACTTTTCCGGACGAGACCGTCAACCCGTCCAAGCCCTTCGTGGTCGAGAGCCGCGGAAGTGCCTTCGTGGGTGGGCGCGCCTCCAACTCCGTCTACGAGCTGTCGATCACCGTGCCGGGGACGCCGCCTGCGGTCTTCGCCCGGGATGTCGGCGAGTTCATCGAGAAGGTGGTCGTTGCGAACGACCGGGTCTTCGTGATCGACTCCAACATCGACGATGTCGACTTCACCTTCGAGCCGCTCGGAAACAGCCGCGTCGTCGTGTTCGAGACCAGCGGTGAGCTCGTGCGCGAGATCGAGCTGCCGGGCCTGCAGGCGACGAACGCGGTGCTCTCGGCCGGGCGCCTCGTCGTTTTGAACGCGGGCACGTTGGGTCCCGCATTCGAGCCGGAGGGGAACGGCAGCCTGGCGGTCATCGATCCGGCGTCCTTGCAGCTTTCGGGGCCGTTCCCGTTGGAAGGCAACGGGGTGTCGATCGAAGAGGGCGCGGACGGGCGTGTCTACGTGGCCGTCACGAGCGATTTCGTCTCGATCCGCACGCTGAGGTTCGATCCCACGGGGCCGGGCTTCGTCGACGGGCCGCAGAATCCGATTCAGACGCGGGATTCGGACGGAGCGCCGCTCTCGTGCTGGGCGGCGACGGCGCTATCAGACGGACGCCTGGTCTGCGCGACGTTCCGCTCCGAGCAGGCGGGCGAGCTATTTTTGCTGGGGACGGATGGCGGCTTCATCGACTCGACGCCGGGCGGATTCGGGACGACCGATCTGGAGATCGTGGCGCCCTAGTCGTAGGATGCCGCGGGACGCCACTGGACCTCCGCGGGAGGGAGTCGTGCCGATCGTCACCACGCGCTGCGTTGTTCTTCAGACCTACAGCTACAGCGACACGAGCAAGATCCTGCGCCTGATGACCCGGGAACACGGACCGCGCTCGGCGATCGCGCGCGGCGCGCTCCGTCCCCGCAGCCGCTTCGGCGGACTCATCGAGCCGTTCGCCGAGGGCCAGGCAACGCTGTACGTGCGTGAGAACCGGGATCTGGACACGCTGTCGGCCTTCGAGCTCTACCAGGAACGGCAGGCGCTGGGCTCGGATCTCACCCGCTTCGCCGGAGCCTCCGTGCTCTGCGAGCTGGTGATGCGGCTGGCTCCCGAGCATCGCGACGACCGCCTGTTCGAGACCCTCGTCGATGGTCTGGATGCGCTTTTGGGTGCCTCCGAGGAGACGGTGGCGGGCACCGTTCTTGGCCGGCTCTGGCTCCTCGTTTCGGTTCTCGGGTTCGCGCCCCACCTTTCGCACTGCCTCTCTTGCGGACGACGCATTCCGGCGGGGGAGTCGGCCCGCTTCGATTCATCCTCGGGCGGTCTTGGCTGTGATCGGTGCGCCGGCTATGGAGAGGCGATCTCGAGCGCCGAGCTGGAGACGCTGCGGCTGCTCGTGGCGACCGGCGACGGCCCGCCGTCCTTCAACGGTGTCCAGCGCCGCATCCTCATAGACTTCATCCGTTACCACCTCGCCGAGGGCGTACGCATACGGTCCCTCGACTTCCTGGCGCGCGGCATCCGTTGAGGGCGCTCGTCGTCGGTACCGCCGGCCACGTCGACCATGGAAAGACCGCGCTGGTGCGGGCGCTCACGGGAATCGAGACGGACCGGTGGAAGGAGGAGCAGGAGCGGGGACTCACGATCGACCTCGGCTTCGCCCCCCTGTCTCTCGGCGATGGACTGGAGGTCAGCGTCGTCGACGTGCCCGGCCACGAAGACTTCGTGAAGAACATGCTGGCCGGGGCCACGGGTATCGATCTGCTGCTCCTGGTCGTGGCGGCAGACGAAGGCCCGATGCCTCAAACGCGCGAGCATCTGGCGATCGCTCGGATTCTGGGCATCGCCGATGGCGTGGTCGCGCTCACCAAGCGGGATCGAGTGGACGAGAGCTGGCTGGGCCTTTGCCGCGACGCCGTTGGCGAGGAGCTGGAGAGAGTCCTCGGGCACGCGGAGTGGCCGATGTTGGCCACCTCTTCGGTGACCGGCGAGGGTCTCGAGGAGCTACGATGCGCGTTGACGGAGCGCGCGGCCGCACTCGGGAGCTCGGAACGAGGGGACCTTCTGCGGCTGCCGGTGGATCGCTCCTTCAGCGTTGCGGGCGCTGGGACCGTCGTGACCGGGACGGTCTGGAGCGGGACGGTGACCGTGGGCGACGAGGTGACCGTTCTGCCCGGACGCCGCTCCGCCAGGGTTCGATCGCTTCAGGTGCACTCGACCGCCCGGGAGTCGGTAGGGCCACGGAGAAGGTGTGCCGTCTCCCTCGTCGGGCTGGATCCCGTCCATGCGCCGCGTGGCGCCGTCGTAGTCGCGGGCAGCGGCTGGCGGGAAGCTCGACGTCTTGGCGTGCGGTTGTCCGTCCTCTCGCACTCGCCTCGGCGCATCGAGAGCGGTCAACGGGTGCGCGTGTACCTGGGGACGAGGGAAGTACTCGCCCGGGTCCGTTCACGGGCCGGCGGCCGGGGCGTGGAGCCGCTGGAACCCGGCGCCGAGGAGTGGGCGATCCTGGAGTTGGAGGAGGGGCTCGTCGCCCGGGCCCGTGACCGGTTCGTCGTTCGGTTCTATTCGCCGATCACGACGATCGGGGGCGGGATGGTGGCCGAGCTGGATCCGCCGCTTCGCTGGCTGGATCGTACGGAGCGGTGGGAGCGCATTCTCTCGGAGGGTGAAGAGGCGCGACTCGAAGCCGCGGTCGGCCTCTCGGCCGGCCGGGGGGCGGAGGTCGAGGACCTGCCTCTGACCACCGGGCTCTCGCCCGAGAAGCTGCGAGCTCTCGAGGGCTCGGCGGAGCTGCCGGTCGTGCGGGCCGGAGGGCGCTGGTTCTCGGCTGGGGTGGCCGAGGCGGCCCGCCAGGCGCTGCTGGACGTCGTCGGCGAGTTCCACACGGCTCGTCCGCGGGCGCCGGGCGTTTCCAGGGAGGCGGTGAGAAGCAAGCTGGCCGCCGCGTTCGCCCCAGAGCTCGTCGAGCACGCTCTGGAGGGCTTGCTGAGCGCGGGGCCGATCGTCGCGACCGGACCCGAGCTCCGGCTGAGCACGCACGACGCGCGGCTCACGGAGGCGGAAGCTCGGGTGCGGGCCCGGCTGTTGGCGGAGATCGACGGCGGCGGGCTGGAGCCGCCCATGGTGGGCGAGCTGAGCTCGCGGCTCGGGGTCTCCGACGAGCTCCTGCACGACCTGCTGCGGCTTCTCACGAGGGCCGGAGAGGTGGAGAGCGTCAGCCCGGACATCTACCTGTCCGCTCGAAGCGCGACACGCCTCCGGGATGCCGCGGCTCGGGTGTTCGAAGACCGTCTCGTTGCGGCGCCCACCGACTTCAAGCGGCAGTTCGGCGTGACGCGAAAGTACCTCATTCCACTGCTCGAGCACCTGGACCGAACTCGGGTCACGCGGCGTACCCAGGAGGGGCGAGTGTGGACGGGATGATCGTGAAAACAGTTGATGCGATGGCTATCAAGTCATTGTGAGAATTGCCTATATTGTACTGATGGCGGGCGTCGGCCTCTCATGGCCGGGAGACGCGCTCGCCCAGGCATCGGGCGGGACGCCGCAGGCTGCGGAGCTGGACGATTTCTCGCTGGAGCCTGTCTTCCCGAATCCGTTCGCCGGCGAGACCCGCGTCCTCTATCGTCTCGGAGCCGGCTTGTTCGAAGGCGAGCAGGAGGTCCGCGTAACCCTTCGCGTGTTCAACATCCTGCACCAGTTGGTGGCGGTACCCGTGGCGCTTGACGAGGATGGCCGCCCCGGCGAGAGGATCGAGGAGATGTCCTTCCGTCGTCCGGGCCTCTACCAGGCGCACTGGGACGGAAACGACCTGGAAGGTCGAACGGTTACCGCGGGCCCCTACTTCGTCGAGCTCAGCGTCGGGGCTCGCAGCCAGGTGCGGAAGATCATGCTCGTGCGCTGAGCGGCGAAGCCGACCTCAGGTCGGGTAGTACTGGAAGTGTCCGCAGCTCTGACAGACGTTCAGCTTGTCGTTCGGGTCGGACTCCGCCGCCCAAGAGGTCGGGACCGCCACGAAGCAACCGTAGCACACTCCGGCCAGCACCGGGACGACGGCGCGCCGACGCGTGGCGATCAAGCTCCTGAACCGCTCCTGGTTGCTCTTTCCCAGCCGCAGCTCTAATTCGGTGATCTTGGCGTCGAGCGCGTCGATCGCCTGCTCGGCGCTCATCTCGAACAAGCCCGTCTCCAACTCACGAACCCCGCTCTCCTCGAGTGCTCGACGCTGCATGTGGAGATCCTGCATCTCGAGAAGCGTCTCGAGCTGTTCGTGCATCTCTACACGCCTTTCTCCTCCAGCAGCTGCAGGAATCCTTCGGCGTTCTCGACCGCCGCGAGCCGCTCTGGCACGTCGGCTTCCTTGCTGAACTGGGCGATCTTGCCGAGAACGGGCAGATACTGGTTGGAGACCTCGAGCGGTGGAGCGACGATGAGAAAGACGTAATGGACGGGCTTCTCGTCGATCGCCTTGAAATCCAGGCCGGCCCCGTGCCTCCCGAAGGCGACGCGAAGGCGGTTGACGACCAGGGAGCGGCAGTGCGGAATGGCGATCCCCCTGCCGATTCCCGTGGATCCCAGGTTCTCGCGCCGCTTGAGCATCTTGAACAAGATGCCCTCTGATTTCTCATCCAGGTGGAAGAGACCCACCAGCTTCTTCAGGGTCTCATCCTTTGTCTCCGTGTTCAGGTCCAGGTCGATCGCGTCAACGGAAAAGAAGTCTCTGAGTTGCATCTATCGAATCCTCCGGAAGAGGCAATGTTGCGCACGCATGCAGTATATTCCTTCTCGCGAAAAGCTGTCAAAACAGTGAAACGGAGATCCGAGCGGCAATGGCCGGGTTCAGCTATTGGCAAATCCGCACTTTTCTCGAGGTGCTGCTCCATGCGATGGGCGCGCGTCGCGCTGTCCTCTGGCACCTGGATGGCGCCGCGGACGAGTGGGTCATCGAGGACCAGGTGTCGGCGGGCGGGCCCGCCAGGAGCACGCCGCTGGCGTCCGAAGGCCATCCCTTCACCTGGGCGGCGCGTGAGGACCTCGTGCTGCAAGTGCTCTCGACGGAGCTCTTCAAGGGCTCGCCCGAAGGGGAGTGGTCGCTGGTGGCGCCTGTGAGCGAGTGGGGGCGGCTGGTGTGCCTCTCCTTCGCCGGCTCTCCGGGTGTGAACGCGCGCACGGCGATCGAATCGGCGGTACAGCACCTGCGTGCCATCGCACCGTGGGAAGGCCTCGAATGAGGCGTGGTGAGGACCAAATGGGGAAGGGGCAGGGTAGGTAAGTAGTTGCGGGGGCGATCAGGTTTCGACGTGTGCGCCCGAAACCGTGGTAGCGTGCCGAGGTCTCGGACCCTCGTAAAACACCGGGAAAAAAACACAATTGCCAACGATAACTTGGCTCTGGCCGCGTAACTAGCGCGGTCCGTCTGACGCTCGGCCCGGCCCGAGGCGGGGCATCAGGCGACGCTGTATCGGGCTGGA
>JBDHFW010000077.1:0-16518 GCA_039590175.1 Gemmatimonadota bacterium | reverse complement strand
GTCGCCGGCTGGCTGGGGCTGCCCGCCGAGATGTCCAACGCCTTCCTGGTGGGCTTCATGCGCCGGGACTTCGGCGCCGTCTACGTGCTCGACGCCGTGCAGGCCTCTGAGCCGTTTCTCACGCAGCTGCAGATCTTCGTCGCCATGGTGACGATCACCCTGTTCATGCCGTGCGTCGCAACCTTCCTGATGATCGCCCGCGAGCACAGCACGAAGGCCGCACTCCGCATGTCGGCGTTCATCTTCCCGTTCGCCTTTCTGGTGGGTGGGCTCGTCTACCGGCTCGGAAGATGGCTCCCCCTCTAGGCGCCGCGGAGCTGCCGTCGACCGCGCCGCCCGGTGCTCTGGTCACCTGCCCGATGTGCGGGTACGAGTTCGACCGGGATGATACCCTGTGCGGCCACGGCTGCCCGCTCGGCTCCCTGTGTAACCTCGTCCGCTGCTCCAACTGCGAGTACGAGTTTCCGGATGCGCCGCGCCGGAGATCGTGGCTCAAGAAACTTCTGTCGCGCTCGAAACGGCCCGTGCGCCTGCCGCCGGACGTGCGGGCGGTGAGCGCGCTCGCCCCCGGCGAGGCCGCCAGGGTGGTGTGCCTGGGAGAGCGAAACAGCTCCCGCTACGGGACGCTGTCGGTCTTCGGCATCGTGGCCGGCGCCGAGGTGACGCTCATCCAGCGCCGGCCTGCCTGTGTCGTGAAGATCGGCGAGACCGAGCTCGCCCTCGATCCGGAGATCGCCGAAGATCTGCTCGTGAGACCCGCCGACTGAGCCCCGGCTCGCCGCGGTGGGCCGTCCGCTCGATTACATCTTCTGCCAGTCGCCCGATTGCTCGAACGCCCAGGCCGCGCGGTAGATCGTTCCCTCCTCGTACTGCCCTCCGACGAGCATCAGCCCGACCGGCAGATCGCCGCTCATCCCGCAGGGCAGAGACATGGCCGGGTGGCCCGTGATGTCGAACTGCTGGGTGTTCACGAGCATCTCGAGGCCGCGCTGGATCACAACCGCGCGGGGTGCGTCGGGCGGAGGCAACGGCGGCGCGACCATCGGCGTGGTCGGCATGAGGAGGAGGTCGAAGCCGGAGAGCACATCGTCGTAGGCCGCCCGAAGCTGTCGCCGCAGGTTGGTCCCCTTCGCGTAATAGCGCCCCCGGTAGCGCCAGAGACCGTACTGGCCCATCAGCATGAAGAGCTGAAGCGTCTCGGAGAGCTCCCCGGTCCGCTCCCTCCATCCCTCGCATGCGTCCCGGAGGCTCAGCACTGCGAGGCCCTGCTGGTTCTGGCCGAAGCCGTAATCCCACATCATCTGCCGCACGGCGCCCTCGGTGGCAATCGGGATGAAGATCGCGGCGCCCGCCAGGTGCATGGGAATCGAAACCTCCTCGACCTCGGCGCCAAGCTCCTGGAAACGCTCCGCGGCCATCAGCACCTTGGCGTCCACCTCGGGCTCGGAGCTCGGCGTGCCGAAGCCCTCCTTGACGACCGCGATTCTCAGTCCGGCCGCTCCCGTGCCGGTAGCCTCCGTATAGGCTTCGGGACCTACCCCCCTCTGGCGGCCGTCGATCCCGTCCGGACCGGCGATGACCTCGAGGAGCAACGCGTTGTCGTGGACGCTGGCCGTCATGGGCCCGGCATGGTCGAAGGTGCTCTCGATGGACATGATTCCGGTGTAGGGTACGAGGCCGTGCGTCGGCTTCAAGCCGTAGATCCCCGAGAAGGAGGACGGCAGGCGTATGGAGCCACCCTGGTCCCCGCCGATCGCCATCTCCACCTCGCCGGCCGCGACGAGGGCCGCGGAGCCCGAGGAGGAGCCGCCGGTCGTGTGAGCGGGGTTTCTGGGGTTCAGCGTCGGCCCCTGGGCGCAGGTGTGGCTCCCACCTGAGACACAAAAGTTCTCGCAGACCGCCTTCCCCACGATCACACCCCCCGCGTCCAGGATTCGGGTCACGATCGTGGCATCCACCTCGGGCACGTAGCCTTCGAGGATGGAGGTGCCGCCCGCCATCTGGACTCCCGCGAGGCAGATACTGTCCTTGAGGACCACCGTTCGCCCGGCCAGCGGACCCTCCGGCGCACCCTTAACGGTCGTCTTCACATACCAGGCCCCGTACCGGTTCTCGTCGCCCTCCGGCCGGTAGCCCGCCTCGCGCGGATACCGAACCTCGGGCAGGTAGTCCGGCATCGCATCGACGGCCTCGTACGCCGCGAGGACGTCCGCCATGAGCTCGCGGAACTCACCGAGGTCGGTGTCCGTCAAGTCCAGGCCGAGCTGACCTGCGACTTCTCGCATATCCGACAGGCTTGGAGCTTCGAAGGCCATCCAGGTCTCTCCTTTCAGCCGGTCAGGTGGGCCCGGATCGGCGTCCGATCCGGCGCTCGCCGAGCCGCGTCAGTCCATGGAGGATGCGAAGGCGGCCGCGATCCGTGCGGCCACACGCGCGTTGTCCTCCAGGAGCGCGAGGTTCACCGCCAACGTGCGCCCGGCACTCTCCGTGGCAAGGTGGTCCAGCAGGAACGGCGTAACCTCCTTTCCCCGGAGCCCCTTCTCCTCGGCGGCCCGGACGGCGGCCTTCACCAGCGACTCCACTTCGGCCGGATCCAGGGCCGATTCGGCGGGCGGAGGGTTGCAGAACAGGATCCCGCCCGGGAGGCCCAGCCGGCGCTGCCGCGCGATGAGCCTGGCCGCCTCCTCGGGGGAGTCCACCCGATGCTCCAACCCCAGGCCGCTCCTGCGCGCATAGAAGGCCGGGAAGCTGCCGGTGCCGTACCCCACTACCGGTACCGCCAGTGTCTCGAGAGCCTCGAGTGTGAGAGACAGGTCCAGAACGGCCTTCGCGCCCGAGCAGACGACGGCGACTGGAGTGCACCCGACCTCCGCCAGATCGGCCGAGATGTCCATGCTTCGCTCGCCCCCCCGATGCACGCCCCCGATCCCGCCGGTGGCCATCACCGCGATGCCGGTGCGGCCGGCCGCGAAGGCCGTGGCGGCCACGGTCGTGGCGCCCGCCGAACCCGATGCCGTCAGTGCGGCCAGGTCGCGCGTGCTTGCCTTGGCGACGCCCTCCTCCTCCGCCAGCAAGCCGATCTCTTCGGCGGACAGCCCTACGGCCACCGATCCACAAAGCACCGCGACCATGGCGGGCACGGCACCTTCCTCTCGCACCGCAGCCTCCATCCGCTCGGCGGCGTCGAGATTGCGTGGAAAGGGAAGACCGTGCGCAATCACCGTGGACTCGAGCGCCACCACGGCGGCTCCCGCACCCAGGGCATCCGCCACCTCGGGGCGAACGTCGATCAACTCACCACTCCAATCGGGCGCGCCCGCCGCGACCGTACCGTCTAGTCCGCCCGATCCGCACGTGCGCGTTCGAAGACGCGGTCGGCGGAGAGCATGGACACGCTGCCGCCGGCTTCGAGCGCCAGGCTGGCCGCCGCCAGCCCGAGCCGGAGCGGATCACTCCACTGCCGAGACAGGCCGAAGATGTAGCCGGCGAGGAGCGCGTCACCGGCACCGGTCACATCGCTGAGCGGCCCCCCGGGCGCGATGGCCGGGACCACCTCGCTACGGGTCCCATCGGCCGCGAAGACGCCTTCAGGCCCGAGCGTGACGATCACCTCGCCGACGCCCATCTCCAGAAGGCGGCCGGCGGCCGCCGCGACCTGCTCCTCGCTGATCACCGCCGACATCTTGCTTAGCGCTCCTGCCTCCAGGCGATCCGGGAAGAGCAGATCGATCTCGGGGAGCACCGGTCGCAGCCTCTCCGCCTTGGCCACCGAAACCGGATCCGCCAACACCGTCGCGCCGGGCGGCTTCGATGCGAGGAGCGTCGAGACCGCATCGGTCGGGAGGTTGGCATCCAGGAACCAGATTCCGCGAGCCGACAGGGCCGGGGTGAGGCCCTCGGCCCACGTCGCTTCGGCCTCCTCGAAGATCTCCATGTCTGCCAGGCCGAACTCGAGACGACCGCTCGGGCCGAGCACGGCCGTGTAGGCGCCTGTCGGGTGCCGCGCCGAGCGGGCAACGCCGGAGACGTCCACGCCGGCATCGTCCAGTCCGCCCAGGAGTGTGCGGCCCGCTTCGTCCTCCCCCACGATCGAGAAAAGCGCGACGTCGCACTCGAGGCGGGCAAGACCCTCCGCCACGTTACGGGAAACGCCGCCCGGTCTGAGGGTGGATACCACGGGGTTCGATGTCCCGGGCCTGAGCGGGCCGGAGGTGAAAGCACGGCGGTCCATGCTCGCGCCCCCGACGCATGCGATCGAGGAATCACCCGGCGCTGACATGTCTACTATCCTCTCGCGCTCGCGGCTGCCTCGCAACGGCTTCCGGCCCTTCCATCATGCGCGGCCTCGAACCATCATTCCTCCGGTGCCGGAGCCATGCCTGGGACGGCGATGTCCGGCATCCCCGGTTTTTTCCGCAATTGCTGGTTGAGACCCACCGGCTGACCCGGCGATCGATTCGACAATCGATTCGACAGAGAGCACAGAGGAGACAAATTATGAAGTTCGGTGACTTGGCGGGGCCAGGCGCCCACCGTCGCAGCCCGGTGTTGGCAGGGCTGGCCGTCGCGGCCTTTCTCTCCGTGGCCGTGCTGGGAGCGGCCTGCACGGCTCGCTCGGCGGGAGATGGAGAGGAGGGCGGCGTGCCATCGGTCGGCGCGGCAGGGGCCGGCGAGCTGGACGCGACCCCGCTCGTAGCCCGTTACGCCGCGCCGGTCAAGGGCCAGCCGGGCTCGGTGACGCTCTACGATGATCTCGGAGCCTACCACAGGGAGATCACGACGAGCTCGCCCAAAGCCCGGGACTACTTCGACCAGGGACTGCGGCTCCAATACGCGTTCAACCACGCCGAGGCGATCCGCGCCTACGAGGAGGCGCTCCGCTACGATTCCGACTGTGCGATGTGCTGGTGGGGCATCGGCCTGGCCTCCGGCAACAATATCAACGCGCCGATGGACCCGGAGAGCGGGCGAAGGGCCTACGCCGCAGCTCAGCGGGCGTTGGAGCTGGCCGACGACGTGAGCTCCGGCGAGCGTGCCCTCATCGAAGCCCTTACTCAACGCTACGGCCTCGACCCGGAAGCGGAGCGGGTGGCGCTCGACTCGGCCTACGCGCGTGCGATGGGCGGCGCGGCCGAATCGCATCCCGAGGATGGCGACGTGCTCGCGCTCTACGCCGCCTCGCTCATGAACCTGAGCCCCTGGGCCTACTGGGAAGGGAAGGAGCCGCGGGCGGGCACGAACGAGATCCTGGGGTCGCTCACCCGAGCTCTGGAGCTCGACCCTGACAACCCCGGCGCCTGTCACTACTACATCCACTCCGTGGAACGCGGTCGAGTGCGCCGATCGACTGGCGGCGCTCATGCCGGGGGCCGGCCACATCGTCCACATGCCCGGCCACATCTACATCCGCGTCGGCCGCTACGCCGATGCGGTCCGCGCGAACGAGCACGCCGTGCACGCGGACGAGGGATACATCCAGGATCAGGGACCGGTGGGCCTGTATCCGAGTGCCTACTACCCGCACAACTACCACTTCATGTGGTTCGCCGCGACAATGGCGGGCATGAGCGAGAAGGCGATCGGCGCAGCCCGAACGGTGGCTCCCAAGGTGCCGCACGACGTGGCGGCGCAGATCTACTGGATCCAGACCGTGGTAGTCCTTCCACAGCTCGCTCACCTGACATTCGGTCGCTGGGAGGAGGTGCTCCAGGCGCCGATGCCCGCGTCGGACCTCCAAACGGCCACCACGATGGCCCACTATGCGCGCGGCGTAGCCTTCGCCGCGACCGCGCGCGGCGCGGAGGCCGCCGCCGAGCTCGACGCGATCGATCGCCTCATGGCCGAGCACGAGATCCCGGAGGAGGAGCAGGGCCCGAACGCCGTCATCACGATCGCTCGGCACTGCCTGGCGGGTGAGCTCGCGCTCCGCACCGGCGACGCGGCGGGTGCGGTCGAGCGCTTCGGCACGGCGGCCGAGATCGAGGATGGCATGATCTACGAGGAGCCGCCCCTCTGGTATGTTCCGGTGCGCCACTCACTGGGCCGCGCTCTTCTCGAGGCGGGGCTCCCGGCCGAGGCCGAGGAAGTCTACCTCCAGGATCTCGAGCGCTTCCCCGAGAACGGCTGGGCGCTGTTCGGGCTCACGCAGGCGCTGCGGGCGCAGGGGAAGGCCGCCGCGGCGGACGAGGCGGAGGGCCGGTTCCGCGAAGCATGGTCAGGAGCCGACGTGGAGCTCACCGCGTCGAGGTTCTGACGAATCCTGCTCCGAATGATGGATGATACCCGAGGTACCGGAGAGGTCATGGAAAAGGCGACGGCAGGGTTCGCTCCCGTGATCACGGCCGAGAAGGCGGAGAAGATCCGTACGGCGGTGGAGCGAGGCGTGCAGGCCATGGAGCGGCGCGACACGGTCGGCCGGGGCACCGCGATCACCAGGGTGCGCATGATCGATGGCTTGACCTGCGAGGTGCAGGACGGATCCTGGAACCTCACCGTGGACATGAGCTCCAAGGGGGGAGGCGAGGGCCGGGGACCGGACCCGGGAGTGCTGGGCCGCGGCGCGCTCGGCTCCTGCCTGGCGATCGCGTACGGCCTCTGGGCCTCCCGGCGCGGTGTCCCGATCACGTCGCTCGAAGTCGAGGTGCAGGCCGATTACGATGTGCGCGGCCAGTACGGCATGGATGAGACCGTCCCGGTCGCGTACGGCGAAGTCCGCTACGTCATCTCGGTCACGAGCGACGCGCCGGAGTCGGAGGTGCTCGCGGCCCTCGAGGACGCCGAGGCTCACTGCGTGTACTTGAAGATCTTCACGGAGCCACAGCTCGTTCGCCGTGAGGTCAAGTATGTGAGGCCCGAGAATGGATGACAGGCTCCAACGCCGGATTCAGCGCTACGGCTGGGACAGGTCGGCCGATTACTACGAGGGCTACTGGGGATGCCAGCTCGAGCCCGCCCAGGCCCTGCTGCTCCGCATGGCCGAGCTCGAGGAGGGCGAGAGGGTGCTGGACCTGGCCTGCGGAACGGGACTCGTGACGCTGCCCGCGGCCGACGCGGTCGGATCGAGCGGGGAGGTGGTCGGCACGGACATCTCGCAGAGGATGGTGGAGCTCGTGGCGGAGCGAGCCACCGAGCTCGGACTCCGCCACGTCGGCTTCGATCGGATGGACGCGGAGGATGTCCGCTTCCCCGACGCCCACTTCGACGCCGTGCTCTGCGGCCTCGGCCTCATGTACGTACCTGATCCGCTTCGATCACTTCAGGAGATGCTCCGGGTGCTGAAGCCAGGAGGGCGTGCGGTGTGCGCGGTGTGGGGAGCCCGAAAGAACTGTGGCTGGGCAGAGATCTTTCCGATCGTCGACTCGCGGGTGAGCACCGAGGTTTGCCCGCTCTTCTTCCAACTCGGAACCGGCGAGGCCCTCTCCATGACGTACGAGGCCGCCGGATTCGGGGAGGTCGCCTGCGAGCGGATCACCACGGTCCTCGAGTACGACGGGGCCGATTCCGCCATGGGCGCTGCGTTCGCGGGCGGACCCGTCGCGATGGCATACTCGCGCTTCGACGACGAAACTCGCGCAGAGGCTCATGCCGAGTATCTGGCCTCGATCGAGCCTTTCCGGTCGGATGAAGGCTACCGGATACCCGGAGAGTTCGTGGTCGTCCACGGCGTGAAGAAGTAGCCCGCCGCATAGCGCCCAGCCGGTTGTCACCCCACCACCCGGCGCACCTGCCGCTCCAACCGAAACCGGCCTGGCCGCCTCTCCGTAGTTGATGTCATGACTCGCTCCCGTGCGGGCGCGGACCCGGAGGCGGGACATACAGGCAATCACGACGGCGAGCGGAGAGATGACGGGCAGCGGCAGAGGCGGCGGCAGAGGCGGCTTTCGGCAAACCCTTACGAGGCTGGCGCGCAGCCCCGGCTTCACGACCATAACGGTGCTGACCCTCGGGATCGGCATCGGAGCCAACACGGCGATCTTCAGCGCCGTCAACGGGATCCTGCTCCAATCCCTTCCCTATCCCGATCCGGACCGCCTCGCCGGCCTGTGGCACACGGCTCCGGGCATCGACATCCCGCTGTTCGAGCAATCCGACGGCACCTACCTCTTCTACCGGAGCGAGAACCGGACCCTCGACGGGATGGGGATCTTCGGAAACAGGTCGGTGAACCTGACCGGCGGAGAGGAGCCGGAGCGCGTCGACGCTGCGTTCGTGACCTCCACCCTGTTCTCGACCCTGGGGATCGTTCCGGAGCAGGGCCGAAGCTTCGTCGAGACCGACAACGAGCCCGATGCCGAGTCGGTCGCCATCCTCGGCCACGGCCTGTGGAGCCGGAGGTTCGGAAGCGACCCCGGGATCCTGGACAGCACGGTCCTCATCGACGGCGAAGCCCACCGGGTGATCGGCATCATGCCCGCCGGCTTCTCTCTCCCGGTCAGCGATTCCGAGCTCTGGACGGCCCTCGAAATTGACCCCGCCGAGGCCACCACCGGCAGCTACCGGTGGTTCTCCGTCGGCCGCCTGAAGCCCGGCGAGTCCGTGGAGAGCGCCCAACGCGATCTGGATCGTCTGAGGGCGCGGCTTCCGGAGGCGTATCCGGGCGACTTCCTTACCGCGCAGATGATGGAGACCGCGCAGATGGAGGCGATCGTCCATCCGCTCATCGAGGACGTGATCGGAGACGAGAATCTGGAGCGGTCGCTCTGGATCCTTCTCGGGACCGTGTTCTTCGTCCTGCTGATAGCCTGCGCCAACGTGGCAAGCCTCTTCCTGGTCCGGGCGCAAAGTCGGCACAGGGAGGTCGCGCTGCGGGTGGCGCTGGGAGCGGGGAGGAAGCGCCTTGCGCGGTTTTTCCTCTCGGAGAGCCTGATCCTCGCCCTGGCCGGCGGCGCCCTGGGTCTGCTGCTGGCCTTCGCGGCGACACGGATGCTGGTGCTGCTGGGCCCCGACAGCATTCCCAGGCTGGAGGCGATCGGCATCGACGGGACCGTGCTCGCGTTCACGTTGGTGATCTCCCTCCTGGCCGGATTGCTGTTCGGCTCCTTCCCTATCCTGCGCTACGCACGGGCGAACACGGTGATGGCGCTCAAGGAGGGGGGCCGTGGCGGCGGGACGGGACGCGAGCGCGACCGCGCTCGAAAGCTCCTCGTGCTGTCACAGCTGGCGATGGCGTTCGTTCTCGTCGCCGGGGCCGGCCTCATGACTCGGAGCTTCCAGAAGGTGCGGGAGGTGGATCCCGGCTTCGAGGCCGAGGGCATGCTCACGTTCAGGGTGTCCCTGCCGAACGCCGAGTACGACTCGCGGGCGTCCGTCGGGGGATTCTACGGCCAGCTTATCGAGCGACTGGAGGGGCTTCCGGGCGTCACCCAGGTCGGAGCCGGCACCAAGCTCCCGCTCAGCCAGAGCGGGCACAACATGAACATCGTCTCCATCGCGGATCACCCCGTCGCTCCGGGGGATCTTCCGCCCGTGTCGAACACGCAGTACGTGACGACGGGCTTCCTGGAGACGCTCGGGGTGCCCCTGCTGGAAGGCCGGACCTTCGATCGGACGGATCATGTCGCCGACACGCGGGCGGTCGTCGTCAATCGGCCGTTCACCGAGCGGCATTGGCCGGGCGAGAGCGCGCTCGGGAAGCGTGTCCACCCGAGCCTGGCGGACGACGAGCCAGCGTGGTTCCAGGTAGTGGGCGTGGTCGGAGGGGTCCGAGACTACACGCTGCCGGAGGAACCCGCGCCGATCATCTATTACCCGGTCACGGGGCTGGAGGAGTTGGAGGACGTGTTCTGGCCGCTGACCATGAGCCTCGTTCTTCGGACCGAGGCCCAACCGGTCACGCTCGCCCCGCTCGTCCGCGCCCAGGTCCGAGAGCTTGACCCCAATCTCCCCATTACGGACGTGTTGACGATGGAGGAGGTGGTCTCCGAGTCCACCTCTCAACTCGGGTTCGCGATGCTGCTGCTGGCCGTCGCCGCCGCCATAGCTCTGCTGCTGGCCGCGATCGGCATCTACGGGGTGATGTCCTACGACGTGACCCGGCGCACCCGGGAGATCGGGGTTCGGATGGCCCTCGGCGCGCAGTCGGCGGCCGTGAGCGGCATGGTGGTGAAACAGAGCGCAGCGATCGCCGCGATTGGCTTGGCGGTCGGGCTGGCCGGCGCCTTCGGTCTCACGCGCCTGATGCGGGCGCTGCTCTTCGGCGTGAGCCCGATGGATCCCGCTACCGTAGGCCTCGTGCTCGTGACGCTTTTCAGCGTGGCGCTGCTGGCCAGCTTCCTGCCAGCCCGTCGGGCCGCCTCGGTGGATCCGCTCGTGGCGCTGCGAGCTGACTGAGCCCGCGCAAGACAATCGGCGCTAATTGTGGTATAGTCATGGGTTCACGGATTAGCGCCTGAAGCTCGGGATCCCGCGCTCCCATCTCATAAAGGTACTTAGTGACAGCTATTGCGACCGACCTCGCGGCCGGCTTGGAGCGCTCTTGAAGAGGCTCCGCGTCGGTGTCGTCGACCTCGTTGCCAGGGCCCCCACGAAGGCGCTTTACGCCCGTGTTCTGCATCCCAGCCTGGCCGGGCTCATGCCGCAGGCGGTCGCGGCCTGGGTCGAGGAGATGGGGCATGACGTTCACTACGTGTGCTTTACGGGCTTCGAAGACCTCGTCGAGGAGCTGCCCTCCGACACCGACATCATCTTCATAAGCGCCTTCTCGCAAGCCGGGCAGCTCGCCTACGCCGTGAGCAACATGTTCCGCTCCCGGGGAGCTGTGACCGTCCTCGGCGGGCCGCATGCCCGCTGCTATCCGGACGACGCGCGAAAGTACTTCGACTACGTCCTCGGACTCACCGACCGCTCGATCATCGAGGAAGTGCTGCGTGATCACGCCCCGCACCGCCCGTTCGGGGTCCATCTGAGCGCGAATCAGCAACCCCGACATCTGCCGGGCGTGAGAGAGCGCTGGAAGTACATCAAGCCGACGCTGGACAAGGCACCCACGAAGGTGAAGGGCGTGCCGATGATCGCCAGCCTCGGCTGCCCCTACACGTGCAGCTTCTGCATCGACTCGACCATCAAGTACCAGCCGCTCGGAACCGAGCAGATCAAGGAAGATCTGAAGTTCCTCGTCGGCGAGATGCCGAACGCGTGGGTCGGATGGCACGACCCCAACTTCGGCGTGCGCTTCGACGAGTACATGGACGCCATCGAGGAAGGAAGCGCCGGCGGCAACCTCACCCATGGGGCCGAGAGCAGCCTGTCGCTCCTCTCGGAGCCGCGACTGAAGCGTCTGCGCGACGCGGGTTTCAAGGCGATACTCCCGGGCGTCGAGTCATGGTACACGCTGGGAGATAAGTCGAAGATGCGCAGTGAGGTGGGGATGGAGAAGGTCAGGAAGGTGTCGGACCATGTGAACCTGATCCTCGACTACATCCCCTACGTTCAGACCAACTTCGTTCTCGGGCTCGATTGCGATTCCGGAGCGGAGCCGTTCGAGCTCACCAAACGGTTCATCGACCTCGCCCCCGGGGCTTTCCCGGGCTATTCGCTGCTCTCGGCGTTCGGGGAGGCCGCTCCGCTCAACCTGGAGTTCCAGAGGGAGGGCCGGGTCCTGCCGTTCCCGTTCCACTTCCAGAACAACCACCAGGCGATGAACGTCCGCCCGAAGAACTACGACTGGCCCGAGTTCTACGAGCAGGTGATCGGTCTCACCAAGTACAGCTTCTCGTGGAAGGCGATCGCCCGTCGCGCGAAGGCGACCCAACGCGGCTTCGCAACCTGGATGAACGTCGTGCGGGCGATCTCGTCCGAGGGTTTCGGCCGGGCCAAGTACTACGCGACCCTGCTGAACGGGCTGGAGAGCGACCTCTCGATGCGGAGGTTCTTCGAAGGCGAGACGCGGGAATTGCCCTCCTTCTACGTCGATCGGCTGCGAAACGAGCTCGGGCCGATGTGGGAGTGGCTGCCCGAGGGCGCGCTGCACCACGACCCGAACGCATACCTCAACAAGGTGAACGGAGGCATGCCCGCCGTGGAGGCCGTTTCGGCCGGATAGTCCCTGTCGGTCAGGGTGCCAGCGGCCTCGAGATGATCTCTTCCCAGACGGCGTAGGAGGGCTTCGGCTCGAGCCGGCTGTCGACGATTCCCATCGACGCGAACAGAGCCAGCGTAGCCTCCCGGTCCGGGGGTAGCCCGAACGTCGTCACGTCGAAGTCCGCGAAGATCAGCATCACCCAGAGCGGAGAATTCACGCCGTCCAGCAGTTCCTCGAAGCGGCCGAAGAACTCCGACTGCTCCCCCTCGTTCCCCTGTAACCCACCCACGTCCTCGGAGCTCCAGCCTCCCTCCACCAGGATAAGCGGCAGATCCGTGACGTCTCGGAATCGCGAAAAGTAGTCGTCGGGGATCTCGGCGGGAGAGTCCCAAACGAATACTGGATAAGAGGATAGCCCCAGCGCATCGATGTCGAAGTCGTCGACGAGAGCGAAGTGATCGATGTGGGGCGGCGGAAACGGGAAGAGGTTCCAGGCGTCGTCAACCTGGAAGGAGACGAAGATCGCCGCGGACGGGATGATCGTCCGAATCAGCGGCGACAGCGTGTTGATCAGGTCCACCATCTCCGCGTACAAGACGGGGTCTCCATGGGCGGCCATCGTGTTGATCTCGGAGGCAAGGCCGTAATAGACGGGTCGTATCTCCCGTGCGATCGCCAGGGCGTAGGCCTCGTGGATCGCCCGGATCTCCGGCTCAAGGATGCTGCGGCCCGCCTCTGCGAGCTCGGGCGGCTCGGAGGTTCGATCGAGCCCGTCGAGGGGATCGAGGAGAAAGACGATCTCGAGTCCCAGAGCCTCCAGGAAGTCGGCGAGACCCTTCGTCTCGGCCACCAGATCCTCGAGCTCCTCGCCGGCGAAAAGGCGCGCCCAGGGCACGGACCGCTGGATGATCGCGTACTCCGCCACCTCGGCCATCGCCTGCGCGGTCGCGATGATGCTCTCCTCGGTGGGCTCCGGCGGCGTCACGCCCCACCCCATCGCGTACGTACGGGGCTCGGCGGCTGGGGGAGGCGGCCCGGGCGGGCCCTCCGGCGAATCCCCGCCCCCGCAGGCGGCTGGCAGCAGCACCAGCAGGACGAGGAGAGCGACGAGGCGACGAGGCATGATCTATAGAACATCCATGGGATCGCGGAGATCCATACCGAATCCGCGTCCCGTATGAGCCGCAAAGCGAAAGCCCCGCCGGAGCGGGGCTTTCTGACCAACGGCCCGAGTCGACACTGCCCACTCTCGTGTGGGCGTGCGGCTACAGTGGGCTACGGCTTGGTGATCTGCATCTCCCAAATGTAGTCGGTGTGCGAGTCGCAGATCTGGCTGAACCGGTCGAGAGCGATCGGGTTCTCCTCGAAGAGATCCTCGAAGATCGCGCTTCTCGCGGCGAGCAGAGAGCTCAGGTCCACGGCGTCGATCACCGAGATCCTGCGGTACTGGCCGCCGATGTTGTGCTCCAGCCAGCCCCAGCCGGTGATGGTCCCCTCTTCCACGTGCTTGTTGTACACGTCCGCGAAGACGTTCTCGACGATGCGGGACGCGCGGTCTTCCTCTGTGAAATCGCACACCATGTACGTGGACATCGCCACGGACGGACGACCCTGCGCGAGCGTGGGATCAGAGGCCGCGGCCATCGTCCAGACGTAGTCGTCGTGGGAGGGGCAGACCTGGGTCAGCTCGCCCGTCGCCTCCCCGGCTTCGGCGATCATGTCCTCGATGACGGCGTCGCGAGCGGCCATGACAGAGGGAACGTCGGCCGACACCATGTAGAGGAGGCGGCGCCAGTGGCCGCCCGTATGGTGAGTGTACCAGCCCCACGCGCTGATGGCGCCGGCCGCCATGTGTCGATCCAGGATCGGCCCGATGCTCTCGGCGACGATCGTGTCCGCTCGAGCCTCCCTCGACTCGTTGCAGTGTAAGTACAGGCCGAAGACGGCGGGATCGGGCTCTTCTTCCTGGGCGAGAGCGGGCAGCGGCGCCAGCAGAGCGGCGACCGCCGCCGCGAGGGTGAGTCGCGACTTCATGTGAGCCTCCTTGGGATGGGACGGGACGATTAGCGCAGTCGGCCCGAAGGGTATGGGAGCCGCCGGCTCCCGGGCAATCCCCTGCCATGCCTCCGTATCCCTGGTCTCGCCTGGACGCAGGAGGTTATCTCTGAGCCATGAGCGCCCAGTCCGAGATCGGAGCCGTTCGGCGTATGGTGCTGAAGCACCCGCGCGAGGCATTCGTCAGCGACCTGTCGATCGCTCGCCAGTGGCGGGACCTGGGATATCTGGGCCGCCCCGAGCTCCACCGTGCCGCGGACGAGTACGACGCCCTGGTCGAGTTGCTCGACGGCTTCGGGATCGAGGTCCTCTTCCTTCCTCGAGACGATGATGTCGGCCTGGACTCTCTCTACGTGCGGGACGCCGCGGTCGCGACGGACGACGGCCTGATCCTGTGCAACATGGGGAAGGATGAGCGGCGGGCCGAGCCGGGGGCCTTGGAGCGAGCGGTGGTCGAATGGGGACTCCGGATTCGAGGCGCCATCACCGGAGACGGCATCCTCGAGGGCGGGGACGTCGTGTGGATTGATAACCGGACGCTCGCCGTCGGGCGCGGCTATCGGACGAACGAGGAGGGGATCCGCCAGCTCCAGGAGATCCTGGGCGACAGCATCGACGAGCTGATCGTCGTCCCGCTACCCCACTACCGTGGCCCGAACGACGTCTTTCACCTGATGTCCGTGCTGAGCCCGATCGATAGAGACCTGGCGCTCGTCTACTCGCCGTTGCTACCGGTGTCCTTCCGCGAGTGGCTGCTGGCGCGCGGAACCTGGCTCGTCGAAACATCCGAGGGCGAATTCGATTCCCTCGGCTGCAACCTTCTCACCCTGGCTCCGCGCCGGTGCGTTGCGGTGGCGGGGAATCCGGTGACCCGTGCGCGACTCAAATCCGAGGGCGTGGAGGTTCACGTGCTACCGGGGAAGGAGATAAGCCTCAAGGGACTGGGTGGCCCGACGTGCTTGACCCGGCCCCTGGAACGGGGCTAGCGGGAACGCTTGTCGGCCCGAAGCACCTCCCGCGCGGCGTTGTACCCGGCCGCGCCGCTGACACCACCGCCCGGATGGGTGCCGGCGCCGCACAGGTAGAGATCTTGGATAGGCGTCCGGTACTGGGCGCACTCGGGGACGGGCCGCATGAAGAAGAGCTGGTCGAGGGCCATCTCCCCGTGCGATATGCACCCTCCCGTGAGCCCGTACACCTCCTCGAGATCGGCCGGCGTGGTCACGTGCCGGTCGAGGATCGCCTCGTCGATGCCCGGCGCGTACGTGGAGAGCATCTCCACGACGCGATCGCCCAGCGCCTCTCTCCTGTCCGCGTCCCAGGAACCCGCTTTCAGCTCGTAGGGAGCGTACTGGACATAGATCGACATCGCGTGCTGGCCCGGGGGAGCGAGGGTCGGGTCGGTCAAGGAGGGGATGACAGCCTCGAGGTAGGGGGATCGGGAGACCCCTCCGTACTTGGCGTCGTCGTACGCATGCTCCAGGTAGTCGAGGCTGGGGCTGATTCGGATGATCCCCTCGAGGAGCTCCGGGCGGGCGGCCGTTCCCTCGAATCGGGGGAGCTCCGCCAGCGCCAGGTGCACCTTCGCGAACGCCCCTCGGGTGCGAATGTTCTTCACCTTCCTGACGAACTCGGGATCCAGCTCCGTCGGCTCGACGAGCCCGAGGAAGGTGCGCTTGGGATCCGCGTTGGACACGACCCGAGCGGTGTCGATCTCCTCGCCGTCGGTCAGCGCGACCCCCGTGACCTTCCCGCCCCCGGTGCGAACCCGCTCGACCTCGACGCCGGTGCGAATGCTGGCGCCGTTGGCCTGAGCGGCGCTCGCCAGCGCTTCAGTGAGACCACCCATCCCGCCCGTGACGAGCTCGGTCGGACGTAGCACCTCGGCGTCCGGCGACAGACCGCCGAGCAGCAGGTAGGCCGTGCCGGCCGCCCGCGGGCCGAGGAACAGCCCGGTCACGCCGAGGGCAGCCAGGAAACCCCGCAGCGGCTCCGACTCGAACCACTCATCCAGCAGCTCGGCGGCCGACATCGGCAGAACGCGCAGGATCTCGGTCATCTCCCGCCGCCCCGTGCGGCGCAGGCGCAGGCCAATCTCCATGAAGGCGAGGAGGTCCCGCGAGGCCGTCGGTGGAAGCTCGGGAGGCGTCGCCGCCGCCACGTGTCCCAGAAACCGAACCGCGGGCGCCATCGCGGCGCCGAAGCGCGACCACCGCGCCGCATCGTCGGAGCAGTGACGTCGAATCTCCTCCGCCGTCACCTCCGGGTCCCGCCAGATGGCGAGGTGGTCACCGCCTGGAAGGAGTGCTAGGGCCATGAGATCCGGACGCCGAACCTGCAGCCCGTGGCCACCGAGCCCGAGGTCGCGGACCACGCGCCGATCCAGGTGCCCGAGCCGGTGCGCGCAGCTGTCGAAGCGGAAGCCGGGGATGAGCTCTTCCGTG
>JBDHFW010000076.1:0-11280 GCA_039590175.1 Gemmatimonadota bacterium | reverse complement strand
GATGATGGGTCTCGAGTTCATCGGCGAGCTCCCGTTCACGGACGTGGTCATCCACGGGACCGTCCGGGACCACCTCGGACGGAGGATGGCCAAGTCCCTCGGGAACGGCATCGACCCGCTGGAGGTCGTGGAGCGCTTCGGCGCCGACGCGATGCGCTATACGGTCCTGAGCGGCGCCGCGATGGGGACCGACATCCAGCTCAACTATCAGGATCTGGATGCCGCGTTCGCGGTGGGCCGGAACTTCGCGAACAAGATCTGGAACGCCGCCCGCTTCGCCTTGCCGTACCTGAGCGAGGAGGATCTTGCGGCGACCCCCGAGGATCGTGAGCTGGAACTGGCGGATAGGTGGATTCTGAGCCGCTTTCGCGGCACCACCAGAGAGGTCACCGAGGCGTTGGAGGCCTTCCGACTGCACGATGCAGCGGCGGCTGTCTACCAGTTCGGCTGGGGCGAGCTGGCGGATTGGTACATCGAGTTGGCGAAGCTGCGGCTGGGAGGCGAGCGCGGCGAAGCCAGCCGATCAGCCGCTTCGACGACCCTGGCGCACGCGCTGGACGGTTGGATGCGCCTCCTGCACCCGATCATGCCCTTTGTTTCCGAGGCGATCGCCACCCGTCTTCCGGGCCGAAACGACGAGGACACGATCGTGCGAGGGCCGTGGCCCGAGCCGCCTGACTCGTGGGAAGACGCTGCGGCGGAAGCCGCTTTCACCGGACTCCAGGAGCTGGTCGGTCAGGTTCGGAACCTCCGTGCCGCGTACGGGATCGACCCGTCGCGGCAGCTCACCGTTCTCGTGCGCGGAGCTCCGCCGGTTCTGGCGGCAGCGATGGCTGCCGAGGGGCAGGGGATATCCCGACTCGCCCGGGCGGTGTTTCAGGAGGCGGATGACCTTCCCGCCGAGCCCGGCGCACACGCAGTGCTGCAGTCGGGGGCCGAGCTTTTCCTGCCGCTTGCCGACGTCGTGGATGTAGACCGAGAGCTCGGGCGGTTGGAAAAGGAGTTGCTCCGGCTCGAAGGCCTCCTGGAGGGCTCCCGTGCGCGGCTCGAGAGCCCGGCGTTTCGGGAGAAGGCTCCCGAGGAGGTGGTAAGGCGCGAGCGCGAGAAGCAGATGTCGCTCGAGGAGCGCCGAGGGCTCCTCGTCGAGAAGAGACGCGCGCTCGGAGAAGGTTGAGGCCGTATCGAGTGCTCGACGCGTCCCCCCACCCATCGAAGAGACTAACCGGCGCGGCCGTCGGACTGACCGTGGCGGCGCTCGGGATGGCTTGCGCCAGGGAGGAGCCGCCGCCGGGAGCCCGCCCCGATCGAGTTCCGCCCTCCGTCCGCGAGTTCAATCCCGACAGGAACTCGATCGTGCCCGGCTTCGACGGGAGTGCCGAGATTCGGTTCGACGAGCCGATCACCGGCGCCAGGAGCCTGGAGCAGAACCTGGTCGCGTCCCCGGCCGACCGGTATCAGGTGTCGTCGGGCTTCTCGAACATCAAGATCAGCCCATCCGACGGTTGGGCCGACGGCGTCGTGTACTACTTCCGGATCCCCGAGGGCATCGCCGATCTTCTCGGGAACCGCACCGAGGAGCCGATCGAGCTGGTCTTCTCCACCGGACCGGAGTTGTCAGCGACGCGGGTCACGGGCGAGGTTCGTCAGCGCGTGGACGGGGAACCCCTTTCGCCGGGAAGAGTGCTCTTCTACAACCTGGCCGGCGACTCGATTCCGTACGGCGCCCTGACGGACCGGCAGGGGGCGTTCGAGCTGCCGTACTTGCCTCCCGATGACTACTGGTCCTTCGCCTTCCAGGACCTGAACAGCAACCTCCGGCTCGAGCGCCTCTTCGAGCCGTATGACAGCGTGCGTTTCGAGCTGGAGCCCGCCGGGATCGCCGCTTTGAGCTTCCGGGTCGTCGAGCCGGACACGACCCCGCCGCTTCTGGGCCTCATCCAGAGCGTGGACGACCTCGCGCTGGAGCTGAAGTTCGACGATTACCTGGATCCCGAGCAGGACTTCTCGGCCGCAGGCCTCCTCCTGCGGCAAGTGGAGAGCGGAGCGAGATGGGAGGTCGAGGAGGTGCGCCTGGAGGTGGAGGTGCCCCGAGGACGGCAGCGGCGCGGGGACCGGGCTCCGGCGGAAACGTTTCGGGACACGGCGGCCGCCGAGCCTGCTCCTCCCGACACGGCGGCAGCTGAGGAAGAAGGGCCTTCGCCGGATGACGCTGCCGCCGAAGCCGACTCCCTGGTAGACGACGCCGTGGAAGTCGACTCGCTGGCTGCGGCTGCGGAAGCTGAACCCCCAGCCCAGGAGGAGGATACGCCTCCCGAGGAGGAGAAGCTTCCCTCTCAGACGCTGCGAATCCAGCTCGCCACACCTCTGGAATCGGGGACGTACCGACTGATCCTGGACAGGATCGTCAACCTGCGCCTCCTGGAGGTCGGGGTCGACACGACGTTCTCCTACCCCCTGATGGAAGAGCAGGGCGACGTGGAAACGCAGGACGGCGGGGCCGAGCAGGACCAGGGTGACCCGGCTGGTGAACCGGATGAGGGGGATGAAGGGGGAGAGGGCGGAGACGAAGGCGCGAGCCCGTGAGCGACCTCCGACGTTGCATTCCGTCTGTCGATGCGCTCCTCGCCGACGACCGGGCCGTCAGCTGGTCGAAGAGCTTCGGTCGTGACGAGGTGAAGCGGGTTCTTCGTGAGGTGATCGCGGACGAGAGGGTCCGGGCGACGGCCGGCCGATCTATCCCCGACCCGACCGCGATCCTAGAGACGACCGGAGCCCGGCTCCGCGAGCAGGCGGTCCCCGGTCTCCGCCGGGTGCTCAACGGGACGGGCGTCGTCCTCCACACGAACCTCGGCCGAGCTCCCCTGGCGTCTGCGGTGCTCGAGGCGCTCGAGCCGGTTGCGGGCGGCTACAGCAACCTGGAGTTCGACCTGGCGACCGGGCGGCGCGGCAGTCGCTACGCGCATTGCAGCGACCTGGTGCGGCGTCTCACCGGATCCGAGGCGGCGCTGGTCGTGAACAACAACGCGGCGGCGGTTTCGCTCGTCGTGAACGAGCTGGCCCTCGGTCGCGAGGTGATCGTCTCGCGCGGCGAGCTGATCGAGATCGGCGGGTCGTTCCGCATCCCCGAGATCATCGCCCGCAGCGGCGGCGAGTTGGTGGAGGTGGGTACGACGAACCGCACGCGGATCGAGGACTATCGCCGTGCGATCGGGCCGAAAACCGGCCTAATCCTCAAGGTTCACCCGTCCAACTACCGAATCCGGGGCTTCGTGGAGGATGTGCCTTTGGCGGAGCTGACGGCCCTGGGTCGGCGGGAAGACGTTCCGGTCGCCAACGATCTGGGCTCGGGTCTTCTCCTCTCCGATCTGCTGCCGCTCCTGCCCGCGGAGCCGGGTCCCAGAGAGGCCGCGGCCGCCGGAGCGGATGTCGTAACCTGGAGTGGCGATAAGCTTCTGGGAGGGCCGCAAGCGGGAATCATCCACGGTTCGACAGAGATCATGGACCGCCTGCTGGGCAACCCGCTCCTTCGTGCGTTCCGCGTCGACAAGCTGACGCTGGCCGCCCTGGAGGCGACCCTGCGTCTCTATGCGAACCCGGCTGCCGCGGCCGAGCGGATCCCGGCCGTGGCCATGCTGAGGGAGGCGCCCGGATCGGTTCGGGCGCGCGCCGAAGCCGGGCTCGCATTCTGTTCCGCTGTCGCGCGGGAGGCGCTGGATATCCGGTCGATGCGCGCGGTCGTCGGAGGCGGCGCGTACCCGGAGCTGACCCTCGAGTCGGCCGGTTGGTGCGCCACGGGCAGGCGGCCCGATTCTCTGGAACGCTGCTGTCGGGCGGCGACGCCGCCCCTCATCGGTCGCATTGAAGACGATCTGTTCTGCGTGGACTTCCGCACCATCCGTCCCGGTGAGGAGAAGGATGTCGCGCGCGTGGTATCGGAAGCCTTGGAGGCGTTGTGAGCGGGCCCCTTCGCGTCGGGGTGCTCGCGTCCGGTTCGGGGAGCAACCTCCAGGCTCTCCTGGACCGCTTCAACCTCGGCGACGACCCATCGGCTCGCGTCGAACTCGTCATCGGGAGCCGACCCGGGATCCGGGCGCTGAACCGGGCGCGAGAGGCGGGAGTCCGGGCCGAAGTGTTGCCAGCGACCGCCCTGAGTCCCGTGGAAGAACCGGAGAGCGATGAGGCCTTTCTGCTGCGCCGCCTGGGGGAGGCGGACGCCCAGCTGGTGGTGCTCGCCGGATACCTTCGGTTGATTCCGGCCTCGGTCGTGCGCGCGTTCTGGGGCCAGATGATCAACATCCACCCCGCCCTCCTGCCATCCTTCGGCGGTCATGGCATGTACGGTCGGCGGGTCCACGAGGCCGTGATCGATCGAGGCTGCAAGGTGAGCGGCGTCACGATCCACTTCGTGAGCGAGGAGTACGATCGGGGCCCCATCGTCGCTCAGTGGCCGGTCCCTGTCATGGAGGGTGACGACTCCGACGCGTTGGCCGCTCGCGTTCTGCGGGTGGAGCATCGCCTGCTTCCGGCAGTCGTCTCGGGCATCGCGCGGGGTAGGCTGAGCCTCTCTTCCGCCGGTCGCGCCGAGTGGGTCCCTCCGCTCTACGGCGCGGAGACGTTCAGAGCCGGTCCGGACGACGGCGTGACGACGCTCGAGTCGGTGAGGTCGGTTTCCTCCGGCCGCGCCGAATAACCTGACGAATACCGAGCAACAAGATGGCTGATATGGCTGAACACAGGACCGCGCTCGTCAGCGTTTCCGACAAGATCGGGGTCGTCGAGCTGGCGCAGGCTCTCGTGGACCGTGGGTGGCAGATCGTGTCCACCGGCGGCACGGCGGCCGCACTCGCCGAGGCCGGAGTACCCGTCCGCTCGATCGGAGAGCTCACGGGCTATCCCGAGATGCTGGCCGGCCGGGTGAAGACGCTCCATCCGGCGGTGCACGCGGGCATCCTGGCGCGCCGGTCGATTAACGAGGACATGGAAGCTCTGGACCGGGAGGGCATCCAGCCGATCGATCTCGTGGCCGTGAACTTGTATCCGTTCCGGCAGACGGTGGCGAGGCCTGACGTGACCCTGGCGGAGGCGGTCGAGCAGATCGACATCGGAGGGCCGACGCTGCTGCGTGCGGCCGCCAAGAACCACCGGGACGTCGTCGTCGCCTGCAATCCGGCGGACTACGAGAGAGTCCTGGCGCTGCTGGACGCGGAGGCGAAGGGCGAGGAGCACGGCGACCAGAGACGGCGTCTCGCCGCCAGCGTTTACGCGCATACGTCAGTCTACGACGCGGCGGTCGCGAGCTATCTGCGCTCCTTCGGGCTCGAGCAGAGCGGGCCTCCGGCAGAGGCGATCGTCTCTCTCGTGCGGATCCAGGAGCTGCGCTACGGGGAGAACCCGGATCAGGCGGCGGCCTTCTACCGGGACGCGTCGAGGCGGCCGTCTGGAGCGGCCGCGCTGAAGCAGCTGCACGGCAAGGAGCTGTCCTACAACAACCTCCTGGACGTGGATGGCGCGTTGGGCGCGATCGCGCCGTATCTCGACGCCTCTCGGGCGGCCTGCGCGATCGTCAAGCATACGACGCCCTCTGGACTGGCAGTCGGACGCTCGACCTCCGAGGCGTTTGAGCGAGCCCTTGCCTGCGATCCGGTGTCGGCGTTCGGCTCCACTGTCGCGTTCAACCAGCCGCTCGCGGAAACGGTAGCGGAGGCGCTATGCGAGCTGTTCGTGGAGTGCCTGATCGCCCCCGGCTACGCGGAAGCTGCCCTGCGAATCCTCACCCAGAAGAAGAACATTCGGATTCTCGCGCCCGAGGATGGAGATCTCCAGGCCTATCCGGGGCATCTCTTCCCCGGCATGGATGCGCGAGGGGTTCAGGGAGGATTGCTGCTCCAGACGGCGCCCATCCCGGCGACCGCCGAGGAGCTGGCAGCCGGCGAAGGCGTGACCGTCCCGACCCAAAGGCCGCCGTCTTCCGAGGAGTGGGACGACCTGGGCTTCGCCTGGGCTGCCGTGCAGAGCGTGAAGTCCAACGCGATACTTCTCGCTCGTGCGGGTGCCACCATCGGGATGGGCGCCGGTCAGATGAGCCGCGTTGATGCGGTCCGGCTCTCGGGCTGGAAGGCCGGTGACGCGGGACACGAGACGGAGGGATCCGTGCTCGCGTCGGATGCGTTCTTCCCGTTCAGAGATGGGATCGATGCGGCGGCCGCGCTCGGCGTCCGTGCCATCGTCCAGCCGGGCGGTTCCATTCGCGATGATGAGGTGATCGCGGCGGCCGACGAGCACGACATCTCCATGGTGCTGACGGGCCGTCGGCTGTTTCGCCACTGAAGCGCCAGCACCGGCTCTGAACGACAGGCCTGAGAGCTGAGACGAGGTGTCGCTGGGGCGCTCGCTAATCGAGAACGATTCTTGACGGCTCCGCTGGCGATCCGTATTGTCGCCCCTCGTGAATCCTTTCACATGAGATCCGACCGGCAGCCATAGACCACGACCACATGACCGACGGGCGCCCAAGGTACCCGGGCCACCGACGAATCCTCGTGTTTGCCACGCTGGCCATCGCCTTGGTGGCGGCGGCGTGTGGTGGCGATTTTCCGCAATCGTCATTACGTCCGCAGTCCGATGTCGCCCGGGAGATCGACACGCTCTTCCGCGGGATCTTCTGGTGGGCGATGGGCGTCCTCGTCGTCGTCGAGGGCGCTCTCATCGTCGCGATCATCCGGTTCAGGGAGCGACCGGGCGCCGACAAACCGAAGCCCGTACACGGCAACACGGCGCTCGAGATCGGCTGGACGCTGGCGCCCGCTATCATCCTCATCTTCATCGGCGTGCCCACCATGATCACCCTGTGGCGCATCGATCGTCCGCCTCCGAGCTCGGACGTCCGAGTCGAAGTGATAGGGCATCAGTGGTGGTGGGAGTTCAACTACCCGGACCTGGGTGTGAGGACGGCCAACGAGCTGCACCTTCCGGTGGGTAGGACCGCCGATCTGAGGCTCAAGACCGCCGATGTCATCCACAGCTTCTGGTTCCCTCAGGTCTCCGGCAAGCGCGACCTCGTCCCGGGAACGGAGAACCAGCTCTGGTTCACTCCAGATTCTGTGGGGATGTATCCGGGCCAGTGCGCGGAGTTCTGCGGGACCTCGCACGCCCTTATGGGCATGCGCCTGTTCGTCGACACGCCCGAGGAGTTCGACCGTTGGGTAGCGCGGGAGGCGAGCCAGCAGGAGGCGGGGGCCGAGCCGCGGCCCTCGGACGATCCGTCGGTGCTGGCCGGACGGGAGATCTTCTTCGGCGCCGGCGGCTGCATCTCCTGCCACGCCATCCGTGGCACGACGGCGGCCGGGATCCTCGGGCCCGATCTCACCCACGTCGGCAGCCGGAGCACGATCGCCGCCGGCACGCTGGACAACACGCCCGACAAGCTGGTGATATGGATTAACGAGCCGCACGAAGTAAAACCAGGTAACCTGATGTTGGACATGGGATTGAGCGACGAGCAGGCTCGCCAGGTGGCGGCCTATCTCCTGAGCCTCGAGTAACCGATCATGGCGACAGCGGAGGCGAGGGTTCACGGATCGCCGGGGGCGGAGGCGAAGTCGGGCGGGACCTACGCCGGCGGCATCTGGAGCTGGATCACGACCGTGGACCACAAGCGGATCGGGATCCTCTACTTCGTGTCGTCGCTCGCGTTCTTCCTGATCGGTGGCATCGAAGCGATGCTCATCCGGCTCCAGCTGGCCGGGCCCGAGAACACGCTGCTCAGCGCACAGGCGTACAACCAGATTTTCACTATGCACGGCGTCACCATGCTCCTGTTCGCCGTGATGCCGATGAGCGCCGCCTTCTTCAACTTCATCGTGCCACTGCAGATCGGCGCCCGCGACGTGGCCTTCCCCCGCCTGAACGCGTTCAGCTACTGGCTGTTCCTGTTCGGTGCCCTCTTCCTGAACTCGAGCTTCTTCCTGGGCGGCGCGCCGGACGTGGGATGGTTCGCCTACGCCAACCTGACGTCAAGCCAGTTCTCGCCGGGGCACGGGGTGGACTTCTACATCCTGGGGCTCGCGCTGGCGGGGGCGGGCTCGATCGTGGCGGCGCTGAATTTCATCGTGACGATCATCAACCTGCGGGCGCCCGGCATGACCTTCATGCGGCTACCGCTGTTCACCTGGATGACGTTCGTCGTCTCGTTCCTCATCATCCTGGCGTTTCCGCCCTTCACGATCAGCACCGTCTTCCTGCTGTTCGACCGGATGTTCGGGACGCTCTTCTTCGAGCCGGCGGGAGGCGGCGATCCGCGGCTGTGGCAACACCTGTTCTGGATCTTCGGTCACCCCGAAGTCTACATCCTGATCTTGCCGGCCTTCGGCATCATCTCGGACGTGATCCCGACCTTCTCGCGAAAGCCGCTGTTCGGGTATCCGGTCGTCGTCTACTCGGGCGTGCTGATCGCCTTCCTCGGCTTCGGCGTGTGGGCGCACCACATGTTCTCGGTCGGGCTGGGGCCGGTCGCCAACTCCGCGTTCAGTGGCCTCACGATGCTTATCGCCATCCCGACGGGCGTGAAGATCTTCAACTGGATCGCGACGATGTGGGGTGGATCTCTCCGGTTCCGAACCGCGATGCTCTTCAGCATAGGCCTCGTCGCCATGTTCGTGATCGGCGGGCTGAGCGGTGTCATGCACTCCTCGGCGCCGGCCGATCTGCAGCAGACCGACACCTACTTCGTCGTGGCGCACTTCCATTACGTCTTGTTCGGGGGCAGCATCCTGGGGTTGTTCGCCGGGGTCTACTACTGGTTCCCGAAGGTCACGGGCCGCTTCCTGAACGAGCGGCTGGGGGCCGTGCATTTCTGGGGGATGTTTCTCGGGTTGAATCTGACCTTCTTCCCGATGCACTTCGCGGGCCTGCACGGACAGCCCCGCCGCACCTTCACATATCCAGCCGGACTCGGCTTCGAAGGTTTCAACCTGGTCTCGACGATCGGGGCGGTGATCACCTTCCTCGCCGTTCTGGTCTTTCTGGTGAACTTGGTGCGGAGCCTGCGGACGGCGGCGACGGCGGGGGCGAATCCCTGGGAAGCGTCGACGCTGGAGTGGAGCATCGGCTCGCCGCCGCCGCCGCACAACTTCGACCACACCCCGGGGGTCACGAGCCGGGATCCTCTGTGGCACGATGGGATCGCACCTCCTCCGCCCGGCGAGGAGGAGTTCCACATGCCGAACCCATCGTTCTGGCCGCTGGTCGTGGCGGGTGGGCTCCTGCTGATCATGGCGGGGGCGCTCGTCGGCCTGCCGCTCGTCCTGTTCGGAGTCGCCGTCACGTTGGTCGGCATCTACGGCTGGTCGTTCGAGCCGATCCACTGAGGCTGGTGAGGTAGCGCACGCGATGACAACGGGAAGGAAGTAGCCGACTTTGGAGCGAACGAGCACCAGCATCCCCAACGAGAAGATGCTGATGTGGACGTTCATCGGATCCGAATGCATGCTTTTCGGGTCCCTGATCGCCACGTTCCTGGTGTACCGCGACCAGAGCATCGTGGGGCCGTACGAGGAGGAGCTGCTCAACATCCCGTTTATCACGGTGACGACGTTCGTGCTCCTGATGAGCAGCCTGATGATGGTTCTCGCCCTCTCGGCCGTTCAGCGCGGAGACCGGCGAGGGAGCCGGTTGTTTCTTCTGCTCACGGCGATCCTCGGGTTGATCTTTCTCGGCGGGCAGTTCTACGAGTTCAGCCACTTCGCGCACGAGGGGCTCGGCTTGAGCCGCAATCTGTTCGCCGGCACGTTCTATCTCACGACAGGGTTTCACGGTGCGCACGTCGCGGTTGGCGTGATCTGGCTGCTGACGCTCTGGACGCTGGCTCTCAGGGGGCGACTCGGTCCGGAAAAGTCAGTGACCGTCGAGGTCGCGGGGCTCTACTGGCACTTCGTGGACGTCGTGTGGATCGTGCTGTTCACCGTGATCTACCTGATGTCGGGCGCGACAGGCGCCTGAGCAGCGATGGCCAGAGGAGCGAGCGACTAGGATGGCAGGCGAGACACATGGCGTGGGTAGTGGCGGTTCGGAGGCTGCGGTGACGCACGGAGCGCGCATGGAGCCGCATGCTTCGCATCGCACCTACATCGCGATCGCCCTCGTGCTCGGGGTGATCACGGCTCTAGAGGTCATGGTCTTTTACGTTGAGGCGTTGGCCCGTGTCCTTGTTCCGATCCTCCTCGTGATGTCGGCGGTGAAGTTCGTGCTTGTGGTCGGCTTCTACATGCACCTGAAGTACGACACCAACCTCAGGGGCTTGTTCTTCGGCCCGCTCGCGATCGCAACGGCCATCATCGTTGCGATGATGGCTCTCTACGGGTACTTCCTCTAGGCCGCTACCTTTCAAGTCGAGCGGCGCCGTCGCGAGACTCGCCGCGCGCTGGCGAAGGCCGCCGCCGGCCTCGGCGCCTCATCGGCTCGGAGCGCTCGACAGCGCGTAGAGGAAGAGGTTGACCCCCATTCGGAACGCCTCCTCGCGCAGCTCCTCGGGGTCGCCGTGGACCGCGGCATCTTCCCATCCGTCGCCCAGGTCGCTCTGGTAGCTGTAGAAGACGACCAGCCGCCGCTCCAGGAAGATCCCCCATCCCTGCGCGGGAAGACCGTCGTGCTCGTGGATCTTCGGCAGCCCGCCCGAGAGGTCGTAGAAGAGATGGAAGACGGGGTGGTCGAGGGGGACCTGAACGAGCTCGCGGTCCGGGAAGACGCGACGGATCTCCCGGCGGAACGATTCGTCCAGCCCGTAATTGTCGTCGGCGTGTAAGAAGCCGCCCGCCTCCAGGTAGCCTCGAAGACTCTCGACCTCCCCGTCGGAGAGCCGAAAATTGCCGTGTCCGGTGAGATAGAGGTAGGGGTGATCACGGAGATCCGGGTCCGTGAGCCGCACGTCCACGGGCCGTGAGGAGACCGGGACGCCGGTTCGGATGCGGATCTGGGCCAGGAGGTTCACGAGGCTCGAGGGGTTCGCGTACCAGTCGCCGCCTCCGTCGTAGTGGAGCCGGGCGATCGTGACGGGCGCCGGGCCCGCGAAGGGCGCCAGAACGAGCGCCGCGAGCGCGGGCAGCGAGGCGCGGGCTCGCAGCCCCGGCTTCAGCACGTTTCGGCGAGCACGGACACGGCGGCGACGAGCGCCGCGGAGAGGAGAACCGCCTGCAGCTGCCACTCGCCGCGAGGCTGGCGCTTGCGGCAATGGGGGCAGTGGTGCGTGTGGTCCGGAATCATGACCTCGCAACCCTGGCACTCTTT
>JBDHFW010000075.1:0-19167 GCA_039590175.1 Gemmatimonadota bacterium | reverse complement strand
GTCGATCTCGATGCGAAGGTGCGCCGCCGCTTCATCGATGAGGTCGATCGCCTTGTCGGGCAGGAAGCGGTCGCCGATGTATCGGTCCGAGAGACGGGCCGCCGCCACGAGCGCCGGGTCCGTGATTCGGACGCCGTGGTGAACCTCGTAGCGCTCCTTGAGCCCTCTGAGGATGGCGATCGTCTCCTCGAGGGCCGGTTCACCGACCAGCACGGGCTGGAAACGCCGCTCGAGCGCCGGGTCTTTCTCAATGTGCTGCCGGTACTCGTCCAGCGTCGTCGCGCCGATCATGCGGAGCTCCCCACGGGCCAGCGCAGGCTTCAGCATGTTGCTGGCGTCCACCGCCCCCTCAGCCGCACCGGCGCCCACCATGGTGTGGAGCTCATCCAGGAAGAGCACGTACTTCCCACCGGACTCGGTGATCTCCTTGAGAGAGGCCTTCAGGCGCTCCTCGAACTCACCGCGGTACTTGGCTCCGGCCAGCATCGCGGCGATGTCGAGCTGGATGAGGCGCTTGTCCCGCAGCGACTCCGGCACATCCCCCTCTACCATCCGCTGTGCCAACCCCTCTACGATCGCTGTCTTCCCTACTCCCGGATCGCCGATGAGCACCGGGTTGTTCTTCGTGCGGCGTGACAGCACCTGCATGACCCGACGGATCTCCGTGTCGCGCCCGATCACCGGATCCAGCTTCCCGGCGCGGGCTTGCTCGGTGAGATCCATCCCGTAGCGCTCCAGGGCCTGGTACTTCCCTTCCGGATCCTGATCCGTCACGTGATGCGGTCCCCGGACTTCCTCGATCGCGCCGCGCAGCGCGTCCTGTGTCGCGCCCTGCTCCGCCAGCAGCTCACGCGTGCTGCTGGCCGCCTTGCCGGCCAGCGCGATGAGCAGATGCTCGCTGGAGACGTAGAGGTCGTCCATCGCGCGTGCGGCGGCGTCCGCTTCGTCTAGAACCCGCCCGAGCTCCCGGCTGGCTGCGGGTGCCGCGCCCGTCTGGGTCGGCAGCCGGGCCAAACGCCCCCGAAGCTCTCCCTCCAGACCCGGGACATCCACGCCCGTCTTCGCCAGAATGGGGCCCACGACACCGCCCTCCTGGGCGAGCAACGCCTCCAGGAGGTGGAGGTCCTCCACGGCGGGGTTGCCGGCCGCTCGTGCCCTGGACGCTGCCTCCTGAAGCGCCTCCGCCGCCTTCACCGTCAATCTGTCAGCAGGTATCATGCGTTCGTATGACTCCTATATCATCATTTTATATATTTGTTTACGTGGCATCATATGATGTGTGTTATCACATGAGGAGCGGTCACTCCTCGATCTCCACGCGAGTGCGCTCCGCCTCTCTTCGCCGCGGCAACACGAGCTTCAGCACGCCACTCTCCAGCCTGGCACGGATTCGGGTGTGGTCCACGTCACCAGGCATCCGCATCTCCCGCTCGAAGCGGCCGTAGTCGCGTCCTGACCCGAGCACCTCGCTCTCCTCCGGTAGCTCCGGTCGCCGGCGTTCTCCCGCCACCGTGAGGTCATCTCCCGCGGTCGTGACCTCGAGGTCGGCCTTTTCAACGCCCGGCAGATCCATGAACACCCAGTACCCCTCGCCGGGGACCCGGATCAAATCGTGTCGAGGATACCGTCCTCCGACCGCGGGGATGTTGCGGATGCTCCCGAGGATGTCGCCGACGACATCCTGAAACTCGGAGAGGCCCTTCTCCCAAGCGTCCCTCCTGACGTCCCTCTTCGACCTACCGTCGTCGTCGGAGCCGCCGCCCTCGCCAGACGCAGGCTCTCCCGCATCCGACTCCGATTCCCCACCCGTCGCCTCACCCTCCGAGCGAGCCCCGCCCACGGACGGCTCCTGCTCCTGCTCCTGCTCCTGCTCCTCTCTATCGTCGTGCTCCCACATCATGCCCTCCCTGATTAGATGATTCCAGGGTTCCAGGGGGCAAGGCCCGTGCCCGTGAAGGCCCGCCATTCCTGCCGATAAGCGGCTTCCGCCCGCCAACAAGGCGCGAAGAAACGGCACCGCGGGCATGTCGCTGCCATGCCGGCAGAACCGCCCCGTCAGCGGAGGCTGGGGCCGTAGAGAAGCGAGTTGGTGAACGGGGCAAAGGCCGATCTCGAGGAGGACTCGTCGCCGTGCACCCCGCAGGCCAGCCAGGCCACGGCCGGTGTCCCTCGGGCGATCTCCGTCGCGCGGGAATCCGGTAGCCCGGGACCGCGAAGCTCGTCGATGCGTGCCCGTATCTCGTCGAGGCCGTCGGTCCGATCCTCCCGGGCCAGCACCAGGATAAGCGGGCGGCCCCCGGGCAGCTCTCCGTAACGCACGAGCTACACGCGAGGAGAAGCCTCCGCCAGGCGGCTGGCGTAGCGAAACACACCCCGGGTGTCGGCGAAGCGCTCTCCGGCACCGTACCCGAGGACATCGGCCGGAGAGGGAATCTCCTGGGCCCGGCCGAGGGTCGCGCTCAGAGCGAGAAGAAGACCGAAGACGAAGGGTAATCGGCCCGTCACGGCTCATTCCTCACGGTAGGAGAGAAAGCCATCCTGGTGCAGATAGCGCACGAAGCGCCCGAGCCTCTCCTCGAGCGGTTCGATGGGATCTCCGAACCGCTCCCGGAGGACGGCACACGCCTCCTCCACCGTCGTCTCGCCGTCGAAACACTTCCACGAACAGCTGCCGATGTCATCGAGACGGATTCGCTTCGCCGCCATCGCGAAGGAGAGGCGATCCCCCAGACCCCGGAGCCCACCACGGCCGGGTGGCGGGCGTTCCAGCACCACCCAACCGTCGACGTCCCTCCACTCGGCCTCGCGGACCGGGGTGAGGTCCAGCAGGTTGACGTCCTCGAGCCGCTTCCTTCGGCGGCCCGGGCCTCCTCGACCCCTCGCCGCGCGGCGCGGCCTGCGCAAGGTCTATTCGACGTCCATCCCGCCGACGCGAACCCTCTTCAGCGGGAGCCAGACGAGCAGGTAGAAGACGATCGGGAACGCCAGCAGGCTAATCCAGAAGTTGGGCTCCCAGCCCGGCGTGACGGCATCCTTGAGCCGCAGCAGGAAGGGGACGAAGTCGCCGCCCAACAGGAGGAACGCGAGCACGACCGCCATCAGGGACTCGCCCGCGATGAACCCGGAGGAGAGCAGCACGCCGGTGTTCACCGCCCGGGACTTCTCCTCCTCCTTCAGCTTCCGCCGGTCCGCGATCTTCTCGAACGCCCACCGGATCACTCCACCCACGAAAATCGCCGCCGTCGAGTAGAAGGGCAGGTACATGCCGACCGCGATCAGCATCGGCGAGGGCGCGTTGATGAGGATCAGGCCGACGGCGAACAGCATCCCGACGATGACCAGCGGCCAGGCCATCTGCCCGCCCACGATCCCGTTGGCCATGAGCGCCATCAGTCCCGCCTGGGGAGCGGGGAGCTCGGCCGAGCCGATCGTGTAGGCGTTGTGCAGCGCCATGAGGGCGAAGGCCAGCACCATCGCGGCGACGATGACCCCGATGATCTCGCCAATCTGCATCCTCCACGGCGTTCCGCCGAGGATGTGTCCGACCTTCAAGTCCTGCATCATGTCGCCGGCCACGCCGGAGGCGCAGCAGACGACCCCGGCCACGCCGAGCACGCCCGCCACGCCCTGTATGCTGGTCACACCCATGAAAACCATGAGCACGGCCGCGATGAGAAGGGAGCTCAGCGTCAGGCCGGAGATCGGATTGTTCGAGCTGCCGATCAGTCCGACCAGGTAGCCGGCCACGGCGGCGAAGAGAAAGCCGAGGACGACCATGACCGCCGTGAGGATCAGTGCGCCGCCGACCGATTCGGTGAAGAAGTAGTAGAGAAAGAAGGTGGCGACGGCCATCGCCCCGACGGCCACGAACACCTTGCGCAGGTCCAGGTCGATCTCCGTGCGAGCGGCCGTCTGCTCGCCTCCGCTCACGTTGATGTCGCGCAGCGCCTTCCGGATCCCCGATACGAGGGCGTCCTTCAGCGTATAGAGCGTATAGAACGCCGCGACGATCATCGTGCCGACGGCGAGGGGGCGGATCTGCTTCGACCACACTTCGTTGGCCAGGTCCGCGAACGGCGCCGCCGCCGCCGGACCCGTGGCGAAGGTGGGGTTGAGGAAGACGGCGAGAGGAACGAGCAGCAGCCAGCCCATCACCGCACCGCTGAAAAGGACCGCGGCGACGCGGGGGCCGACGATGTAGCCGACGCCCATGAGCGCCGGAGAGGCCGACGGCGTGGCCACGAGAAGCCCGCCGGTATACTCGATCCTCTCGCCGAGCACCTCCATCTGGGAGCGGCCGAACTGAAACACGGCCTGGGTGCGCTCCTGCATGATCTGGATGCCGTTCGAGTTCTTGAACAGCTCCCAGATCCCGGCCAGGCCCATCGCCACGAACACGTACTTGGCACCCGTCTCGCCGCCCTGTCCGGCCTTCACGATCTCGGACGCAGCAACCGACTCCGGAAACGGCAGGTCCGCCTCGACGACCAGGGTCCGCCTGAGCATGATCACGAAGAGCACGCCGAGCACACCGCCGACGAGCATGATCATCGTGCTCTCCCAGTAGCGCAGCTCCTCCCACGCTCCCGCGATGATGAACGCCGGGAGGGTGAAGATCGCGCCCGCCACGAGCGCCTCTCCCACGGAGGCCGTGGTGCGGGCGATGTTCTCCTCCAGGATCGTCCCGCGCAGAGGCCGAAGCGCGGCCATGGCCACGACGGCGGCCGGGAAGGTAGCGGCTACCGTAAGCCCCGCCTTCATACCGATGTAGGCGTTCGCGGCTCCGAGCACCACGGCCATGATGACGCCGAGGAACAACGCCTTGAAGGTGAGCTCGGCCATGCTCGTGTCGGCCGGGACGTAGGGCTTGTCGCTCCGATCGCTCATCCGCTCTCCTCCGGTCGGGAGTCCACCGTTTGGATCCGTCCAACCGCTGCGCGGTGGCGGGAATACGGGATCCCACGAACTCATGGACGGTTGCGCCATCCGGCGATATCGTGGGGCAAGCTGCCACGCCCGGGTGGGAAACGCCAGAGACCGCGAGGGCGGCGGCGGAAGCCGACGAGCCGCGAACCGTGGAGGAGGTCACGGATGTCGTTCATATCGGAATGGGAGCCTCGCGCCGTGTGGGCGCACTTCGACGAAATCCTCAAAATCCCGCGCGCCTCGAAGGACGAGGGCCGGATCCGCGAGTACGTCCTCGGGGTCGCCGAGCGCAACGGCCTCGAGTCGAAGGTGGACGCGAACGGGAACGTGGTCGTCCGCAAGCCGGGCGCGCCCGGCCACGAGGCTTCGGCCGCCACTATCCTTCAGTCGCACCTGGACATGGTGCAGGAGAAGAACTCCGACGTCGAGCACGATTTCGAGACGGACTCCATCACGCCGGTCAAGGACGGCACGTATCTCAAGGCGGACGGAACGACCCTCGGATCGGACAACGGCATCGGCGTGGCCACGATGTTGGCGCTCATGGAGGACCAGGAGGTCGAGCACGGCCCCCTGGAGTTCCTGTTCACGGTGGATGAGGAGACCGGACTGACCGGCGCTGCCGGGCTTGCGGACGACATGCTGGTCGGCCGTCAGCTCCTCAACCTCGATTCCGAGGAGGAGGGCGTCATCACGATCGGGTGCGCCGGGGGCGGAGACACCCACCTGCAGCTGCCCGTGGCCGAAGAGCCCGCCGAGGGCTCGGCGGTTCATATCGTGATTCAGGGACTCAAGGGCGGACACTCCGGCGTCGACATCCACCTTCAGCGGGCGAACGCCATCAAGGCGCTCGCCCGAGCCCTGTACGCGGCATGGCTCGTGGAGCCGTTCCGAGTGGCCGACCTGAGCGGAGGGAACGCTCACAACGCGATCCCCCGCGAGGCCTCGGCGACCGTCGTGCTGAGCGGAGGCGACGAGGCGGTCGCTCGTTTTCGAGGCCGACTGGATGAGGAGCTCGACACTATCGTCCACGAGTCGAGCACCGTGGATCCCGGCATGACCTTCGAGGTCTCGGAGGCGAGCACTCCCCCCACGGTGTGGGACGAGGTCACGACCCGTCGCGGCCTGGCACTCCTCACCACCCTGCCGCACGGCGTCATGCGGATGAGCCCGGACATCCCGGGCCTCGTCGAGACGAGCACCAACCTGGCCGTGGCCGCACGACGAAACGGGGAGTTCGACATCCTGCTCAGCAGCCGGAGCTCCGTGGCATCCGCACTTCGCGCACTGAGGCGGCGAATACGATCGGCAGGCTCGCTGGCGGGTGCGGAGGCCGAGGAAGAGGAGGCGTACCCGGGCTGGGAACCGGACGTTAGCTCGAGGCTGCTCGGCGTGGTCAAGGAGGTCTACGCGGAGCACCTGGGCGAGCCGGAAGTCGGCGCCGTCCACGCCGGGCTCGAGTGTGGCATCATCGGCGAGAAGTACGACGGCATGGACATGGTCTCATTCGGCCCCCAGATCGAGTTTCCCCACTCGCCCGACGAGCGGGTGAAGATCGATTCGGTGCAGAGCTTCTACGTGGTGCTGCGGGCAGTCCTTGAGCGTCTCTCCTGAGGGTCCATCGGGCTTCGGCTGGTCGCTCACCCGCACGGCCGTGTTGTTGGTGCTTCCGGCCATCCTTCTCGGGTGCTCTGGCTCACCCGAGGAAGACCGCGTGGTCAACGACTCCGTGTACGTTGAGGTCATGACCCGGTTGGTTCTCGTGAAGGACTCGATGGTCTCGATCAACCTCCCGTACTGGTCGCAACAGCACGAGTTGGACTCCCTCGAGACGGTGATCGCGGCGGAGGAGGGCGTGGCGGCGGACGATCTGTTCGAGTTCGCGCGCGATGCCGGCCGCGATCCCGAGAGGATGGGGCGACTGTGGGAGGTGATCCGGATGCGGGTCGACTCCATCCGCCCGCCGGACGAGGAGGACGCGGAGACCGACCAGGCGCCGGCGCGTGGCGGCACCAGACGCCGGCGCGCGGGCTAGTGGCCGGACGCGGCCGATGAGCACGCGAAGCGACGTGACCGAGGGGTCGCTGTCTTCCCCCGGCATGCCGGTGGAGCCGGAAGCCGCCGGGGCGACCCCACGCAACTGGGCCACCGGATGGCTCCAGCGCGTCGGCCGGAAGGTGCTGTCGGCCGTTCAGCACGCGGGCCACTTCGGGATCCTCCTGGTCGCGACACTGGCGGCCCTGCCCCAGATACGAAGCTACTGGCCGGCCGCGGTGGGACACGCGAAGCGCATCGGCGTGGACGGCGTCGGGCTCGTCATCGTCGTAGGCGGCCTGAGCGGCTCGCTGCTCGCTCAGCAGACGGGATACCAGCTCGCGAACACCCTGCCGCTCTCGCTCGTCGGCAGCGGGGTCGTGGCCGGCATGTTGACGGAGCTCGGTCCGGTCCTGACGGCGATCGTCGTCGCCGGCCGTACGGGCGCCGGTATCGGGGCGGAGCTGGGCACGATGAAGGTCACGGACCAGATCGACGCGCTGGTGACCCTCGGCCGCGATCCGGTCGTGGAGCTTGTCGCGCCGCGCGTGGTGGGCGGGATCATCGCGCTGATACCGCTGATCATCATCGCCAACTTCGTCGGGATTTTCGCCGGCTGGTTCACCGCCGTCTCTCTGCTGCCGATGACGACGGCCGAGTACGTGCAGGGCGCCCGCAGCTACTACCACTCAGCGGCCCTGATCTTCTCCCTGGTCAAGGCGCCGATCTTCGGCTTCACGATCACCTTCCTGGCCAGCTACGTCGGTCTGCGCGCCGAAGGGGGCGCGGCGGGCGTAGGCCGCACAGCTACCACCGCCGTCGTGGCGATCATCGTGGCGATCATGGTGCTGGACGTGACCTCATGGTGGACGAGGGCGAGTGCGTCGTGGTGATGGGTCCGTCCGGAACGGGCAAGAGCGTCCTGCTCAAGCACATCGTCGGGCTCTTCGACCCGGACGAGGGAGATGTGCTGGTGGACGGCATGTCCGTGTCACGGGCGGACGGGCGTACCATCAAGCGGGTTCGCTCCCGCATCAGCTACGTTTTTCAGAACTCGGCCCTCTTCGATTCGCTCACCGTCGAGGGCAACATCCTGCTGGGGCTCCCGGAGGGCCACTGCAAGCGGCCGGATGTGAACTGCAACGAGCTGGTGCGCGAGGCGCTCGAACACGTCAACCTCGGCCCGGAGGTGCTTCCGCTTCTCCCGGCCGAGCTCTCCGGCGGCATGCAGAAGCGCGTCGCGCTGGCGCGAGCGGTGGTAGGACGCCAGCCGTACATCCTTTACGATGAGCCGACGACCGGACTCGACCCGCTCAACGCGTCGAACATCAATGAGCTCATCGCACGCCTCAAGAACGAGATCGGGAGCACCAGCGTGATCGTCACCCACGACGTGGATTCCGCCTTCTTCCTCGCCGACCGGATCGCCGTGCTCGCGGACGGGGTAATCCAGGCGATCGGAACGCCGGAGGAGCTCAGGACGACTCCGAATCCGCGCGTCCAGCGCTTCCTGGATCCGGCCGCATACGCGGGGGCGATGTGAGGGACCCGGGCCTTCGCTCCAACCGCGCGGTGGAGCTGCGGGTCGGCCTCCTCGTGCTGCTGTCGGCCGCCCTCCTCATCTGGGGCGTGTTCTGGCTCAGCGACAGGGACATCGGGGGCCGCGGCCTGGAGATCTACGCGATCGCCGCGGACGCCCAGCAAATCACCGACGGCGCGCGGGTTTACATGCGAGGGGTGGACGTGGGCTCGGTACGCGGGGTGGATCTACAGGAGGACCAGGTCGTCCTGCGGCTGGAGGTTCGCTACGCCGATCCCCTGCCGAATGACACGCGCGGTCTCATCCGGCCGGCGGGTTTTCTCGGCAACCAGATGATCGTGCTGCTGCCCGGCGCTTCCGGCACCGTGCTGGCCAGCGGCGACTCGATCTCGCTCTCCGTGGGGGCCGAGATCTCGACGATCGCTGGAGAGCTCGGCGACAAGGCGGACGATCTGCTGATTCGAGCCGCCGCGATCTTCTCGGATCAGACGATCGCTGACATCCAGACCACGTCCTCCGCCGTCGCGGGCGCGATGACCGAGCTTCAGCGACTCATGGAGGATCAGAGCGGCACGATCGGGGAGCTGGTCGTGAACCTGAACGCCGTCTCCTCGCAGCTGAGGTCGGCCACGGGAGGCACTGACCTGGAGGCGACCGTCGCGCGGATCGACTCGATCACGACACGGCTCGAGAGCGCCTCGACCGGCCTCGATTCCACGAGCCACTCCCTGGCCTCGATCACGCGCAAGATGGACGAGGGCGAGGGCACGCTGGGACTGCTGGTCAACGACGAGGGACTCTACCTGAAGATCTCGGCCGCCATGGAGAACATCCAGGCGGCCACCGAAGAGATCGCCCTCCTCACCAAGGACATCCGGCAGCGACCGGACCGCTATCTGAAGGGGCTCAAGTTCGAGGCCTTCTAGACCCTCGACCCCTGCCACCGTCCGCGCCCGCTCAGAGGCCGGTCGGGCGATCCAGGAATATCGACTCCAGGTCGAACGCCTCGGCCAGCTTGGCCGCCAGAGCGCGCACTCCGAAGGTCTCCGTCGCGTAGTGGCCGGCAAACACGACGTTCAGGCCCAGCTCCTTCGCCTCGTGGTAGTGATGGTGTGAGCCCTCGCCCGTCACGAACGTGTCCAGGCCCTCGTCGTGCGCCTGGCGGATCAGCGAGCCTCCTCCGCCAGTCACGATGCCGACTCGCCGCACGTGGCCGGGACCGCCGGAGATGACGTGCGGTTCCGATCCGCAAACGGCGCGCAGACGTTCGGTCAGCTTCGCGAGCGGGAGGTCCGCCGTGGCCCACACGCCGACGTCCACCTCCCGCTTCCAGGTTCCGAACCGACCCTCGACGGTCAGATCCAGAGCCCCGGCCAGCAGGACGTTGTTTCCCACCTCCGGGTGGACGTCCAGCGGCAGATGGGCGCTGTAAAGGGCGATGTCGGCGTCGAACAGGGCGCGCACCCGCCGGTACATGACGCCGGTGAGCGGGAGCGGATCTCCCCAGAACAGGCCATGATGGACGAGCAGCAGCTGCGCGTCGCCCTCGGCCGCGGCCTCGATGGTCTCCAGGGTGGCGTCGGTCGCCGAGGCCACCACCCCGATCGGCGAGCGGCTCTCGGCCTGGAGGCCGTTGAAGGCGCCCGGATAATCGGGAACGGCGTCGATCGCCAGGTAATCGTCCAGCCACTCAGCGATCTCTCGTAGGTCGGCCACGAATCCGATACCCTCCTCGTTTCAGGCCGGCTCGTGCGTCACTCCCACTCGATCGTGGCGGGCGGCTTGGAGGAGACGTCGTAGGCCACCCGGTTCACCCCCTCCACCTCGTTGATGATGCGGTTCGAGATCCGGCCGAGCACATCGTGCGGAAACGGGAACCAGTCCGCCGTCATCCCGTCGCGGCTGGTGACGGCGCGGAGAACGACGGCGTTCTCGTACGTTCGGGCATCCCCCATGACCCCGACCGAGCGCACCGGCAAAAAGACCGCGAAGGCCTGCCAGATGTCGTCGTAGAGCCCTGCCGCTCGGATCTCGTCCAGGTAGATCGCATCCGCCTCGCGCAGGACCTCGAGGCGCTCCTGGCTGACTTCGCCGAGCACCCGGACGGCAAGGCCCGGTCCGGGGAACGGATGACGGCCCACCATCTCCTCGGGAAGCCCCAGCTCGCGTCCGACCTGACGGACCTCGTCCTTGAACAGCTCTCGCAGTGGCTCGATGAGCTCGAACGGCATGTCGGGCCTCAAGCCCCCGACGTTGTGATGCGACTTGATCGTCGCCGACGGACCGCGCACGGACATCGACTCGATCACGTCCGGGTACAGGGTCCCCTGCACCAGGTATTTAGCCCCCCCCACGCGCTTTGCCGCCTCCTCGAACACGTCGATGAAGGTGTGTCCGATTCGCACCCGCTTCTCCTCCGGATCGGTGACGCCGGCGAGGCGACGGAGGAAGAGGTCGGCCGCATCCACGACCTCCAGGTGCATCCCGAAATGCTCGCCGAACACGCGCTCCACGGACACCCGCTCGCCTTTTCTCAGCAGCCCGTTGTCCACGAAGATGCAGGTGAGCTGATCCCCGAGCGCCCGGTGCACGAGGGCGGCCGCCACCGACGAGTCGACCCCTCCGGACAGACCGCAGATCACCCGATCCTCGCCGGCCTGCCGCCTTACGCTCTCTACCTGGGATTCCACGATGCAGCCGGGCGTCCACTCCCCCGCGCAGCCCGAGATCCCGAAGACGAAGTTCTCGATGATCTCTTCGCCGCGCGCCGTGTGGGCGACCTCCGGGTGAAACTGTACCCCGTAGATGGGGCCCTCGGTCGAGCGAAAGGCTGCCACCGGGGAACCGCTCGTGCGGGCCAGCACTTCGTATCCTGGCGGCGGTTCCGTCAGATGATCCCCGTGGCTCATCCATACGGTCGTCCTCTCTCCCGGCTCGAATCCGTCGAACAGGCCGTCTCCCGCTACGATCTCGAGGCTCGCTCGGCCATACTCGCGCCGCCCCGCCCTCTCGACGCGCGCTCCCGCCAGCTGTCCCAGGAGCTGCATGCCGTAACAGACTCCGAGGATAGGAACGTCGAGCTCCAAGAGCTCCGGCGTGGCGGTGGGCACGCCCTCGTCGTAGACGCTGGCCGGCCCGCCCGAGAGGACAACGCCGGCAGCCCCCCAAGCTCGAATCCAGTCGGGGGAGCGATCGGGAGGGTGAATCTCGCAATAGACCCGCTCCTCCCGAATGCGCCGGGCGATCAGTTGCGTGTACTGGGAGCCGTAATCCAGGATGAGGATGCGGTCGGACATCAATACGCCTTGGCCCACAGCGCCTCGTGGTCCGCCCGCCCGCCGCAGCAGAGACAACGCTCCGGTGGCTCGTCGGAGCGAAACTCCGGATCGGGAAGAACCCGGATCGTCGCCTTCGTATCCTCCTTCACCTTCTGCTCGCACCCTTCAACGCCGCACCACCCAGCGTACACGAAGCCCCCGGGGCCCGCCATTCTCGCCTTGAACTCGTCGTAGTCGGTCAGCCCGCGCACCGAGTTGTCGGCCCGCCGCTGCTCCGCCGCCCGTCGAACCCCGGCCTGGAGGTCGATCAACATCTCGGGGATCGTGGCCAAGGCCTCGGCATCGCCCACGAACCGCTTGCGGTCCTCGGCGCTCGCCGTCCGGCTCACCAGCACGACCTGCGACTTCTCCACGTCCCGCGGACCGACCTCCATCCTCAGCGGCACGCCTCGGCGTTCCCAATCGAAGTACTTGGCCCCGGGCGTCATGTTCTCGCGATCGTCGACGTGCACACGCGCCCCCCCGGCGAGGCCCGCCCGCAGGGATTCCGCCTTCTCGAGAACGCGTTGGCGCTGGTCGTCCGACTTCCAGATCGGCACGATGACGACCTGATGGGGCGCGAGGCGGGGAGGTAGGGAGAGTCCCTGGTCGTCCCCGTGCGTCATGATGAGACCGCCGATCAGCCGGGTCGAAACCCCCCATGAGGTGTTCCAGACGAACTCGTGCCGGCCTTCCTCCGTCTGGTACTGAACCTCGAAGGCGCGGGCGAAGTTCTGGCCGAGATCGTGGCTGGTGCCGGCCTGGAGGGCCTTGTTGTCCTTCATGAGCGACTCGCAGGCGAAGGTCCGCTCGGCGCCCGCGAAGCGTTCCGACGCGGTCTTCTCGCCGGTCACGACGGGCATGGCCATCCACTCCTCCATGAACTCCCGGTACACGGCGAGCATTCGCCGAGCTTCCTCCCGGGCCTCCTCGGCGGTCGCATGGGCCGTGTGACCCTCCTGCCACAGGAACTCGGTCGTTCGCAAGAAGGGTCGCGTGCGGAGCTCCCAGCGCACGACGTTCGCCCACTGGTTCAGGAGAACCGGCAGGTCGCGGTAGGACTGGATCCAGTTGGCCACAACCGGCCAGATGATCGCCTCGGAGGTCGGGCGCACGACGAGCGGCTCCTCCAGCTCCTCGCCGCCCGCATGGGTCACGACGGCCGTCTGCGGCGCGAAGCCCTCCACGTGCTCCGCTTCGCGATCGAGCGCCGACTGGGGGAGAAACAACGGGAAGTAGGCGTTCTGGTGCCCCGTCGCCTTGAACAGTCCGTCCAGCGCCGACTGCATGAGCTCCCAGATCGCATAGCCGTAGGGCTTGATGACCATGCATCCGCGCACGGGAGAGTAGTCGACGAGTCCGGCGACCTGGACGACCTCCGTGTACCAGGCCGCGAAATCCTCGGACTGTGAAGTGAGACGTCTGTCCTTCGTCACGGGCGTCTACGCTCCGTTCCCTGACGAATCCGGCGCCGTGAGCTCGGCGAGCAACTCCTCGACGCTTATCGAACGCTCGTCGCCGGTGGACATGTCACGAACGGATGCCGTTCCGTCCCGTTGCTCATCAGGTCCGATCACGATCGCACGGGTGGCGCCCGCCTGGTCGGCCGCTCGGAACTGGCGTCCGACGCTTCGCCCCCGGTAATCCAACCCGACGCTTCGCCCCCTCTCCCTGAGCCGGCGGACGAGAGCGATCGCGGTCGGCCGCTGCTCCGGCGTCACGCAGACGACGAAGTCATCGATCCGTGCCGAGTCTCTTGGCACGAGCCCCTTCTCCTTCAGGAGCTCTCCGAGCACCACGTCCCCCAGGCCGAAGCCGAGCGCCGGCAGATCCGGTCCCCCCAGGGCCGCCAGCAGGTCATCGTAACGTCCGCCGCCACAGATGGCGCGAAGGCGACCGCTCTTCTCCCACAGCTCGAACACGAGGCCGGTGTAGTATGCCAACCCCCGGACGAGACGCGGATCGAAGACCACGAACTCCGACAGCCCCTGGTGACCAATGAGCTCGAAGAAGGTGTCCAGTCGCTGGGTCGCCTCGGAGACGCCGCTCGACCCAGCGTACTCGTCCGACAGATCCTCCAGGCTGCACTCCCGAACCGCGAGAACCCGACCAACGCCGGCTTCGTTCAGGCCGAGCTCCGAGAGGCGCTCGGCCAGCCATTCATCGCCCTGACGCTCGGAACGATCGAGGGCGCTGATCGCCTCGAGGATCTGCCCGCTCGGCACCCCGATCTCCTCCAGGATGAGAGAGATCAGCCGACGGTCCGAGACCCGAGCCACGAAGTCGTCCGCACCAAGGCCGAAATAGCGGAGCACATCGACGGCCGCAGCCACGAGCTCGGCGTCGGCCATGACGTCCGTCTCGCCCACGATGTCGACGTTAAGCTGGAAGTGTTCTCGCAGCCGCCCCCGCTGCGGTCGCTCGTAGCGGAAGAGCTGCGGGATGGAGAACCACTTGATCGGCTTCGGAAGGCCCTGAGCCCGCGCGCCGACCATGCGGGCCAACGTGGGCGTCATCTCCGGCCTGAGCGCCACCTCCCGATCTCCGCGGTCCACGAAGCTGTACAGCTGCCCCACGATCTCGGGGCCCGACTTCGCCGTGTACAACTCCAAAGCCTCGAGCGGAGGACCGTCGTACTCCACGAACCCGTAACGCCTCGCCACCTCGCGCCAGCCCGAGAAGATGTGGCGCCGAAGGACGAAATCTTCGGGGTAGGAGTCCCGAAAGCCGGGAAGGCTCGAGGCGGTCATGCGGCGGCGGAGAAGGTCATGAGCGGCCAATGTATGAAGCGCCGAAACAGGGCGGCAAGAAAAGGGCGGCTGGCGCCGAAGCACCAACCGCCACTCGGAGCGCCTTGGCTCTCGATTCGGCTACGCGGGAGCCGCGCAGTAGCGATCGAACGCCGCCTTGAGCTCGTCGGCGATCGCATCCGCGTTTCTGCCTTCGATCTGATGCCGCTCGAGCATGAACACCAGGTCACCATCCTGCAGCAAAGCGATCGAGGGCGATGAGGGACGATATCCCGTCAGGAACTCGCGCGCGCGGGCGCTAGCCTCGGGGTCCTGACCGGCAAACACGGTCACCATAGCATCGGGCCGCGTCGGGTGCTGCGTCGCCAACGCCAAGGCTGGCCGAGCGTTCCGTGCGGCGCAGCCGCACACGGAGTTCACGACCAACAGCACGGTCCCCGAGTCGGGGCTCAGAGCTTCATCCACCTCCTCGGAGGTGACGAGCTCCCGGACCCCAAGGCGGACCAGTTCCTCCCGCATCGGCTGAACGAGCACCGGATCGTAGATCATCTCTTGGCTTCTCCTCTTTCTCCATGTCGGCGATTCGAGTCGCATCCGCTATACGGCCCGCCCCGGTTCGAGAACGCCTTTTGCCTCGAAGGAATCCCTGACATCCCCGACCAGATAACACGAGCCGGCTACTACTACCGTTCCCCCCCCCGCGAGTTCGCTCGCGCGGCTCAGCGCCGTCGCCAGCTCGGCCGAGAACTCGACCGCGAGAGGGCGCCCTCCTCTTCCGCTTCCGACCTCGGGACGCTCGAGGTAGGCCTGGACCTCCGTCAAGTCCCAGCCCGCTCCCTTCGGATGGGAATCCGCGATCGTCAGAACCATCGCGTCGGCCGGCTCCCGCAGGACATCGAGAATGCCCGGCCATGCTTTCCGTGCGAGCATCGCCGTGAGGATGACCAGGGGCCGGCGCGGCTTCAACGCGTCAAGCGTTGCCGCCAGCGCCGAGGCGCCGGCGGGATTGTGAGCCACATCCAGAATCCAGGTGACCCGTTGGCCCTCGAGAATCTCGACCCGACCCGGCCACCGGACGCGTGCCACCAGACCCGGAAGACGGGAGGCGGGCGGGAGCCTGCCCACTCGCTCCAGGAGCAGCAAGGCGACGGCCGCGTTGTGAGCCTGGTGCGCGCCCGGCAGCGGAACCTCGAGGTCGATGCCATCCGGCCAAGCCGGCGAGCGGTAGGTGAACTCCGTCCCGGTCGAGTGGACCCGCACGTCCGCGACGCGGGCCGCTCGACCCAGACGATACAACGGCACCCCGACCTCGTGCGCCTTCACCTCGACGACCTGGAGAGCTTCCGCCGGGAGCTCTCCGAGAACCGTCGGCACCCCAGGCTTCAGGATGCCGGCCTTCTCGGCCGCCACCTCGCCGAGCGAATGACCCAGATACTCGCAGTGGTCGAGGCCGACGCTGGCGATCGCGCAGCCCTCGGGGTGAAGGACGTTCGTCGCGTCCAGCCTGCCGCCCAGGCCGACCTCCACGGCGGCCAGCTCGATCCCCGCCTCCGCGAAGGCGAGAAACGCGAGGGCGGTCGCCGCCTCGAAGTAGGTCGCCCCTTCTCTCTCGGCCAGCGGACCCACGCGGGCCGCACAGCGCTCCAGGAGGTCCGCCTCCGCATCCGCCCCGTCGATGCGGATCCGCTCCGCGAAGGAAGAAAGGTGCGGGGACGTGTAGAGCCCCAGCGACCTCTCAGCGCCCGCGATCGCTCCCGCGATGGCGCACACGGATCCCTTGCCGTTCGTGCCGCCGATGTGAAGCGAATCATAGGCGAGGTGCGGATCGCCCAGACCCTCCAGGATTCGGGATATCCGGTCGAGACCCCAGCGAATGTGGTCCACCGGACGATCGAGGAGGCGGTCGAGCTCTGACTCGGGGGTGCCTTCGGGCCCTCCCGCCACCCGGGGTGTCGGAGAGCTCAGCACATGTGGTGGAGGAGCGTCGAGAGAACCGGCTTCATCTCCACGCGGGGCACGATCCGGTCGACCATGCCGTGAGCGAGGAGGAACTCGGCGCGCTGGAAGCCATCCGGAAGATCCTGTCGGATCGTCTCCTTGATCACCCTGGGGCCGGCAAACCCGATGAGCGCCTCCGGCTCCGAGATGATCACGTCACCCAGCATCGCGTAGCTGGCCGTGACGCCACCCGTGGTCGGGTGCGTGAGAACACTGATGTACGGGTTTCCATCCCCGGCCAGCCGCTCAAGCGCGGCCGCGGTCTTCGCCATCTGCATCAGCGAGAAGATCCCCTCCTGCATCCTCGCGCCACCCGATGCGGAGATGAGGATCAAGGGGCTCCCGTCTTCCGTGGCCCGGTCAGCCAGTCGCCGGATCTTCTCGCCGACCACCGATCCCATGGATCCCCCGATAAAGCCGAAGTCCATGGCGCCCAGATAGACGTCCCTATCGTCCAGGCGCCCCCTTCCCGTCCGGATCGCATCGGCCGGCCCCACCTTCTCGATCGCTGCTTTCACCCGCTCGGTGTACGGCTTCGAGTCCACGAAGCCCAGCGGATCGGTGGAACGGAGGTTGGTGTCGAACTCCTCCAGGAAGCCGTCGTCCAGAAGCAACGCGATGTACTCGTCGGCGGGGATGCGGAAGTGGTGCCCGCACTCCGGGCAGACGTGCGCATTCTCGCTCAGGCGACGCTCGTAGAGAATCTCCCCACACCCGTCACACTTCACCCAGACATCTGCCGCCAGCTCACGCTTCTGCGACACGAGCTTCTGCTTGGGCTTCTTGAACCAGGTCATGAGAACTCCTCGAGATCGGCGCCCGAAAATATACCCGGTCCGGTGCGGGGCTGCGAAGTCGGGGAGATCGAGACTCAGGCTCCGGACTCGGCGGAAGCCCGCGCCACGATCGCCAGTCCCACGAACAGCATGAGCAGGAAGGTGCCTCCGTAGCTCAAGAACGGAAGCGGCAGCCCGGTGATCGGCATCAGCCCCACTGTCATGCCGATGTTGATGATCAGGTGCGAGAACCAGACAGCGAAGAGGCAGAACACGGTGATGCTGGCGAAGGAGTCCTCGGTCGACCTGGCCACGCCCAGCACCCGGTGTAGGAAGAGCCCGAGTAGCACCAGTAGTAGCCCGACGCCGAAGAAGCCCAGCTCCTCACCGATGACAGAGAAGATGAAGTCGGTATGCTGCTCGGGCAGGAACGCGAGGCGCTTCTGCGGCCCGTCGGCGAATCCCTGACCGAACCACCCCCCGGAACCTATCGCCACCTTGGACTGGATCAGGTGCCAGCCGGCGCCGCGGGGATCGACGCCTTGATCGAGAAACACGACGAGGCGGTTTTGCTGGTACGGAGCCAGGCTACGCCAGAACGGAAGCGTGAGCGCGCCCGCCGCCACGTTGGCCAGCAGCACGAGAATCCCTTCGGCAGCGAACGGGCGATAGAGGTACAGAAACACGGCGAGCGCAAGGAACCAGATACCCCACACGACGGGCGAGAACCCGAGAAGCAGGCTGATGCCGGGACTGACCAGCATGAACAAGGTGGCCATCGGGACGCCGGCCCAGAAAAGCGCCGCGATCAGTATCGCGCCGAAGACGAGGGCGCTCCCCAGATCGGGTTGGAGCGCCACGAGGCCCACCGGGACGAGGACGATGAGAACGGGGCGAACCAGCTGCGATAGCCGGCCCAACTCGCCTCGGTACGAGGAGAAGGTGCGCGCCAAGAGCAAGATGGTGGCGAGCTTGGCGAGCTCCGCCGGCTGCATGCCCAGCGGCCCGATGTAGAGCCAGCTTCGCGTGTTCGGACCCGTGCCGAACAGCAGAACGACGACGAGCAGCACGACGGAGGCCGCGTAAAGCCACACCGCTGCCCAGTCCAACCAGCGGAGCGGTATTCGACTGACCGTCAGGAACGCGATGAGCGCGAGCCCCAACCAGACCAGCTGGCGACGCCAGGCACCCGCGGCGATTGAAGGCACCTCGACCTGCCCGGCCGAATAGATCATCGCGGCTCCCGCGAAGGCGAGCAGGATCGCCAGCCCGAAGAGCCTGAGATCGCCGGGAGGACGAAGCGCCCGTACGGCCGCGATCACCGGGCCTCCTCCTCGCCGGCCGCCGGTCCCTCAGGTAGATCGGCCAGAGCGGGCGGCGCGAGAAGCTCGGGGTGGAGCATGTCCAGGTACCGTTCGACGACCCGAATCGCGAAAGGCACCGCCTGCGACACCTGGTAGTCGGGGTGGCCGAACTCAACGATCGCTGCGATCACGATCTCGGGGTCGTCGGCCGGTGCGAACCCGATGAACCATGAATGCGGCGCTCCGTGCGGGTTCTGGGCGGTCCCCGTCTTGCCCGCCATCTCCCAGCGATCGGAGCGATACGGGTAGGCGGTGCCATCGGGGTGGTTCACGACAGCGCGCAACGCCTCCACGAGCTGGCTTCGCTGGGGCTCCGAGAGGCCCAACTCCCACGTGGCGCGGCGGTCGGCGAGTCCCTCGCTCCTCGCGATATGCGGAACGATCGGGGGCTTGCCGGTGGCGAGCGCCGTGTAGAACTGAGCCATCCGCAGCAGAGACTGCTGGTTCTCGCCCTGACCGATC
>JBDHFW010000074.1:0-11397 GCA_039590175.1 Gemmatimonadota bacterium | reverse complement strand
ATGTCCGACCTGCGTTTCCACCAGCGGGTGATCGCCAAGCTGATCATCACGGAGGAGACCGTCCTTCGCGTGATCGACACGCTCGAGGCCGAAGGCGCCGACCGGTTGAGCGAGCTGCTCCGCGAATCAGAGGTCCAGGACGCCATCGCGAGGGGGGTGAACGAGACGATCGTCGAGTTCCTGCGTCGGCCGATCGTGGGCGTCCTCGGCAGCCCCGACGAACCGCAGGTGGAGAGCGCTCGAGAGGCCCTGGCGGAGTGGATCGTACGGACAGCGCGCGATCCGTCGGCCCGCGAGTTCCTCCTGGATCAGGCCGAGGAAACGGTGGGACGCGTCGGGGATCGCAGTTGGGCCGATGCCCTGCGCACCCTACCGGCGGCACGCCTCGGAAGCTGGATCGCCTCCGCTCTGGGGACCGAGCCGGGTCGGCAACTGATCGAAGCCACGAGAGAACCGACCGTGCGGTGGGCTCTGACGCGGCCCATCGGACGACCGGGCCATCTTCTGGGAGAGGACGCGGCCGCTCGGCTGGGTAGCGCGCTGTCCCCGCACATCTGGAGCTGGATCACCCGTCAGGTTCCGGAGATCGCCTCGCGCGTGCGCGTCGCCGAAAGGGTCGAAGAGAAGATCCGCGATTACCCTCTCGCTCAGCTCGAGACGCTGGTCCGCTCGGTGACCGAGCAGGAACTGAAGCTGATCGTGCGCCTCGGCTACGTCCTCGGCGGGGTCATCGGCGCGATACTCGTGGGGATCACGATCCTGGTCGGCTGACTACGCTGCTCTTCGTTTGATCGCGACCCTGATCGGCCAGGCGACTCAGCTCGAGTTCTCGCGAGAGCGGCGGTACATCTCGGCGGCCCGATCGGGCTGCTGCAAGCGGTCGTAGACGATGCCCATGACGTAGTAGGCGCGCGTGCTCGGCTTGAGCTCCACGGCCCTGCGCAGGGCGTCCAGCGCCTCCTCCCAGCGCGCCAGGTAGTTGAACGACTCGCCCAGGTAGACGTAGGCCGTGGCGCTCTCCGGATCCAGCTCGATGGCGCGCTGGAAGCCCTCGGCAGCATCCCTGTAGAGCCCGCGCCGGAAGTACACGAGGCCGAGGTTGAGGTGGGCATCCACGCTCCCGGGCTCCAGGCGGAGCGCCCGCCGGAGCTCGGATTCAGCCTCATCGTAGCGGCCCAGTACGGCGAGGACGGCGCCAACGTTGGACAGAAGCTGGACGTTCTCCGGGTCGAGCTCGGCCGCGCCCCGGTACTCCTTGAGCGCCAACTCGGGCTCACCCAGCCGGTCGTAGACGAAGCCGAGGTTGTTGCGCGCCTTGAGGTGGCGAGGGTTGATTGCGAGGAGCTCGGCGTATCCGCGTGCGGCATCTCGGAGCTTGCCCTCCTCGGCGAGATCCCTCGCCTTTCGGTACAGCTCCTCCTGCTGCTTTCTCCTCGAAACCGGCTTGGCCTCGTCATCTCCGTCCGCTGCCGACGCATCGGCAGCGGACGAGTCATCAGCAGCCGTGGACGCGGCGGCATCGACAGCGGATGCGGCATCCGTGGCCTCGGGCTCGTCGGCGCCGGCCTCGGGCTCGGCCTCTCCGGCCTCCGGCCCGGCCTCGCGGACGACGGTCGTGGCCTCGCGGGCGACGGTCGTGGCGTCCTCGTTCGGCGCCTCGGCCGCGGGCGCCTCGCTTCCACCCGTGTCCGTGATCGACACCTCTCTCTTCTTCTTCTTCTTGGCCAAGCTCAGTCCTCTGGGCTCTCCGCTACGCTGCGCGCCACCCATTCCATGTAGCTATCGGATCCTCCGAGCACCGGAAGCACGATGAATTCCGGCTCCTCGTACGGATGCAGGGCACGGACGGAATCTTCCAGAAGCCCCGTGCGCGCCTGGGTTGTCTTCAGGATCGCGAGCGCCTCGCCGGCCTCCTCGACGCTGCCCTTCCAGCGATACACGGAGGAGACGCCGTCCAGTACGTTCGCACAGGCCGCGAGGCGATTCTCGACGACCCGACGGCCGATCTCGACCAGCGTCTCCCGGTCGGGACCCGTGACGAGAACGATGACGATCCCCCCGTCCACGGTCATCGGGATGAGTCAGCCACCATCTCGCGCTGGGCCGCTTCGTACACCCTTTCGATCCGCTCCGCGTAACGCTCGGCCACGACCTTCCGGCGGATCTTCTGGGTGGGCGTGAGCGTGCCCGCCTCGATCGTGAACGGCTCGTCCAACAGAATCACCTGCTTCGGCCTCTCGTAGCCGGAGAACTCCTGGAGCTCTCGATCCATATCCGCCAGGAAGTGTCGGGCCACAGCCGGCTGCCGAGTGAGCTCTTCCGGACGGGAGAAGTCGAGCCCTTCGCTCCGGCCCCATTCCGCGAGCCGTTCGAATTCCGGTACGACGAGCGCGAGTATGAACTTGCGTCCGTCTCCCACCAGGACGATCTGATCCACGAGCCGGCTGCGCTTGAGGGTCTCCTCGATCGGCTGGGGAGCCACGTTCTTGCCGTACGAGGTGATGATCAGCTCCTTCTTCCGGTCGGTGATCCGCAGGTAGCCGTCCTGATCCAGTTCGCCGATATCGCCGGTGTGAAGCCAGCCGTCCGGCTCGATCGCCTCCCTCGTGGCCTCGTCGTTCCGGTAGTACCCCAGCATCACGTTGCGCCCGCGGCAGAGGATCTCCCCGTCGTCCGCGATGCGCACCTCCACGCCGTCGATCGGTGTTCCTACCGTGCCCAGCCGAGGAGCGTCGATAGGGTTGACCGTGATGACGGGCGAGGACTCCGTGAGCCCGTAGCCTTCCAGTACCGGCAAGCCGGCTGCCCAGAAGAACCTGGCGATCCGTGCCGAGAGGGGCGCGCTTCCGCTCACGAAGTAACGGATCCGCCCGCCCGTTCGGGCCCTCAGCTTCGTAAAGACGAGCTTGTCGGCGATCCTGTACTGCAAGGCCAGCCACCGACCGGGGCTCTCCCCGGCCAGCCGCGCGTCCGCGACGCGTTCGCCCACGGCTTTCGCCCACCAGAAGATCCGCTCTTTCACTCCGCCCGCCGTCGTCGCCGCGGCGACCGTGGCATCGTAGACCTTCTCGTAAAAACGCGGTACCGCCGCCATGAACGTAGGTCGCACCTCCAGCATGTCCCGCGGAACCGTGTCGACCGACTCCGCGAACGCCCGAGGCGCGCCGCAGTGCCAGGTACAGAAGTGACCCGCGGTGCGCTCGAATACGTGCGACATGGGCAGCCAGGCCAATACCATGTCGGCTCGCCGCAGGTGCAGCCGCCGGGAACCCAGGACGGCGTTGCTGAACAGGTTGTCGTGGGAGAGCATGACGCCCTTCGGCGGGCCCGTCGTTCCGGAGGTGTAGATCAGTGTGGCGATGTCTTCGGGCCGCGTCTTCCTCGCGTAAGCCTCGTATTCGTCGTGAAGATGAACCTCGCTCCGTCCCCGGGCCTCGAAACTCTCCCACGAGATCAGCTCGAAGGGAACGTCGGGGGAGACAACGGGATCGAACGGGATAACGTGCTTCAGGTCGGGCATCTGGTTGGCGGCCTCGACCAGCTTGGCCAGCTGATCCGCGTCGGCCACGAAAGCGGCACGAGCGCCGGCGTCCCTCAGTATGTAGGCGATCTGATCGGCAGTCAGCGAGTCGTAGACGGGTACGCTTACGACACCCGCCATGACCATGGCAAAATCGAGCAGAGCCCACTCGTATCGTGTCGCCGAGACGATCGCTGCCCGGTCGCCCCGCTCGAGTCCGAGAGACCGGAGAGCTAGCGAGAGGTCGCGGACGATCTCCGAAACCTGGCTGTACGTGCGAGGGTCCCACTCCCCCTCACCACGCCGCACCAGCAAAGCCGTGGCGTCCGGATGCTCCCGAATAGAATCGAGGTAAAGGTCGACAAGCGTCCCCGGAGGAATGTCAGCCGCCGATCCATCCCGCCGTTGCCGGGAGGCGTCGGTGTCAGCCGGCACTACGCCTCCCCTTCAGCGTCTGCGCCGCGCAGTTGGGCCAGTGTGGCCCGGGCATGGTCGACGCGCTGCTCCACCTCGGTCCCGCCCGGCTTGTCGGCGTCCAGAAAGCGTTCGAGGTGCGCGACGGCGCTGGCGATTCCGCCGCGGTTCAGCTCAACGAACGCGAGTCCGTAGTGGGCGGAAGCGCTGCCCGGCCTGTGCTCGAGCGCCCTCTCGTACATCTTCGCGGCGTCCTCGGGCAGGCCCATCCGAGTTTGGATGACGGCCATCTGCTCCATGGATGCGACGTCGTCGGGACGTTCCTTGAGGGCGAGTCGAAACGATGTGAGGGCGTCGTGTAGGCGATCCTGACGCGCCAGCTGCACGCCCTCTTCGTAGTAATCGGGTTTCTCTTTGAGGCTGTGGCTGTCGTCGTCCCAGAACTTCCACCAGGCCATCTTCAGCTGCGCCTCGTCGGTTGGAGGGAGGCAGATCGCCCGCGGCCTGTCAGCGGCCATGGCTCGCGACGAAACTAGATCCGGCATCCTGGCACGGCAATCCGAGACACGGCTCAGACGCGTCGGGCGACGATCGCCCGTGGATCGACCACGATGGGGTCCAGGCCGGTGGTCCGGAGAAGGGAGAGGACCGCCTCTTCCCGTGCCGGGCTGGATCCGAGGACGGCCAGGCCACCGGCGGGTCTCAGCACGCGCGCGGCTTCGGCGATGACGTCCTCTCGCGCGCCGAGGATGGCCGCGGCGGAAATGCTGGCCGCGCGGAGGGGGAGCGACCCCTCGGCCGTGTCCGACAGTCGGGACACCCCCGCGGACGGAGGCGAAACCGGTCCCTCCTCCCGACCTCGGAGGGCGACGATCTCGCTTGCCGGCGCCAGCCTCGAGAGCTCCTCGGCCATCATTCCCAGCCCCTGGCCGAGCAGGACGTATCCCGCAACCTCGTGGAGCGAGAGCAGCGCCGCGATTAGAAGTGCCGTCTCGGCCTGCGGCCCGGACGATCCCGGAGGAGACTCGGTCGTCGATGGTCCGCCGCCGGACCGATCTCGAGCCTCGGGGGGCGCGAGAGCGAAGCACACCGCGCCGTCCTGGATCGGGTAGCGAGCCTCGCAGGCGGGACACCCGAGCCAACCGTCGATCACCTTCCGGTCGCGACGCTCCCCCACAACGGCGACGAGCCCCTGGAGCGTCCCTTCGTCGTGTCGCGGACGGCATACGGGACAGACGAGGACTTCCGCGAGCTCGATAAACAAGGGAGCGCCTCTTCGTGGACCGTCGCCGCGGAGGCGGAGCTCGCTCTTTAGGAGATGAACTGCGGTGACATGACGAGCCGCAGAAACTCCTCGCGGGTCCGGGGATCGCTACGGAAGATTCCGCGCACCGCGCTGGTGATCGTCTTGCTGTTCTGCTTCTCGACGCCGCGCATCATCATGCAGAGATGGTAGGCCTCGACCACCACCCCGACCCCGCGGGGCTCTACCGCCTCCTCCATCGCGCTGGCGATCTCCTCCGTGAGGCGCTCCTGAACCTGGAGCCGTCGCGCAAAGATCTCGACGAGGCGGGGCACCTTGCTGAGACCGACGATCTTCCCGTCCGGGATGTAGGCGATGTGCGCCTTTCCGAAAAACGGCAGCAGATGATGCTCGCACATCGAGTAGAGCTCGATGTCCTTCACCAGCACCATGCTGTCGTGCCTCTCTTCGAACACGCCGTCCCCGATTGCCTCCTGCACCGAGGCGCCGTAGCCGCGCGTAAGCCAGCGGAGCGACTCGGCGACCCGCTGGGGTGTGCGCTCCAGACCCGGACGATCTGTATTCTCGCCCATGCGCCTCAGCTGTTCCTCGATCAGCTCCTCGAAGCTCGCATCGGAGAGGTGCGTTCCTTCTGGCTTTCTCTCGCCACCCGCCGAGGCGGAGGGCTCTCGAGCCTCCAGCTTCAAACCGTCATCATTCACCGCAGTACTCCACGTGATTGCGTTGTGTCTCCCAGAGCTTGACCGAGACGAGCCGGGCTTCATCCAGCCTTCCGGTCAGCCGGTTCCAGATCTGCACCGCCAGGTTCTCGGCCGTCGGGTTGACGCCCTGCAACCACGGCACATCCACGTTCAGGTTGGCGTGGTCCATCTCCGCCACGACGCGGTCGTTGACGAGGTCGCGCAGGCGCTTCACGTCCAGGACGTACCCCGTTTCCGGATCGATCTCCCCTTCGACGGTCACCTCGAGCTCGTAGTTGTGCCCGTGCCCGTTCGGGTTGCTGCACGCCCCGAACACGGCACGGTTTCTCTCATCGTCGTAGTCGGGGCTGTGGAGACGATGGCCGGCCGAGAAGTGCAGCCGCCGAGTGACTCGTACCTTGGGCATTCCGTCTATCAGAGTGAGGGTGAGCGCGCCTTGCCAATCCTGGCCGGAGTCGCGCGGTCCCGGATGAACGATGCTAGCGGCGGGTGGACCGGGACGCCAGAAAAAGGGATGTGAAAAAGGGCGGCTTTCGCCGCCCTATAGGGCCAGTGCAAGGGGTTTTATGATGCCCTTTCCCAAGGCCTAGACCGCGCCTCCCGGTTCTCCGCCTTCCCAAACCGGGCTTGGCGTCCGTCGAGAGAGTCGGGTCACTCGTTTTTGCTATCGGCTCAAAAACGAGCCTTACACCAACCTGCAGCGCTAATTTAACCAAATGGCGCGCCTATTGGGAGGCCGATTGCTCGTGCTCGCGACCTCGACCCTCTAGATTTGGCCAGCTTTGTCGCACTTGAGGCTGAAGTTGCCTGGCAGGCGAGGAGACGTTTGCGTTCACCGGTCGTAGCGTCGCGCAGGCCCTTCCGACGGGGCATCGCCGCCGCGTTGAGCTTCGCGCTCCTCGGCGTCTCGATCGCTGTCCCCGTGCTGGACGCACGTGAGGGGAGCGGGGTCGCGTCGATCGAGGGGGCGCATGATCCCGGCCGTTGTTCGAGCCAGCATGACCATGCCGCCTGCTCGCAGCTCGCCAGCTCTCACGCTGTTCCTGCCGCATCTCCGAGCCCCCGCGTCGGGCAGGAGATACAAGAGGGCGGCATCCTCTTCCACGAGGCCCCGCGCGCCTTCGCGCGGCACACCTCTTCCCTCCCCCGCGCGCCGCCTTCCATCACCTAGAGCCGACTGTTCGACAGCGTCCACCGCGTCGCCTGACGGGCGGCCCGGTGGCCGTGATCCAGCTTTGGCACCAGACGCTAGGGGGAAATGTGGCTCCCAGAAGATCCGCCGGGATGATCGGCGGCCTGATCCTGATCATGGGCATCATGCTCGCCGCTCGACCTGTTCTTGGACAGCAGCCCGACGAGGAAGCGCGGACGGCCCGCCAGGACACCATCCTGACGCGGATTTCCACGCTCGAGTCGCGTATCGACAGCCTGATAACCGAGCTCTCGAGCTTGAAGGAGGCGGTGGTCGCCGTCGGAATCTCCACGGAGCCGGCCGGCGCCGCGGCAGACGCCGTGGCAGCTGCGGAGCTGGATGAGCTCGAGGAGTTGAGGGCTGCCGCGCGTCGGGAGATCGAAGCGGAGGGGCCGGCCCAGGAAGAGCCGGCTGAGCCGCAGGGAAGCCGAACCCGTGGCCTGAGGCTCCTCAATCCGGAGATCAGCGTAACCGGCGACGTGGTCGGCTCGATCCTGGCTCCGAGCGGCGGCGAAGCCCGGGCGACGGCGATCCCGCGCGAGTTCGAGTTTGGCTTCCAGGCGACGCTCGATCCCTTCGCTCGCACCGCCATCTTCCTCTCGCGTGAGGAGGAGCTGCGGATCGCCGGCATCAGCGAGGAGGAAGAAGGTGAGGAGGAGGGCGGCAACTGGGTCGACCTCGAAGAGGGCTACGTGGACTGGATCGCGATGCCCGCGGGATTGAGCCTGAAGCTGGGGAAGTTCCGGCAGGAGCTCGGACTCTACAACCGTTGGCACAACCACGCCCTACTGGAGGTGGATCGGCCGCTCCCGGTCCAGAGCTTCGTCGGGGATGATGGACTCATCCAGACCGGATTATCGCTGGCATTGCCGCTCCTGCAGGCGGGCCCGCTGACCCAGTCCACGTGGTTGGACCTGGCGGCGGGGACGAACGAGCTACTGTTCGACGGCGGCAACCAGCCGAGTTTTCTCGGCCGCACGCAGAGCTTCTTCGACCTCGGCCCGGCCTCATACCTTCAGGTCGGCGTCGATGGAGTCGTCGGCAGAAACAGCGACGCCGATCTGAACAGCAGTCTCATCTCGGTCGACGTGGCCTACCGCTGGACACCGCCGGCGCGCGCGCTCTACCAGGACCTGCAGCTCAAGGCGGAGTGGTATTTCGCGCGCCGGAACGCGGAGGGCTTAGTCACGCATGGCAACGGCGGCTACGGGCAGGCGCACTACAAGTTCGCGCGCCAGTGGCAGGTCGGCTTCAGGGCGGACTATCTGAATCCCTTCGCGGGTAGCCCGGATGTTCAGAGCCCGGATGTCTGGCAGTTCGTCCCCAGCGTTTCCTGGTGGCAGAGCGAGTGGGTTCGGTTGCGCCTCCAGGGCAACATCGTGAGACGGGCCGGCGAGGCGACGGACTTCACGCTGCTCTTCCAAACGGTGTGGGCCGTCGGCCCACACAAGCACGAGACATACTGATGAGCTGGCCGGAATCGCGGCGGGCTCGTAAGCTCAAGTGGGATCGCAAGATGACAGGTTGTTACGCGACAAGGGCTTCTCTCGCGAGGCATCGACGACGGGAGCCGTCCTATCGACGCCGACTTCTCGCCGTTGCCGGCTGCGTCGCCCTCCTACATCTGCTCGCACCGCCGGCCGATGTCTATGCCCAGGACAAGCTCAGAGTCGTCACCACCTTGCCGACATACGCAGCGATCGCCCGAGAGATCACGGGCGAACTCGCCGACGTGGAGGCGATCGCCAGGGGTGACGAAGACCCCCACTTCGTGACGCCGAGGCCGAGCTACGCAGCGCTCATCAAAAAGGCCGATCTCTTCGTGGCGACCGGGCTCGACCTCGAGCTATGGGTTCCGACCCTGCTCGACCGCGCGGCCAACTCCAAGGTGATGGACGGCACGCCGGGATTCGTGGCGGCCTACGCCGGGGTCGAGCTACTCGACATCCCAACCGACGTCTCGAGAGCGGCCGGCGACGTCCATGTCTTCGGCAATCCGCACATCCACACGGACCCGGTCAACGCCATCATCATCGGAGAGAACATCCTGGCGGGTCTGCGCCGGATCGACGAAGAGCGGTTGGAGACCTACGAGGCCAACTACCGCGGGTTCGCGGAGCGCCTTCTGCGACGCTTGTACGGCGACCAGCTCGTGGAGATCTTCGGGGCCGAGACGCTCTTCGAGCTGGCCCGCACGTACAGGCTGTGGGACTTCCTGTCGGAGAAGAGCTTGCAGGACAGGCCGCTCATCGATTACCTGGGAGGTTGGCTGGCCGACGGAGCCCCCTTCCGGGACCGCGACATGGCGTGCTATCACAAGAACTGGGCGTATTTCAGCGCCCGCTTCCGGGTCCCGTGCGCCATGTACGTCGAGGCGAAGGTCGGGATCCCGCCATCCCCGGGCCACGTGCGTGAGCTCGTGGACTGGATGCGCGAGAACCGCATCCCGGCTTTGCTCGCGGCCAACTACTTCAGCCACGATCGGGTCGAGCAGGTCGCGGAGCGCACGGGCGCCGAACCTCTGATCGTGCCGGAGCACGCGGGAGGAGCGCCCGGCACGGAGGACTACTTCGATCTGGTGGATCTTTGGGTCTCCAGCCTGGCCGAGGCGTTCCAAAGCACCGCGGAGAACGAAGAATAGTCATGGTGGAGCTGATGCTTCCGGCCCTGGTCGCTGCTCTGGTCCTGCTGAGCCTCCACGCCTACCTCGGCATCCACGTCATCGCCCGCGGCATCATCTTCGTCGACCTCGCGATCGCGCAGATGGCGGCGCTGGGTTGGACGGCCGCGACCTTCGCCGGCTCCGAGGCCGGGTCGGCGGGAGCCTACTTCATAGGCCTCCTCACGACGCTGTTCGCAGCGGGCCTGTTCAGCGTGACGCGGATGGATCACCGCTACATCACGCAGGAGGCGATCATCGGGATCGTTTTCGTCGTCGCGTCGGCGGGCACGATCCTGCTGGCATCGCAGGCGCCGCGCGGAGCCGAGCACGTCGAGGAACTGCTTACCGGCTCCCTGCTCTGGATCACCTGGCCCAAGATCGCACGCATCGCGGTCGTCTACGCCGTGCTCGGGCTGATTCACTGGCTGCTGCGGCGCCGCTTTCTGACGATCTCTCTCCAGCCGCAGCTCGCCAAGTCGGCGGGCTGGTCGATCAGGGGCTGGGACTTTCTCTTCTACGCGCTGTTCGGGATCATGGTGACGCTCTCCGTGGACGTCGCGGGCGTGCTGCTGGTGTTCAGCTTCCTCGTCATCCCGGCGGTGGTGGCGTTTCTCTTCACCGGTAGGCCCCGATCCCTCCTTGCCATCGCGTGGCTGTCGGGCTCCGTGGCGACGGTGGCCGGCCTGCTGGTCTCGTACCTGGCCGACCTGCCGACCGGACCGGTCGTGGTCTGTGCCTTCGCCGCTGTGCTCCTGGTGGCGTTCGCTCTGCGTCGGCTCTCCGGCGGGGAGCGACCTCCAGCCTCCGAGGCAACACTCTGACCACCGCCCAGCTCTGGAGCTACACGCTTCTGAGCGTGCTCCTGGTGAGCCTGGTCTCGCTCGTCGGGCTCTTCGCCCTCTCTCAGGACCCCGCCCGGCTCCGGAGGCTTCAGCTCTACCTCGTCAGCCTCGCCGCCGGCAGCCTGCTCGGCGGGGCCTTTCTCCACCTCCTGCCCGAGGCCGTGGACCGGCTCGGCACGGGGCTTCCCTTCTCGCTCTACCTGCTCGGCGGCTTTTTCGGGTTCTTCGTTCTGGAGAAGTTCCTCTGGCACCACCACCACGGAACGGATCACGCGGAGTCCGTGGGAGAAAGGCACCGCGCCCCTGCGCTCCACGCCGCGGCCGAGAGCGGCGATGCCGGCGAAGAGGCCGGACCCGAGGCTCGGACGCATCCGATCGTCACGATGGTGCTGCTGGGCGACGGCGTGCACAATCTGCTGGACGGGATGGTGATAGCGGCGGCTTACCTGGCGGACCCGACCGTGGGGCTGGTGACGACCCTGGCGGTCATCCTCCACGAGGTGCCTCAGGAGATCGGGGATTTCGGCGTGCTGCTGCACGGCGGCCTGTCCGTTCGGCAGGCCGTGCTGGCCAACTTCCTCTCCGCGACCACGGCGATCTTCGGAGCCGTCGTCGTCCTCTGGATAGGCACCGAGGTCCAGGGGCTGGAGGCCGTCCTGCTCACGGTCTCCGCGGCCAGCTTCATCTACATCGCCGCCGCGGACCTCATTCCGGAGCTGCACCGATCCCGGGAGCCTCGCCAGGCGCTGCCGCAGGTATTGATGATCGGCCTGGGGCTGGGTTTGATGGTCCTCGTGCGCGT
>JBDHFW010000073.1:0-11471 GCA_039590175.1 Gemmatimonadota bacterium | reverse complement strand
CTCACATTCAGAAGGTCACCGATCTCGCGCACGTCCTCGGCGGCATCCTTGAACTTGAATGACGAGGTGCGTGCAGCGATCCGCAGCCCATCGACCTGAGCGAGCGAGGAGATCAGCTCCTCCGAGATACCGTCGGCGAAGTACTCCCTGTCGGTCTCCGCGCTCAGGTCAACGAAGGGCAGAACCGCCACCGAGCGCTCGGCCGGGGTCGGCCGGCTAGGCTCGGCCGCGGCCTTCGAGTCGAGCGCCTCCCAGATCTCACCAACGCCGGAGGTTCTGGGGGCCGGTTTCGTCGACGCGGCGGCCGGTCGCTCGAGCTCAGCCGTCGGTCCCTCAAGCGCAGCGGTCGGTCGCTCCGCCAGCGCTCTGGAGCTCCGAGCCGGGTCGGCCGCTGCCGTGTCCGCGGGCACTCCCCGCGCGCGGATCGAGGCCACCAGTTCCTGGGTCTCGGGAGACGGTTCCACGCCGAGCTCGTCCCGCAGCCGCCCCGCGAAGGCTTCGTAGGCCCGCACGGCGGCCGCTCTGTCCCCCACGCGATCCAGCAAGCCGACCAGCCGCCGTACCGCCGCCTCGTTCTCCAGCGAGTACGCGGCCGCCTGCCTCGCCCGCTCGGTGGCTGCGTCCACGTTTCCGGCGGCCTCCTCCTCTTCGGCCAAGCTCCATGCCGCCAGGGCCGCCAGGCGCCGCAGCCGTTGCTGCTCCCCGTCGAGCCATTTCTCGAACTCGGGCGCGTCGGAGATGAAGAACCCGTCCAGCAGGTCGCCGCGGTACATCTCGAGGGCCTCGCGGGCTCGTCCTGCCTCCGCGTCTTCCACGAAGGCGGCCGCGTCGCACCAGATCGCCTCCGGAGCCAGGGCAAGCTCCTCATCTCCGGTCGAAACGAAGACGGACGGCCCGACGGCGCGACGAAGGACGTATAGGGACTGATTCAGAGCGTGACGGGCCCGCGACTCGTCCAGATCCGGCCAGAACAGGCCCAGCAACGTGTCGCGCCGGTGGGACTCGCCCTTTCCGCAGGCGGCCAGGTAGGCGAGCAGCGCGACGCGCTTGGGCTGGGCCAGGACCGACTTCAGCTGGCGTCCATCGGACGCCTGAAGGTCCAGGGAGCCCAGCGTGTAGAAGCGTATCATCTGGTTAGTCTATAAGGGTTTACGGCGTTCTTCTATTTGCCGTGATCCCCAAGTGATTTCGCGGAGATCCGCAAGTGACGACACAAGATGAACTTGGCCAACGTATGGAACGTCGGTGCCCCGGTAAAACCAGAGAGGGGCTTCCAAGTTCCACTCGGAGAAAAGAACTCCGACACAGAGCGAAAACAGATTACACGGCGCCTTAAACGCGCACATAAAAGGTGAGGGGCGATGGGAATGTTGACGAGAGGACGGGGCCTTCGGGTTGCAGGGGGACAGGGAGCCTTCTCGATGGGTGGAAGCGGTGGGCGGAGGAAGAAAGAGGGGGAGCGTGACCGGGTCCTCCCGGGGGTCCCACTCACTTTTGCTGGTGGACCGAACGACGGAGAGCACCTCCAGGCTTCCGCCAACGAGCTGTTCAAGCAGGGCAGACAGCGGCGCGTGGCCCTCGGCCTCATCGCGGCCGTGATGGTGCACCTGGCCATCTTCGAGCTCTTTCCGAGAATGCAGGTGGATGATCTGGGAGCCGCGGCCGTGGCGCTCGAGACGATCGAGCTGCCGCCCGAGGTACGGATCCCGCCACCGCCGGAAGAGGTCTCGCGGCCGGCCACGCCACGAGTCGCGACGATCGACGTCGACGAGGACGTGACGATCGCCTCGACCACGTTCGAGTCGAATCCGGTCGAGAACCTGCCGCCGCCGCCGAAGACGGCGAGCCCAGACGACCGTCCGTCCTTCATCCCGTACACGGTCGCTCCCGTCCTGCAGAACAAGGATGAGGTGCTGAGCTTCCTGCAGCGGGTCTACCCGTCGCAGTTGAAGTCCGCGGGCGTGGGCGGTGCCGTCGTGTTGTGGCTCTACATCGACGAGGACGGCCAGGTACTGCGCACGGTCGTGGCCGAGTCGAGCGGTTTCAACCAATTGGACGAGGCCGCCCAGAAGGTGGCGTCGAAGATGGAGTGGAAGCCCGCCATGAACCGGGACAAGAAGACCGCCGTGTGGCTCTCACAGGCGATCGACTTCTCGGTCACCTGAACCCATAACCTGAACCCATAACCTGAACTCATAGATGGATTGACGGGAGGAAAGGGAGGATCAAATGCCGAAGAAGAGAACTCGATCCGATGCGATCATAGAGGGGCGCCCCAGCGATCGGAGCGCTACCCGCACCGTGAAGCAGAGCACGCGCCAGACGAGAACGGGAGGGGTCATCATTCGATCCGACCGCAAGCGGGCATTCGGCTGGCGAGGTCCCTCTCCGGGAAGCGTTTCCGGGTTCCCCCGCTAGAGCTCGGACGGGACCCGAAACCATCGAACCCAGCTGCCGAGGCGATGAGCCTGGCGCGACCCCCCGGGGCGTGACTAGGCTCATCGCGGGCGGCTGATCTCACCTGAGCGTCAGCTCCCGCTGGACAGACCAGCAGACGAAGTACCCACAGAACCAGACGAAGAACCAAGGCCCTGGTATGGCGATCCGCGCGGCGGTGATGACCGAGCCGCACGCACCCATTGAGGTGTGGTCACTCGATGACCCGTCCCTGGAAGAGGGTGGGATCCTCCTGGAGACGGTAGCGAGCGAGGTCTGCGGCACCGACGTGCACCTGCATCATGGCCAGCTCGCCGGCGTGCCGTACCCAATCGTTCCGGGACACGTGAGCGTCGGCCGGGTGCTGGAGGCTGTCGGCGTCGATACCGACGCCACCGGGGCTCCGTTCGCACCAGGAGATGTCGTCACCTTCTACGATGTCCACGAGGTGTGCGGAGCCTGCTGGCATTGCCTCGTGGCCGGCCAACCCAACCGGTGCCCGAACCGGCGCGTCTACGGCATCACGTATTCGGCCCTCGAGGGGCCGCTCGGCGGCTGGGCCGAGCGGATCTACCTGAAGCCAGGGGTGAGGCTGCTCAAGCTTCCCGAGGCGCTCTCGGCCGATGATGTGATCGGAGGCGGGTGCGGCCTGTTCACCGGCTTCGCCGCTGTGGAGCGCTCCAGCCTCCAGATGGCGGATACCGTCCTCATCCAGGGCTCGGGTCCGGTCGGGCTGTCGGCGGCTGCCTTCGCGGCGCTTCGAGGAGCCGCTCTTACCATCGTCATCGGCGCTCCGTCCGACCGCCTCGCTCTCGCAGCGAACCTCGGCGCTGACCTGACGCTCTCGCTTGAGACCCTCACGCGCGAGGAACGACGCGAGGAGGTCCTGCAACTGACCGGAGGCCGGGGAGCTGACACCGTCATCGAAGCCAGCGGCAACCCCGACGCGGTGACGGAGGGGTTCGACCTACTGCGCGATGGCGGAACGTACGTGATCGCTGGCCACTACACGGACGCCGGCGAGATCGAGCTGAACCCTCACATCGCCATCAACCGCAAACATGCGGTCGTCCGAGGGCAATGGGGCACTGAATTCCGGCACGTGATCCGTGCGCTACGCATGCTCGCCAAGCACCGGGATCGGTTGGACTTCGCCAGCATCATCGGCCGGCGTTACGGATTGGATGAGACGGGCAGCGCTCTCGAAGACGTCGCGTCGCTGCGCGTACCGAAGGCCGTGATCGCCCCTCAGGCCTGATTCAGCCCTCAACAGCCGGCCAGGATGCGCTCCACCTCCGCCCTGATCTGGCCGGGCTCGAGCTCTTCGAGCTCGTATCGCACCTTCACGATCGGCTTGCTGGTGGTGAGTATGCGCGCCAGGTCTATCGGCGTTCCCTCCACGACCACGTCCGCCGGCGCGGCCTCGATCGTGGCCTCGAGCTCCCGGATCTGGTCGTCTCCGTAGCCCATGGCCGGCAGAATCCCGGCCGCGTTCGGGTAGGCCTCGTAAGTCTCGGCGATCGTTCCGACTGCGTACGGACGCGGGTCCACGATCTCGCTCGCGCCCGCTCGTTCCGCGGCGTACCAGCCAGCTCCGCGGCTCATTCCGCCGTGGGTGAGCGTCGGCCCGTCCTCGACCACGAGAGCCCGGGCTCCCGTGATACGCTCGGCTCCTTCCACGTAAATCTCCGAGCGGCATAGCACCGTCCGAGCCGACGGATTGCAGAGCCGGGCGTTCTCGAGCACGCTCTCCACGTCGTCCGGGTCGGCCGTCTGCACTTTGTTGACGACGATGAGGTCGGCCATGAGGAAGTTCGTCTCGCCCGGATAGTAGCTGAGCTCGTGGCCCGCGCGGTGCGGATCGGCCACGACGAGGTACAGATCCGGCTTGAAGAAGGGCGTGTCGTTGTTCCCGCCATCCCAGAGGATGACCTCGGCCTCGCGCTCGGCCTCGCGCAGGATCCGCCCGTAGTCGATGCCCGAGTAGACGACGAAGCCGTTGTCGATGTGCGGCTGGTACTCCTCTCTCTCCTCGATCGTGCACTCGTGCCGATCCAGGTCCTCGTAGCTCGCGAAGCGCTGGCAGGCCTGAGCCGCCAGGTCCCCGTACGGCATCGGGTGGCGGACCGCCACGACCTTCTTCCCGAGGTCCTTGAGAATCCGCGCGAGAAACCGCGTCGTCTGGGACTTCCCCGCCCCGGTACGCACCGCGGTCACCGCGATCACGGGTTTGGTGGAGGGAAGCATGGTGCGGGTGGCGGAGCAGACGCCGAAGCTCGGGCCCCAGCCGATGACCCGGCTGGCCCGATGCATGACGTACTCGTGCGAGACGTCGGAATAGCAGAACCATACCTGGTCCACGGCCTGCTCGCGCACGATCGCCTCGAGGTCCTCTTCCGGCTCGATCGGGATGCCGTCCGGGTAGAGGGAGCCGGCCAGGGAGGCCGGATAGGTGCGGTCCTCGATGTCCGGGATCTGGGCGGCCGTGAAGGCCACGACCTCGTAGGCCGGATCTTCACGGAAGAGGACGTTGAAGTTGTGGAAGTCCCGTCCCGCGGCGCCCATGATCAGCACGCGTGTGCGCGTCATCTATCCTCCGGGTTCACGTCGTTCATGTCGCTCCCGCCCTCTACTTGTACAGGTGTGCAGGTAGAGGTTCGGGTTCACCCGCACTCTACGGCTGGTCCGCCCGTGGTCAGGCCACTTGGAATATCGGTCTGGCCGGCCGTTGCCGGCGCAAAGACCGGCGCAAAGACTAGTATCGCCAGTGAGGGGGAAAGAAAAGTGGGCGGCCCGAAGACCGCTCACTTGATGCAACCGGGGCAGAGCGGCGGCGGAGCGAGAATGGGAGATCCGATGGGGAGCGGCGCCGGAAGGTCCTGGCTACATTTCGTGCTCGCCCGGCTGCGGTCGGGGACGATCGGACTCACTGGCGCGGGCGGACCTTGAATCTCAAGGCGCAGTCAACCGTAAGGCTGAGGTAGAAGGTAGGTCATCAGGCAGGAAGCAACCGAAGGCTAGAGCATGGACGACATCGAACTCGGTCTCGAAGACCGCCCGAAAAAGGTAAAGGGCGGCCTCCCCTTTATCGTGTTCCTCATCGGTATCGCCATCGGCGTGACCGGCACTCTCCTCGCGCCACGCTACCTCAACCCCTACCTGCCTGCCGGATTGGGTGGAGGCGGAGAGACTCTGGAGGGACCGGTGCTGGGTAAGCGGCAGGAGGAAGGCCGACTGTTGCTGACCGTGGACGCCCTGCAGGGAGCCGTCCTCGCCACCTTCAGCGAGCGTGTCGCCGAGATCGACCTGCTGGTGGATGTCGGCGACACGATCACCCTCGGCGTCACGGGCTACGAGCCGTTCATCGACGACCCGGCGTTCCGCGGCGTCCGGAAAGCCGCGCAGACTCCGGCCGCAGGACGGCCTCCGGCCACGGAGCCGGGCACGATAATGCCCACGGAGCCAGGCACGATAATCGAGGGAGCATCCGAGGGGGTTCCCGCAGCTACGGACAGCTCGGCAGCCATCGAGGTCTCAGGCGAACAGGAAGCAGCGGACGAAGCGGGCGACACACCGGCGCTCGGCCTGCCGCGGAGCGACCGGGAGGGAGCGGCGGGAGACACGCTCCAGCCCTGAGCTTCAGTTTGGGACGCGCACCAGGTTCGCCTCCAGAGCGACGGTGCGCACGTGGCATTCGTCGGCGGTCACCGTCACCCGGGACGCGGTCCAGTCCTCGTAGCCAGGCTTCGTGATGAGGACGTCGTAAGTGCCCGCGCGCTCGCCGGCGCCCAGCATCGTGTCGTCGCCGAATATCATCAGCTCTTCAACGTAGTCGCCCTCGGTGAGCGTGCCCTCCGCGCCGACCGCCGCCGGCTCGCCGGTCCCGCCATCTCTGACCTCGATCGTGATCCCGTATCGGAACTCCTCTGTGCATGCGATGGGCCCCGTCGAGTCATCGCCGCAACCGGCGAGGGCCGCCGCTAACAGTGGGATCGCCAGACGCTTTGCAAACGAGCGATTCGTGAGCATGGCTCCCAGCTTTCGAGCACGCATCGGATCTTCTTCGCTTCCCGGATCGCGGGCGGAGCCTGGTCACAGCCACGACCGGATCGCCATACTAGGAGACGCTCGGCGTGCGCCGCGCGTCACCCGCGAGGAGCTCTTGGAAGAGCCGCAGCCTACCCCGCCGACCGCCTTCGAGGACTATCCTCTCACACGCAGCGAGTACATCGCCGCTCTGGTCCACTTCTACCGAGGAGAGCTGAGCCGAGCCGACCACTGGAGAGCCCGGCTGGACCCGACCACCAATTGGGCGATCGTCACCACCGGCGCCATGCTCTCCCTTGCCTTCAGCAATCGGGAACACTCGCACGTGACGCTGCTGCTGGCGCTGATCCTGGTCTCGATCTTCCTCGGGTTCGAGGCTCGTCGCTTCCGCTACTTCGACGTGTGGCGGTCGCGGGTCAGGATGATCGAGGAGAACTTCTGGATTCCGATGATCCGGAGAAGCCTCGTGAGCCCACGCGCGGACTGGCGAGAGTTCGTGGCCGAGGACCTGGACCGGCCAACGTTCAAGATCAGCGCGCTGGAGGCTATCGGCATCCGCCTGAGATACAACTATCTGTGGATCTACTTCGCGATTCTGGCCGCCTGGGTCGCGAAGCTGCACATCCATCCTACGGAGGCAGGCAGCTTCTCCGACGTGGTCGGCCGGATGGCGATCGGCCCGATCCCGGGACCGGTCGTTCTGGTCGGCGTGCTCCTCCTCTACGCGGGCGCCATCACGCTCGCGATCCGCGCCGGCCACACGCGCTTCGCGGTCGACGAGGTGCGGGGCCTCGAAACGTCGGGGTCCTGGAAGACCTAGATCCTACGTCGGTTTCGCCGTCGCGTCCGCGTCCGTGACCGCCGCCAGCACCTTCATCAGGGTCAGCTTGCGGCCCTTGAGCATCTGACGGAAATCGTAGCTGTCCGTGTTGGCGATCTCCATCCGGAGATCGGACACCACCGCATCCAGAACCTCCTCCAGGATCCGACGCTCCTCGTCGCTTAGATCGAGTTCGAGTTCGATCATCCTTCGCTCCACGGACTCTCCACCAGGGCGGAGACTCCCTATTTCTCCAGCAGCGCCAGGTCGGAGCGCTGGAGCTTCTCCCCGAGCCCCACAGCCAGGTTCCGGTAGAGCGCGACGCCCACGTCCGGCCGTCTGCGGATGAGGCTCTCGAGAGACTCGTGGGATAGAGCCGCCGTCTCGACGTGGTCCCTGGCGACGGCGGCAGCCGAATGAGCCAGTCCGGAGAGCGCTGAGACCTCGCCGAGGGACTCGCCCGCTCCCACGCTCCCGACCCGTTCCGGAGGGACTCCCAGGTACACGTCCACTTCGCCGGAGAGCACCAGGTGGATCTCCCCCGCCGATGTCTCGGCCTCGAAGACCGTGTCTCCCGGCGCGTAGCGCCTTGGCTCGCAGAAGCGGGCCACCCGCTGCTGCTGCTCCTCGTTCAGACCCTTGAAGAGAGCGATGCTGTCGATCGCCTCGCGAATTCGAGGCTCGACCTGCCTTCTCTGAAAGCTCCTTATGACCAGATCGGCCACCGGCTGTACTTCGGGAATCAAGACCTCGCGGCTGGTATCCAGCCTCGCGTACAACCGCCCCATCTTCACGACGTCCAACCGCTCCACTTTGTGGAAGACGAGCGCCGGCACGTAGGCGACGGGGAGGAAGCCGAACTCGAGGAACGTACGCTGCATGCGAGGGGCGTACGCGCTCACATCCACCTCCACGTACTGCGCGGCCAGCTCGGTCTCGCATCGCCTCAGGAGCTCGGTGATGAGGAAACGGATTACATCGTCCTGCAGCGAGATCATCTCGAAGACGATGACGATCCCCTCACGCTCGTCGTGTGTATAGCCGATGGCACCCACGATGTCGCCCCGGTCCTTCGCCAGGAGGTAGTGGGAGTCCTTCGCTTTCAGCTTGAAGTAGCCGTAGTGGAGCCGCATCGGGCCGAAGACATGCCGACTCTTCACTCGACCGCGCTGAATCCGGAGGAGCGCCGCGTATCCCTCCGTGGTCAGCTCCTCGAGGACGAAGTCGTCGCGGTGCGGATGGGACGCCGACTCTTCGTCCACGATCGCATCGCACTCGAGCGAGCAACCCTTCAGCGAGGCGCTGGCGACCCGGTAGGCCTCCGGGATGATTCGGGGGTGATTGCGTCGGAGCTGAAGCGCATCTCCGAAATGGCGAACGAGCAGGGCCAGGTTCTCTCGCCACTCGATCATCAGCTTGCCCGGTAGATAGCCGACGGTCGTGAACCCGTGCGACGTCGCGATCTTCGTGGAGTATGGATTGACGATCCGCGCCTCCATGATTCCCACGTGCAGGCGATCTCTCACCAGCTCGAGGCGCTTCTCTATCAGCAGCTGTCCGACACCCCTGTTACGCGCGTCGGGATGCACCGCCAGTCGACCGAACTCGCCCCCCAGGTCCGTGTAGGCGCCCTTCTCCTCCAGGACGGAGGCGGTGCCGACGACGCGTCCACCGTCGATCTCCTCGGCGACAACGACCACGGTGTCGTCGGCGAAGATGAGCCGCTTCAGCTCGTAGGGATCGTAGAACTCCGGGTAGGCGTAGGCCGCACCGTAGGTCGCCCGGAAGATCTCGGCGATCGCCGGCGCGTCGGTGTCCCGGGCGAGCCGGACCTTTATCACGCCTCCCCCTGCGTCAGCAACGATTCGCCCGCTCGTCGCGCCACCGCCGCCAGGAACGCCGCACCGGTCGGCAGGGCCTCCTCGTCGAAGTCGAACCGACTGCTGTGGGCCGGAAAGCCCTGACGGCCGGGCACCTGGGAGCCGAAGCGCACGTAGCAGCCCGGCACCTGCTCGAGGAAGTAGGCGAAGTCCTCGCCACCCATGTTGGCGATCCTGAGCCGGCTGACGTTGTCCCGGCCGACGACTTCGGCGGCCGCCTTCCGCGCCAGCCTGGTCATCTCGCGGGTGTTGGTGAGCAGCGGCGTGCCCGACTCCAGGTCGATCGAGACCTCCGCTCCGTGTAGCTCGGCCATCGCGGTCGCGATGCGAGTGATGCCCTTCCTGAGCTGCTCCCTCACCTCTGGATGCTGGGCCCGGATCGTTCCGGTGAGCAGCGCCTCGCCGGCGATCGCGTTAGGCGCCGTGCCGGCGGTGAACTGGCCCACCGACACGACCGAGGGGAAGGCAGGGTCCACCTCGCGCGAGACGAGCGTCTGGATGGCCATCACCATGAGGCTCCCGACCACAACGGGATCCGTGCTCTCGTGCGGTCGCGCGCCGTGGCCGCCCTGCCCGCGAATATCGATGAAGAAGGCGTCCGTGGCGGCGTTCACGGTACCGGGGGTCACGACGATGATCCCGGTCTCGTAGTGCCGGTCCAGGTGGCCGGCGAAGATCATCGCCACGTCCTCGAGCACGCCGGCCTCCATCATCTCTCGGGCGCCGGAGCCAAGCTCTTCGGCGGGCTGAAAGACGAGCCGTACGGGTCGCGGTGGAGGTTCTCCGTTGCACAGCAGCTCCGCCGCGCCGAGCAGCATCGTCATGTGCCCGTCGTGGCCGCAGGCGTGCATCACGCCGGGAACCTCGGAGGAGAAATCCAGACCGGTCTCCTCCTGGATCGGCAGCGCGTCCATCTCGGCCCGCAGAGCGACCATCGGGCCGTCGACGCGCCCGGGGATCTCGGCGACGACGCCGTGGCCCGCAACCCCGTTTCGATACGGGAGGCCAAGCGCGTCGAGCTGGCGGCAGACCAACCGGGCCGTCCCCGACTCCTCGTTCCCGAGCTCCGGCCTGCGGTGGAGCTCCCGCCGGATGCGGATCAGCTTCTCTCGGAGATCGGTCGAGACCGCCGTGGCGCTCATAAGTAGAAGGCTACGGCGGTGTTAGGAGCGGCGAAATCGGGAATTCCTCGTGACGTTTTGTGGGGGATTTCCTTGCGATCCTGCCCGGACCGGTCGCGCTCGGCGGCGAGCGTCTTCATCCTGTCTGGCGGGCTGCTCGCAACAGCCCCTCGCGGCGGCCCTTAGACGACACCAAGCAGACGGTGACCGATGACCGAATCGAACCACCTGCCCGACAGGGACCCGGCGCTTCGGGTGACCCCCCTGCCCGCGGACGTGAACATCCATGGCGACGTCTTCGGCGGCTGGATCATGTCTCAGGCGGACATCGCAGGCGCGATAGTCGCCGAGCGTCGCGCCGGGGGACGCGTGGTGACCGTTGCGGTCAACGAGTTCGTGTTCAAGCATCGCGTAGCCATAGGAGACCTGGTCTCCTTCTACGGCGAGGCCGTCCAAGTCGGGACGACGTCCATCGCCGTAGAGGTCGAGGTCTACGCGCAGCGGAGGCCGGAGGATGTGGAGGTCTACAAGGTGACGGAGGCGCTGATCACTTACGTGGCGGTGGACCGGAACGGGGAGAAGAGGAAGATACCGGCGCCGGGATAGCCCCCCTGGAGGTCAGGCTCGCTTCCGGATCGTGACCCGAGCGGTCTATCTCTGCTCGATCGGAACGAACGGTCGCTCCTTGGCGCCCGTGTAGATCTGTCGCGGGCGGCTGATCCGCATGTGCGGGTCCTCCGTCATTTCCTTCCACTGGGAGATCCAGCCCGGCAGCCGGCCGAGCGCGAACATCACCGTGAACATGTCAACGGGAATGCCCATCGCCCGGTAGATGATCCCGCTGTAAAAGTCGACGTTCGGATACAGCTTGCGATCGACGAAGAAGGGATCCTCCAGCGCTACCTGCTCCAGCTGCTTGGCGATGTCCAGGAGCGGATCGTCGACACCAAGCTCCTCCAGGACGGCGTCCGCCGCTTCCTTCAGGATCGTGGCCCGCGGGTCGAAGTTCTTGTACACCCGGTGCCCGAAACCCATCAGGCGGAACGGATCGTCCTTGTCCTTCGCCATGTTCACGTACTTCCCGAAGTCGCCGCCATCGTCCCGGATCATCCGCAGCATCTCGATGACCTTCTGGTTGGCGCCGCCATGCAGCGGCCCCCACAGCGC
>JBDHFW010000072.1:0-11798 GCA_039590175.1 Gemmatimonadota bacterium | reverse complement strand
GTGTCCTTGAGATCGAACACCTGATTGAGAGCCGTCCGGAGCGCGCCAAACAGACGGGTGGAGAACCAGACGAAGAGGATTCCACCGATGAGTCCGATCGATCCCGCACTCGCGATGATCTGGCTGATGTAGGCGCGAGCGGTCTCGATGACCTCGGGGCTGGTGACCGGCATGATCCGCCACAAAGCCTCGAGCACCTCGTCCTCCGCCACCCCGGGGCCGAGATAGGGGCTGAGCACCAGGGTGGCCACGTAGATGAGGAGCAGAAGGAAGGGAATGGCCGCGAGCAGGACGCCGAACGTCCGAACGTCAGACCGGAGGCGAGGAAGAAGATGTTGTCGTCGGCGGCCCGATTGTAGACGTCCGCCACGAAGTGCCGAAGACGCTGCGGCAGGCTGCCGCCTCTGCGCGTCAAGCCGCCCGATCCGAGGAGAATCCCGGAGGGCCGGTCACCACCGTCGGGCGACCAGCTCCCCGGGCGCGCTGTGGCCGAGACTTCGGCCGGTGCGCTCAGCTATCGGACTCGGCGCCCGCCTCCGACTTCTCGAGCGCGACGCGCTCCATCTCCGCCTTGTAGCTGGCCTTCGACTCAGCGACCCGACGCTCGAGGTCATCCCGCGTCTTCTTCGCGGTATCGCGACCGGCCTTCAGAGCCTCCTCCGCCTGCCGCTTCCGGTCCTGAAGCTCGTCTTTCGCGGTCTCGAGTCGCTCGCCGACGTCCTCACGAACCCGCCCGTACGTCTCCTCGGCGGAGTCCTTCAGCTCGGCGATCTTCTCCTCGGCTCCTTGCCGAAGCCGGCGGGCGCCTTCCTTCAACTCACGCTGGGTCTCCTCGCCCGTCTTGGGCGCGTAAAGCAGCGCGAGCACGGCGCCGGTGGCCAGCCCCCATAGGAAGGGGCCGAGGCTGCCCCCTCTCTCAATCACGATCTGTGGCATATCCCTGTCGCTCGACATTGTGATGTCCCTTGCCTGGTGTCGCCGCGAATTGGTTCTGACCCGACGGCGGCGCGGCACAACCCTTCCACGGAAACCCGAGATGGCCGGCCCCGGAGCCGTGGCCGTGAAGACTCTCGAAATCTAAGGGGATCGCCGGCCGGGTACAACGAAGCCGTGGCAGGTCGCGGAAACCCCGGGCCTTTCCGCCACCTGCTAGTCGTCCCCCGTCCCCACGACCCGCCTGTACGCATCCGGATCCCAAGCGGGTGGCTCATCGGCGTTGGCGATCTCCAACCCCAGTAGGTAGACGAGGCGAACGATGCGGGCCGCCTTCTCGGAATCGATCTTCTCCGGTTCATCCGACGGCCTGTGGTAGTCGGCGTGGACACCGTTGAAGAAGAACAGGATCGGCACGCCTCTTCGCGCGAAGTTGTAGTGGTCCGAGCGGAAGTAGAAGCGCTCCTCGGGCCACATGTCGTCGACCACCTCGAGGCCCAGCTCGGGGTGTTCCGCGACGATGCGGTCCGCCGTGGCGCCCAGCGACGACTCCGCCTTGCCGATCGCGACGATCGTGTCCGTCCAGTTCCGGCCGATCATGTCCATGTTCAGGTTCGCCACCGTCTTCTCGAGCGGGAATAGCGGGTGCTCGCTGTACCACTCGGAGCCGAGCAGCCCTTTCTCCTCGCCGCTCACGATCATGAACACGACGGAGCGCCTGGGACGCGCGCCGGTTGCGAAGGCCTGCGCCAGCTCGACGACACCGGCGGTGCCAGAGGCATCGTCATCCGCTCCGTTGTAGATGGAATCGCCGTTCACGGGCCGACCCTTCCCCACGTGGTCCATGTGCGCCGTGAAGACCACATACTCGTCTCGCAGCGCGGGGTCCGAGCCTTCGAGCCAGGCGACCACGTTCATCGCGCTGTCCGCACGCATCGTCGCGCTGCTCCGAACGTCGGCGGTCCATCCCTCAGGCACGTCGCCGTGCTCGATCCCCCGTCGCAGGGCTCCCGGCAGAGAGCCGAGGGGAACGATGGCGGCGGGAGCCTGCAACATCTCCGGCCTCCCGACCGAGAGTCGCTTCGACTCGAAAAAAACCCGGACGCCGTTCACGTACCGATCGGGAGCATCAAGCGCGATGAGCGCCCCAACGGCGCCGCCGTCCAGCACGCCCCTGAGCTCTCCCAGCTGATCACCCAGGGTCTGTGACGTCGCGCGCACGACCACCACCTTCCCTGCCACGTCGTCCGTGGCAGCGGCCAGCGGACCCGACGTGCGAGCCGCGGTCCCGACCGGCAGGGAGATGAAGTCTATCGACGGGTCGAGCGCGTATTCGCCGCTGCTGTGACGCAGGCTCAGGGACTGACCTGCGCGGGAACCCGGCCGCACTTCCGTCAGCGGGTACCACTGGAAGAAGTCCGTCCCGATCGCCGGCAGGAGGCCGAAGGAATCGAATTCGCGCGCGATGTAGCTCGCGGTCTTCTCCAGCCCCGGGCTGGGTGTGTCTCGACCCGCCATCGAATCATGAGCCATGATGCCGACGCGACGCGCGATATCGGTCTCCGTGATCGTCGCTGCTCGCCCGGTGTCGCGCCTGCCGACCTCGGGAGGCGCCTGCGCCGCCAAGCCGGCGGCGAAGCCGGGGAGGAGCGCGACAAGGGTCGTGACCGCGAATGTCCGCATCGTTGTCGGCATCGGTTTCCTCATGAGAGTTCCGAACGGGCCTCACTGCCCACCGTTGGCCTTGGTACGCACGGCGCTGCTTACCCGACAGGTAGGGTCGTGTGCCGGCGGGCTCGCACCCCGTCGCGGCAGCGGTGTACGGCCTGCCGACCGACAGCCGCCACGAGCCGGAGGTTCCCATCGACGGGAGGACGCGGGACGAGATGACGTCGAGGCAGGAAGAGCACATAGGAGGGCGAGGCGAGGCCGGGAAGCCTGATCTGACGGAGCGGATCGATCTCGTGCACCCGAGGCTTCTGAGCGAGATCGGCAACCTGGAGCTGATCGCGCGACAGGTACTGCAGGGCTTCCTGATCGGTCTCCATGGATCCTCGCGGCGAGGACGCTCGGCGTCATTTGCCGAGAACCGGCTCTACAACCCCGGTGATGATCTCCGCTTCGTGGACTGGAAGGTGTTCGGGCGCTCCGACCGCCTTTACGTGAAGCAGTTCGAGGAAGAAAGGAATCTGCGAGCCTATCTCGTGTTGGATGCCAGCGAATCGATGGGTTGGCGATCGGACGCGGACCGCCTGCCGACGAAGCTGGACTACGCGATCATGCTCACCGCTTGTCTGGGCCTTCTGCTGCTTCGCCAATCGGACGCCGCGGGACTGGTCACGTTCGATGACCGCGTGCGAGAACACGTGGCGCCCAAGGCGCTGCATTCCCAGGGAGCTCGAATGCTCCGAACGCTGGAGTCGGTGCGTGGCTCGGGCGGATCGGACGCCGGCGGCGCGCTGCGGGACATTCCGGCACGACTCCGCCGGCGTGGCCTCGCCGTGTTGATCTCGGACCTTCTGGTCGACCGGGATGCGACGCTCAAGGCGCTGCGCCTGCTCCGACACCGGGGTCACGAGGTGCTCGTTTGCCATGTGATGGATCCCGGCGAGCGCGAGCTCCCGGCGGCTGGAGAGGCCGTCTATTTCGATCCGGAATCCGGCGAAGAGCTTCGTGCCGATTCGGGTGCGCTCCGCCGGGTGTACCATCGGGCTGTGGAGGGAGCGCTCGCCGCATGGCGTCTCGAGCTGGCGAGGATGGGAGCCGACTACCACCTGACGCCCACCGACAGGCCGATCGGTCTCGTCCTCCGCGAGTTCCTCGACCGGCGCGCGAGACGGCCGTGAGCTTTCTCTTCCCCGCTGCCCTGGCGCTGGCCGTCGCCGTGGCGATCCCGCTCCTCCTGCATCTGCGACGGACGCCAACGGAGCGCCGCATCGCGTTTCCGGCCGTGCGCTATCTCCGCCAGGCCGAGCGCTCCCGGTCGCGTGCGCTGAGACTGCGTGACCTCTTGCTGATGGCGCTGCGAACGGGCGCGATCGCCCTCGTCGCCCTCGCTGCCGCCGGCCCTCTCGTGGGGAGAGGGGGAGCGGGCGAGCACCCGCCCACCGATGTCGCGATCGTCCTCGACAACTCTGCCAGCACGGGACGCATCCTCGACGATCGAATCGGCTTCGAGCTGCTCCGCGAGATGGCTCTCGCGTCGATTGCGCTCGCGGGTACGGCCGATCGCTTCTGGATCTATCCGACGGTCGGCCCGCCGCTCGCGTTGGGCGTGCCCCCCGCCGAGGCGGCAGCCGGCCTACGTCGCGCGGGTCCGACGGACGGCTTCGGGGACGTATCGCTCGTCCTGGAGCGGGCCCTCAGAAGCCTGCCCGAGGGGGATCGCAAACGGGAAGCGCATCTGCTCAGCGATCTCCAGGCGACCGGGTTGGCCAGCCTGGCGTCGCCCGACTCATCGTCCACCGATCGCTGGACGCCGCCCGCGTCGACCCTCGACGCCTCGGCACCGGGCGAGCGGGTACCTCTCCTCATTCCGATCCTCTCCAACCTGCCCGACCGGAACGCGGCCGTGACGGCCGCCCGGCCGTCGGAAGGGAGCAGCGTGCCCTCGGGCGTGCCGGTCTTCGTCGAGGTCGGGGTGGCCCGGTTTTCGGGTGAGGAGGCCGAGGCCGCCGCTTCCTCGGGCGCCCGACCGACTCGGGATCCCGTGCACGGGGACAGCGCTCGCGTTCGCGTCGACCTCGACGGCATGACGGTGGACGCCGTTACCGGGCTGTGGGGCGAGAACGCGACGGTGAGTCTTCCGCCGCTGGACGCCGGAGACCACTACGTCCGAATCGAGCTCGATCCCTCCGGCCTGAGAGCGGACGACTCCAGACATCTCACCCTCCGCGCTCGAGACGCGCCTTCGGTGGTCCTGATCGGTCCGGAGGGGAGCTTCCTATCGGCAGCGCTCGAGAGCCTGAGGGAGGCGGGCCGAACGGAGAGGGGCACGCAGATCGTGCAGATCCTGGAGTTCGGCCCCGAGGTGGCGACCGGGGGGCGACCGGCGGGAGATGCGAGCGCCGTTATCTACATCCCTCCTGAGGATCCGGTCGAGTTGCCGCGCTTCAATCAAACCCTGGCGACGGCTTCGATCCCCTGGACTCTGCTGCCCGACGTCGCACGTGGAGAGCTCGGCATCGCGCCGACCGATGAGGCGTCGCGCGCCTCCGTGAGCCTGGCATCGGCACGGGTTAGCCGCCGGTACGTGCTCGAGCGGACGGGGCCCGCGGCCGATGACTCCGTGCTCATCCGGACGAGCGAGGGCGATGCATGGCTCGCCCTCGGACGGACATCTGCCGGTCGAGCAGCCGGATCTCGCTATCTGGTGCTGGGCTCTCCGCTGGCCCCGTCGGCCACGACGATTCCGACGACGGCGCTCATGGTTCCCTTCGTGGAGCGCCTCCTTCGGTGGGCCACGGCTACCGAAGCGACGTATGGCGGCTTCCTGGCCGGCGAGACCTATCTGGTGCCCGCCGGGACGGATTCCGTCCGGTTTCCGGACGGCACGGTGAGACGGGTCGATTCGGGAGGCCCCATCCTGCTCCCCCAGGCCGGGCTCTACCGGCTGTACCGGGGCGATGCAGGGATGCCGGCGGACTCGTCGCTCCTGGCCGCCAACGTGCCCGAGGAAGAGCACGACCCCGGCGCGCTGGAACCGGCAAGGCTGTCCGAGATGCTGCCCGAGCTGGAGGTGGTGGCCGCGGAGCCGGGAGCAAAGGGCTGGAGCCGGCGGATCTTCCGAAGCCGTCGCGGGCGGGACGCCAGCGCCTGGATCGTGGGCGCCGTGGCTCTTCTTCTTCTGACCGAGACGCTCGTCGTCACGCCGGGCGGTCGAGACCGGATGACGGGATGATCCAGGAGGCGTTCCGCCGTCGGATGCGGGCGAGCGACCTGCGGCGATCCCTCCCCCGGGAGGGCGATCAACTCCGCCTGGGAAGCTTGCCGGGGGGTGCCCGAGCCGCCTTCGCGGCATCGCTGCTGGAGCTGGAGACGCCGGCCGTGGTGGTCGTGGCGGCCACTCCCGGCGAGGCTGAAGCCGTGCACGCCGACCTGGAGTTCCTCCTCGGACCTTCCGGGTCCCGGTACTTCCCGCAGCGTGAGACGCTCCCTTACGAAGACACCGATCCGCACGTGGAGATCGCCGGCCAGCGGATCGATGCGTTGGCGGCGATGTTGGGCGGACGCACCCGACTGCTCGTGACGACCGCGCGCGGCCTGGTGGAGCGCTCGCCGATCCCTTCGCGTGCCGAGGGATTCTCGATCCAGCTCCGGGTCGGTGGGAAGACCGCCCTCGATCAGTTGGCGGCACGCCTGGCTCGAAGCGGGTTCGATCGCGTGCACACGGTCCAGGAGCTGGGAGAGTTTGCCGTCAGAGGCGGAATCGTCGACGTGTTTCCGTTCGGAAGCGATCTGCCGGTGCGAATCGAGCTCTGGGGTGACGAAGTGGCCTCGCTCCGCACCTTCGATCTCCTCTCGCAGCGTTCCGTGGCCGAGGTCGAAGCGGTCGAGATCCTTCCGGTGGACCTGGAGCGGGATCAAGGCGACGCGCCGGGGGAACGGCTGGCGCTCCTCGAGCTGCTTCCGTCGTCCTCGGTCTTGCTCGAGCTGAGCCCCGACGACACGGCGGACCGAGTGGAGCGGCTGTGGGAAGAGACCGTGAGCGGCCGAGCGGCGGCGGACACCGATGCGCTGGAACCCGCCAAGCTCGTGCTCCCGCCCGACGAGACGTCCGATGGACTGGGCGGTCTCGTACGGATCGGCGTCGGGCCGACCTCGACGGGTGAACCGGCGTCCGAGGGTGCCGCGAAGATCTCGGCGTTTTTCCCCTTAGCGCCGCCTCCGGCGATCGGGCGGGACATGGGGCGTCTCGTGGAGACGGTCGAGAGCTCCAGACGGGAGAGCGAGCGGGTCTTGATCCTGTGTGACAACGACGGCCAGCTCGAGCGCCTCGAGCAGATCCTCGAGGAGCGAGCCGGTAGGGAGACTGCGGCGTATCCGACGCTGGCCATCGGGTCGCTGAGTGGCGGCTTTCGGCTGAACGGCGATCGACGGGTCGACGTTCCGCTTCTCGTGCTCACCGACCACGAGATCTTCCGGCGCTCTCGCTGGCTTCGCCGCAGAAGCAGATATCGCGGCGTGGCCACGCTGGAGTCGATCGCCTCCATCGGGCCGGGCGACTACGTCGTCCACCTCGACCACGGGATCGGCCGCTACCTGGGACTCGAGCGGGTGGAAGTGGGCGGAGAGGCGATCGAGACCCTCAAGGTACAGTACGCGGATGGGGAGATCCTCCGGGTTCCGCATTACCGGCTGGATCTGATGGAGCGCTGGACGGCCGCGGACGGGGATGAGGACGTTCGCCCGCCACGTGTCCACAAGCTCGGCGGAAAACGCTGGAAGCACCTCAAGCGCAAGACGATAGAGCAGATCCAGAGAATGGCGGCCGAGCTTCTCGAGCTCTACGCGCACCGTACAGTCGTCTCCGGACATGGCTTCCCCCCGGAGACCAGCTGGCAGCGCGAGATGGAATCGGCGTTCCTCTACGAGGAGACGCCGGACCAGCTGCGTGCGTGGGAGGACGTCCGGCGTGACATGGAGGAGCCGCGCCCGATGGAGCGGTTGGTCTGTGGAGACGTGGGCTTCGGCAAGACCGAGATCGCCATGCGGGCGGCGTTCAAGGCGGTGCAGGATGGGAAGCAGGTGGCCGTGCTGGCCCCGACGACCGTGCTGTCCGAGCAGCATCTCCACACATTCCGCGAGCGGTTCGCCGGCTTCCCGGTGCGAATCGAGGCCCTGTCGCGCTTTCGCTCCCGCGCCGAGCAGCGGGAAGTCCTGGCGGGGATCGAGTCGGGGGTTGTCGACGTCGTCGTCGGCACGCACCGTCTCCTGTCGGCTGATGTCCGATTCCGCGACATAGGACTCCTCGTGGTCGACGAGGAGCAGCGCTTCGGCGTGCGTCACAAGGAACGCCTCAAAGAGCTGAAGCGCTCGATCGACGTGCTCACGATGACCGCGACCCCGATCCCGCGAACCCTCCAGATGTCGCTCGGAAAGCTGCGCGATCTGTCACTGATCGAGACGCCGCCCCGGGATCGCATGCCGATCATCACCCACGTTCTGCCCTGGCACGACGGCATCATCCTGGAGGCGATGCGGCGCGAGCTGGACCGCGGCGGACAGGTTTTCTTCGTGCACAACCGGGTCGAGACCATCGAGGTTGTCGCCGAGCGCGTGCGCCGGCTCGTTCCCGATGCATTGGTTGCCGTTGCCCACGGACAGATGCCCGAGGGAGACCTGGAGTCGGTGATGAGGGCCTTGATGGGCGGCGAGCTCGACGTCCTCGTCTGTACGTCGATCATCGAGAACGGGCTGGATATCCCCAACGCGAATACGATGATCGTTCATCAGGCGGACCGCTTCGGCCTGGCGCAGCTCTACCAGCTTCGCGGGCGCGTCGGACGCTCCCACCACCGGGCGTACTGCTACCTCCTCGTGCCGAGTAACGTCGCTCCCGATGGGGAGCGGCGGCTCCGGGTCCTGGAGCACCATACGGAGCTCGGATGCGGCTACCGCGTGGCGCTGCGGGATCTTCAGCTGCGCGGCGCCGGTAATCTCCTGGGGACGGATCAGTCTGGCTTCGCGCAGGCCGTGGGACTGGATGTCTACCAGCGGCTCCTCCAGGGCACGGTGCGGCGGCTCAAGGGAGAGGGCGACGCGGAGAAGGCGGCGGAGACGCAGATCGCCGTAGAGGGAGAGGCGTATCTTCCGGATGACTACATCCTGGATGCGGAGCAGAAGATGCACCTGTACCGGCGCGTTTCGCGGATCGAGGAGCTGGGCGAGGTGGATGAGCTCGAGTCCGAGCTCCGGGACCGGTTCGGTCCGCTTCCGGAAGCCGCTTTCCGACTCCTTGGATCGATCCGGCTGAAGCTCCTGGCGCATGCCCTCGGCGTCGAGTGGATACGCGTGGGAGAGAGTACGGCGCGGGTTGTCTTCGAGGATAGCTCGGTGCCGCGGCTGACGGTTCTCAGGGACGCGTTCGCGGACCGGCAGCTTCACGTTGAAGTGCGCCGGCCGCAGCCCTTATCCTTGGTGCTGAACAAGGGCGGGGCCGAGCCACTGATGGAGACCCTGACGGAGGCGCTGGCCTTGCTGGCGACGCCGGATGCCAAACCCCTTTTGACAGCGTAAGACGAGATGGTCGAACGAGTGGCACGAGAGTTGGTTACGGCGGGCGGTTGGCGGATCGCGGCGACCGTCACCCTGATCGCAGCGGCGGTCGCCTGTTCGGGTGGCCCGCCGCCGGAGACCGGCCCGAGCGCCGGCCGCACGGACGAGCCCGAGCACGTCGCCGAGCCGGAACCGGAGAGCGCGCAGCCGCAGACCGGCGAGCCACGGCCGGGGGCCGAGGCTCAGGCGGAGACTGCCGAGCCGCCGCCGGAGACACCGGAGACCCAGGCGCCGGCCGGCCTTCCGATCACCGACAGCTTCGGAGCCCCGAGCTTCGGAGTGCCGGCCGAGCCGAGCGGGGAACCGGGTGATCCGGCAGCCGCCGAGGCGCCTCCCGCCGACCGCCCCCAAACGGTGGGGGATCTGTTTTCCGGGTCCGGGCTGGCCTCGGGGGGAGAAGAACGGCCACGCACCATGGGCGACCTGTTCGAAGACCCGGCAGCCGCGGAGCAAGGACCGGGATTCGGGCTGCCAACCGATCCGGTCACACCTCCGCTGACCGCGGCGATGCCACCGGCCGTCGACTCCCTGGAGCTGGTCGACCGAATCGTCGCGATCGTGGGTGACACGGCCATCCTGATGAGCGAGGTTCGCGAGAAGGTCTTCCAGATGAGGGCGCAGGGGATGGAGATGCCTACCGATCCCGCTGGTCAGGATTCTCTGGCCTTCGCCACCCTGGAGGGCATGGTCGAGGAGCTGATGATCGTGAAGCAGGCGGAATTCGCCGGCATTACGGTCACCGAAGATGAGCTGGACGACGAGGTGGATCGGCGCTTCGAGACGCTCCGCTCTCGCTTCAGCTCGGACGACGAGATGCTCCAGCGGGTCGAGGAGTCCGGCCAGAACATGTTCCAGTTTCGCCGCATGATCCGATCGCAGGCCCGTAAGGACATGATCGGACAGAGATACGTCGGCACCCAGATGAGCGCGATGCTCTCGGTCCGCGTGACCGAGCAGCAGATCGTCGACGAGTTCAACGCTCGGGCGGCGGGGGCGACGCGGCCCGCCACGCTCGACCTGGTGCAGGTGACCGTCGACCCAAAGCCCAGCGAGGCGGCGCGCGACAGCGCTCTGGAAGAGGCCGTAACCGCCCGCGACGAGATCCGTGGGGGCGAGGACTTCGAGGTCGCGGCCCGTCGGTACTCCGACGACGTCGGCACACGAGCCGACGGCGGCGACCTCGGATGGATCCGGCGCAGCGAGGTCGACCCGGCGTTCGGCGACGCCGCGTGGGCCGTCCGCACCGGGATCGCGATCGGGCCGGTGGAGAGCCGGTTCGGCTTCCACATCATCAAGGTGGAGAACGTGCGGGGAGGCGAGCGTCACGTGCGCCACATTCTCGTCCGACCCTTCATCTCGCCCGAGCAGATCGAGGAAGCGCGGCAGCTCTCCGCGGCCGTCGCCGACAGCATTCGCGACGGCGAGGATGCCACGGTGATGGCTGATCGCTATGGGACTGACCCGGAGGACTCGCGCATCGATAACGCGCGGATGGACAGGATATCGGGAGCGCTGGGGGCCGAGTTCGCGGAGGCACTTCGAGGCGCTCAGACGGGCGACGTCGTCGGACCTGTCGAGGTGGGTGGAAGCGGTGGCAACGCCTCGTTCATCGTCATCGAGGTCATGCGATACCGACCCGAGGGTGCCTACGAGCTGGACGAGGTCCGAGACCAGATTCGCGACCAGCTGATGCAGCAGGGGCAGTACGAGGCGCTGGTGGAACAGCTCAAGCAAGAGGTCTACGTCCGCATGCTGATCTGACGCGATCCTCGTAGCTCGATAGGGCGGTGTCACCTCCTGGGGTTCGGATCGGCATCACGCTCGGTGATCCGCGCGGCATCGGCGTCGAGGTGGCGAGCGCAGCGCTCGCCGAGACGCCTCGCCTGGATCACATCTCGTTCAACGTACTCGGATGGGAGGGCGCGCTTCCGGCCGAGCTCGTGCAGCGGGGAGACGTGGAGCTCGAAGCGGTCGGCACCTGGGCCGCCGAAACCGGAGACGCCGACGCATCGGCCGGAGGGTTGGCGGCCCTCGCCATCGAACGCGGCATCGACCTCGCCCTCGACGGACGGATCGACGGACTCGTGACGGGCCCCATCTCGAAGGCGGCCCTGGCCGTTGCCGGCTACTCCGTTCCCGGCCATACGGAGCTTCTGCGCCAGCGGACGGGCGTGCCCGAGGTGACGATGATGATGGCGGCGGAGACGACCCCTCTAGGAGGCCCGCTGCGCATAGCCCTCCTCACCGCCCACATCCCGCTTCGCGAGGTGCCGGATGCGCTGACGCCGCAGCTGGTGGAGCAGCGCTCCAGGATCGCCGAGCGCGCCCTGCGGGAGTGGTGGGGCCTCGCCTCTCCGCGCCTCGCGTTCGCAGGCGTCAACCCGCACGCGTCGGAGGGTGGTCGGTTCGGAGATGAGGAGGCGCGCGTGCTCACGCCGGCGATCAGGCGGCTGGAGGCGGACGGAATCCGGGTGGCGGGGATCTTTCCCGGCGACACGGTATTCGGCAGATGTATGGAGGGCGAAGTCGATGCGGTGGTGATACCCTATCATGACGTGGGGCTCGCGGTGATCAAGACGCTGGCGCGC
>JBDHFW010000071.1:0-19237 GCA_039590175.1 Gemmatimonadota bacterium | reverse complement strand
TTCACGCAGACACAAGTTCCAATTAGTAAGGCGAGTCTAGCACCTGAAGCGGTCCGAAGACCGGTCGCTCCCGGCACAACTTCTGCTAACATGTTCTTCTGACGGTACCTCAGGAGGTAACGTCAGGAACGCTGTCTGAGGCGCCCTAATCCGTCCGTGGCCGACCTTGGCTCAACCTTGGCTCAACCTTGGCTGAGCGATACGTACTGGACGGAAGATGTGGAAGTGAGCGTGTAGAGCAGGCCGCGAAACTTGCCCGTATCTTCCGCACCGTCGTCTAGGGTCAGGGCATGGCACGGCTTTCCTAATCCCGAGGCCGCAGGTTCGAGTCCTGCCGGGGTCATTGCCGTAAGCCGCAGCAGGAGGTCCAATTATGGCATTCCTGTTGCGGTTTTCTTGCGGGTTCATAAGGGTGTGGGTCACTTCTAGGGTCAGGGGTTTCCCCGCTTTCACGACTTCTTCAGGCGTAGTTCGCGCCCGGCAGAACAACCTCCTCGATGGTGTCCGGGTCCGGGTGCTGATAGCACTTCTCAAGCGTCTGCGTGTCGCTCCAGCCTCCGGCGGCAGCTACATCCTTCCGGCTGAGGTGCTTTCGCTTGGTAGCCCACATGCGGCGGAACGAGTGAAACCCGAATCCCTTCTTGGAGTGATGGTCCACGAGCATCTGTATCGGCGCATCCAGGTCCCGACCGACTGAATCTTGCTGCTGCCCCGGCATCTCTGGTCTCAATACGACCTGGTGCTACGCCACCTGCCGCTCAGACACTTTCTCTCGATACATGCGCGCACGCCAGTCCAGCTGTCAGCATGTGCTTTCAGACGGCCTGTGCGCCCTGTAGTGGCCGTTTCTTACGGCACGAACCCGAAGAGACACCGAACATAGATCGCCCGTCTGCGAGGCGCTGAGAGCGTCTAGCTTTCCCTGACAGACTGCTCACAGGATGGCACACGGCAGTCCGTAACGGCTCCCCTCGACGCTCCGCACCCGCGCCAGCGCCACCGCGAGCAGCGCTACGAGAGCTGACAGCCGTAGGAATACACCACGGTGTTGAGCCTGCTAGACCATACCCTGCCGCACAGTTGCGGGACCAACGACGTGGTGGTTTAGTGCATCGCTAAGAAACCGGTCCGGCCTCACCGACGCTTCTCGACAAGCCGGAGGCACCGATGTCTGCTCCCCGCGCTCTCATTCTGGCATCCACTTTCCTGACCGCCCCGCTGATCACCGTATTCATGCTGCCCGCCTGCAATGTCTTGGAGCCAAACATGCCGCCACCTGATCCGCTTACTGTGGCATGAATCGTCTTAGGCAGATCATGAAAGATCATAAGAAAGAATGAGGAATCATGGTTGACTTGCGTGTCACCACAACTTCAGGAACGGACGCTGTACTGAATGAGACCAGAATTGAGGAGTTCAGTACGAGTCTGCGCGGCGGTCTGCTACGCACAGGCGATGAAGGCTACGATGAATCGAGGTCTGTCTGGAACGCCATGATAGACAGGAAACCCGCGCTGATCGCCCGGTGCGCTGGCGCGGCCGACGTAATCAACTGCGTCAACTTCGCACGCGACAATAATCTGCTTGTGGCCGTTCGCGGTGGAGGGCACAATGTTGCAGGATACGGCGTCTGCGACGGCGGCATCATGATAGACCTGTCGCTGATGAAAGGCTTGCGAATCGATCCGGAGAAGCGAGTAGCCCACGCCGAACCTGGCCTCACCTGGGGCGAATATGACCACGATACCCAGGCATTTGGGCTTGCGACACCAGGCGGACAGATATCTACAACCGGTGTAGCTGGAGTCACTTTAGGAGGCGGCTGGGGCTGGCTCTCTCGCAAGTACGGCCTCACCTCGGACAATCTACTCTCCGTGGACGTCGTTACTGCCGATGGTAGTTTCCTTAAAGCCAGTCCTAATCAGAATTCCGATCTGTTCTGGGGCATTAGAGGCGGCGGCGGGAACTTCGGCATCGTGACCTCCTTCGAGTTCAAGTTGCATCAAGTTGGCCCGATAGTGTTTGGGGGCTTGATTGCCTATCCCTTCACGCAGGCACGGGAAGTGTTTGAGTTGTACCGCGAAATGACCAGCACCGCGCCGAACGAGCTTGCCTCAGACCTGGTAATGATGACATTGCCAGATGATACGGAAGTGGCCGCAATAGCACTTTGTTACAACGGTCCAAGGGAAAAGGGCGAGGAGATAGTACGTCCTCTCAGGGGGTTTGGGCCGCCGCTAATGGACATGATTGGCCTTATTCCATTCACCGAGGTGCAGAAGATGCTAGATCCGTTCTACCCGACTGGACTTCACGATTACTGGAAATCAAGCTTCATGATGGAGATCAGTGACAACGCCATAGACACTTTCATTGAACACTGTACCAATCGGCCCACACCACTTTGCCACGGCCTTATGGAGCATCAGTTAGGCGGTGCCACCAGCCAGGGAGGAGAGCTTGAGTCAGCGTTTGGGCACAGAGACGTCGAGCTAAGCTTCATGGCTCTGGGTGTGTGTGAAGACTCATCTGAAGAAGAAGCTTGCATCCGGTGGGCTCGAAATTTTTGGGAGGCCATGCAGCCCTACGCCGCCGAAGGAGTGTACGTCAACTACCTTGGTCAACAAGTCGACGAAGGCGAGGAAAGGGTCAAAGCCGCGTACGGTTCCGGGAAATACCAGCGACTCGTGGCCCTCAAGAGTAAGTATGATCCTACCAACCTGTTTCGCCTGAACCAGAACATCAAACCAAGTTAGATCAAAAGACATGAGCCTCTTGGTTATAGGAGGTAGTTCGACGCTTTCACCAGCCTAGTTCGATGCTCGGTTGAGGGGACAAACCGAGCGGGCTTCGGCCTCGCAGGCTGAAGGTTTCCCTGCGCAAGCCACGACTAGCCCTCTGGGTAATGAAAGGCAGCGACGAGATAGCGCCCACACCTATGTTTCGTCTGGGTCACTTCCTGGGTCACTTTGCGTGAGGTAGGATCCCGTACGGGTCCGCGAGTGGGTGTACTGCCGCCTACGAGCTTGCGTGTGCGCGCGTACTCGGCCCCCTCCACGCTCCTGATCTCGCCCCTCCGACCATACGCCCAAGAATAGAGGTTCTCCCGACTTGCGGCGGCCCATCTGCGTCGTAGACTGAGCCACAAGCTGCTCGGTAGTACACGACTGCGCCGAGCAGACGCCCGCGAAGGACGCCTGCCTGACCGCGCCTACTCGACCTCGAAGCACTACACGCACGGATGAGAGCGCCGTGCTTGCCGATGGCACGTGCGTTTCTTCACAACGCAGTCGGCAGGAGCGCTAGCACTATGGGACGAGTCGCTTTGCTAATTGTACCTGCGCTTGTGCTGCCCTCCCTCGCGCAGCAGGAGAAAGAGCCCGCCACGATGTCGGAGCACTTCGGGCAAACATTGGCGATCCAGCAGGCTGTTGTCGAGGGCGATTTGGAAGCGGCCCGCAGCGCGGCCAAATGGATGGCAGAACACGAGAGTGCGAAGGAGTTCCCAGCGAGTTCGGAACGCTATTTGAAGACGGTGATGAAGGCCGCCAAAACGGTGGCTGAAGCTTCCGATCTCGATCGGGCGGCCGCCGCCGTGGCAGAGATGGGTTACGCCTGCGGTGGATGTCACAGGAGCCTAGAAGAGGGCTCGTCTTTCAGCATGAGCGAGTCGAAAGCTGGAGACATGAGCCACATGAAGGGCCACGAATGGGCTGTTGAGCAGTTGTGGAAAGGACTCGTCGGTCCCTCCGATGAGGCGTGGTTGGAAGGGTGTTCGGGTCTCGCCGAATCACCGCTTCGACCCACGTTGCTACCACAAGCACATCCGGCAGCCGCGCAAGCCGAAGAATTGGATGCGAGAATCTCGAGCCTGGAGAAGTTGGTGCACGAGTTGAGCGTGAAGGCAGGTGAGATCACGGACGCCGAGGAGAGAGCCCATGCGTATGGTGGCCTGCTGGCCACCTGCGCGGACTGCCACACCATGGTGCACGCCTTCGAGTAGCGGCAGCCTTGGCCTCCACACCCTCTGGGGCGGTTCCTTCACGAGCCGCCCTGGGGTCACTAGGTCGTGCTGCGTCAACGCGTTATCTGTATCGCCACTGCACACCGATAAGAGTCAGATCGGTGCCCGCCCGACTTTACACGTATCTCGGGCGCAACGCCCGAGATCTGCGCCCGCGGCGAGCCTCCATCCGGGGTGACGGACCCGGCCCTCGACGTAGTGAGCCGCGACCGGTTTGATCCCCTTTGCGACGCTCCGCGGCGGCTCATAGTCTCTTGTCCATCAGGTGGTTAGAGCGCTTCAATATCACCTGGCTTTTGATCTTGCACACCTCGGCCTCTGGCCACGATCCGCTCTTTATCTTCCTCTGGCACGCGGCCTGCCCTCGCCAACCCTTGGGACGTTTGGCACCAGCGCATGTCCGTTGACGAGGAACAGCGGTGAAAAAAGGCGAATCGGCGTCTGCCGCACTGAGAGACAAGCTTCTCGATCTCATCTCTGCGGTCGGAGCACCCGGTGTTGACCTGGAGGATGCTCTCGAGCTCACCCGCAAGGGACTGGACGACGCCTTCGGAGGGTGTTTGGCGCGCGTTCACCGCTGCCAACCGGCGTCGGATAATTGGCACGGCGCCGGGTCTCCCGACATAACGACCCTTTGCGACCGTCTCGAGGGCAGTCTCGAGGTTCCGTCCGAAGCCCGAGTGCTGAACGTTCAGCAAATCGACGGCCCCGCGGCTGCCGAGGCCCTCGGCTCGGCGGGCTTCCAAAGTGTGCTGAACCTGCCTGCGATCGCCGGCGGAAGACTCGTGGCGGCGACTCAGCTCTTCCTCCGCACACCGCTTTCCGACCAGGTCGTCCTCAAGCTGATCGAGATTCTGGCAGCGCAGCTCGGGCACGTCGCGGCGCGGGCACGTTTGCAGGCTGCCGTCAAGGCCGCGGCCGAGTACACCCGGGAGATGATAGCGGAAAAGGACGAAGCGCAATCGGAGGAGCGCTTCTTCGATGCTCGCACCGGGCTCCCGCGTACGGCCATACTCTCAGACCGTCTGGGCCAGGCCATCCGTCGACGTCAACGGTCCGGGCGATCCGCGTTCGCCGTCCTCCTCGTCCACGCGGACGGGTTGCGGACCGTGAGCACGACGGCCGGCAGCGAAGCCGTGGAAGAGATTCTGGTATCGACGGCGCGACGGCTCCGAGGGCTACTGCGGCCGGCTGACACCGTCTCCCAGGATGGAGAGCGGTTTGTGGTCGTCTTGGAGGGCGTGCGTGCGGCTGAAGACGCCATGATCGTGGCGAGGCGCGTGAGAGAGTTGATCCGGCGGCCCTTCCCGGTCGGGTCGTCCGAGCTCCATATCGACCCGGCGGTGGGTGTCGTCTTCGGCGGGCCGTCCTACGATTCGCCGGAGGCTCTGCTTCGCGACGCCGAGGTAGCTGCGGATCGAGCATGTGAGTTCCAGCCGCGAGTCCAGCTCTTCAATCTGGCGTCGGCCGGCAACCAGGATCAGACGCGGCAGTTGGAGAGCGAGCTCGCCGGTGCGATCGAGCGAAAAGATTTCTTCCTGGAGTATCAACCGATCGTGTCACTGCCCAGGGGTTGGATCAGCGGGCTCGAGGTGTTCGTCCGTTGGAGGCATCCCGAGATGGGGCTGGTTCCCCCGGATGTATTCATCCCAGTCGCCGCGGGCTCTCCCCAGGTTGCCGAACTGGGGTACTGGGTCATCAACGAGACCTGCGAGCAGATTCGCCGTTGGCAGGAGAACCTCGCACCCGAAGCGCCACCGCCGGTGGCCATCAACATCGCGGGCCGCCAGCTCCTCCACTCCGGCTTTCCCGACCGAGTGAGGGAGCTTCTAGAGTGCAGTGGCGTGCGAGGCCACCAGGTGAGGTTCGACATCAGCGAGACGGATCTGAACAAAGACACCGCGGCTGCGTCAGGCGTCCTCGACAAGTGCCTGGACATGGGAATCCGAGTCGCGGTCGACGATTTCAGCGCGGAGTCTTCCTCGCTGACCCTGCTCCATGCCCTCCCCGTGCACGCACTGAAGATCGACGGTTCTCTCGTGTGTCGATCGGAATCCCAGTATCGAAAGTGGAGTGTCGCCCGAACGATCGTGGAGATGGCAAGGGCTTTGGACATTGACGTGATCGCTGACGGGATCGAGAGTCGTGAGCAGCTTCACCATCTGCACGATGCGGGCTGCTCGCAGGCGCAGGGCTACATGTTCTCCGGACCGGTCCTTCCGATACACGTCGAGGATCTCATACGACAAGGCTACCCGCTCGATCTCCGCGCACCCCGAGCATCGAACGTATTCAGGTAGGGGCGTTCGTCTCTCTCCGGCCGCTCCAACGGCGCGACCTCGCCCACGCCGGCGAGTCCGGGGCTGTTCGAGAGCGTCCCGACAGGCTTTTCCGCTTGACCAGCTGCACGAAATCGCACACATATCCGAGCACCGGCAGACGCAGCCCGCATACGCTATGTTGGCAAACTCGGCGGCGGGTGTCGTGATCCGATGGGGCCACGTCCGCTCGACAGCCTCGTCACACAAACCCCGTAAGGACGGAACTGAATGAGATGAACGGGACCAAAGGAGTGCGGCCGGAAGCCATCAGCGTCGTGTCGACGATCGGGCCGGGGCTGCGGGTGATCGGCGATTGCATCAGCGATGGCATCATCCGGATCGACGGTCGCGTCGAAGGCGGCATCAAGGCGGAACATCGCCGCCGAAGGCCGTGCGGAGCTCCAGGCATCCTGCCAGGTGAAGGGCGACATCCTGAGTCCTCGGATCAAGATCGATGAGGGTGGCCGAATCCAGGGCCGGCTCCACATGGGTGCCGCGGCCACGAAATCCTCCACGCCGGAAACGCCTTCTAGCGGGTGAGTCCCGCGACGCTCGGCGTGGACGCGGGGACGCCGTGACGGCTGCCGACCTCGACGAGCTATTCGCCCCTGAGGTCGTGGCCGATCCCTATACCTACTTTGCGCGTCTCCGCGAGATCGACCCCGTACACTGGAACGAGCGCTTCCAGCTCTGGGTGATCACGGGGTATGAAGAGGTGGTGTGGCTGCTCCGTCATCACGAGCTGTTTTCATCGGCAATCATGAGGAACAGCGCCTCGCCACCCTATCCGCCGGTCGATCCGGAGGACCTTCCCCTGTTCGACGAGGTGCGGGAGTTCCGCGCCGATCAATTGGTGGAGCAGGATCGTCCGGAGCACCTGCATCAGCGTACGGTGGTGCACCAGTACTTCACACCGACGGCGATGGAATCGTGGCGGCCGTTCGTGCGCGATGCGGTGGCCGAGCTACTGGACGAGCTGGAGCCCCTCGGGCGGATGAACGTCCTCACGGATCTCGCCGCTCCGCTTCCGGTTCGCGTGATCGCACAGATGATGGATGTGCCCTGGGAGGACCGGGACCACCTGCGAGAGCTTGCCGACAGCATTCTGTACATGAACCGAGGAGAGCCCTATCGGTTGAGGCCGCTCATCGAGGGGATGCGAGGAATCGTGGAGTACGCGGCCCCGCTGGTGGAGGAGAGGTTGGATCGGCCCGGGAATGATTTCATCTCGATCCTCGCCCAGGGTGAGAAGGCGGGGATCTTCACCCGGCACCAGGTGCTGGTAAACACCGGATTGCTGCTCTTCGCCGGACACGAGACGACTATGAACCTCATCTGCAACGGTCTTCTCGCGTTCATCGAACATCCGGACCAGTGGGACCTGCTGACCGCCGACCCGGGCGGCATGGCTCGGCTGGCCACCGAGGAGTGTCTCCGCTACGACCCGCCGGTCAAGTCGACACAGCGGATCGCCGCCGACGACGTTCGGCTCGGCGGGAAGGCGATTCACAAGGGGGATCGAATTCGCTGGATCATCGCGGCAGCGAACCGCGACCCGGCGGTATTTCCGGACCCTGATGGGTTCGACATCGTCCGTCAGCCCAACCCACACATCTCCTTCGGCTCCGGGATCCACTACTGCCTGGGCGTGGCGCTGGCGCGAATGGAGGGACAGGAAGTCTTCCGAGCGTTGGCCGAGCGCTTCGGCAGGTTCGAATTGGCCACGGACGAGGTGGAGTATCAGCCGAGCATTCAGTTTCGCTCGCTCAAGTCGTTGCCCGTGAGCTGGGATCGGAGGAGTCGATGACCCGTCGCCTGAACGTCCGGGTGGACCACTCCTGCTGCGTCGGCAACGCCATGTGCCTCGCGACGGCGCCGGGCGTGTTCGCACACAACGATCAACGGCAGTCGGAGGTCGTCGATCCCGAGGGGGAGTCGGAGGAGAAGATTCTCGAAGCGGCCTTCAACTGCCCCACCGGGGCGATCCGGGTGGAGATCGCCGAGGGCGGGGAGCGGCTGTTTCCGTAGTCAGGCCGGGCGGGAGTTGCGAAGCGCGTTCCAGGCCTTTCCGCCCTGACGGGCCTCTTGCAGCCGTTCCTCGGCCATCCGGTTCGCCGCTTCCTCAGTGCCGATCCCGAGTTCTTCGGCCACCCGGATCACGTTTCGAGTCTGACCCTGGATCTGCGAGACCTTCTCGAAGATGCGTGCATCATCGGTGGGGGCGTCGAGCACCTCTTGCTGACAGCGGATCAGCCCGCCCGAGTTGACCAGATAGTCGGGCCCGTAGGCTATCCCTCGCTTCATGAGTGCCGTCCCGTGTCGTGACTCCGCCAGGACGTTGTTGGCTGCTCCGGCGATGCCCGCGCAGCGGAATCGCTTCAGGGTACGGTCGTTCACGATCGCGCCGACCGAGCATGGCGCGAAGATGTCACACTCGACGTCATAGATGGCGTCGGGGGCGACCGCGGCCGCTCCCAGCTCCTCCACGGCCCGATGCACCGGCTTCTCGGCGATGTCGCAGACGGTGAGGCGGGCGCCTTCCTCGTGACAGTACCGGGCGACGAACGCCCCGACGTGACCGAGACCCTGGATCGCGACGTGCCGCCCCGCCAGGTCATCGCTGCCCGTCACCGCCTCGAGGACCGCCCGAATGCCGCAGGTGACGCCGTACGCTGTCGCGTGGGATGGATCTCCCGCACCGCCGGCGTGGCGAGGCACGCATGATACGTGTTTCGTGACTCCACTCAGCACGGCCATGTCGTGCGATCCGGTGCCGATGTCCTGTCCCGCGATGTACTCGCCCCCCATCGCCTCGATGAAGCGTCCCATCGCTTCCAGGAGCGAATCACTCTTCTCGGACTGCGGATCGCCGATGATGACCGATTTGCCTCCGCCGAGGTTCACGCCGCTGATCGCCGCCTTGTAGGTCATCCCGCGGGCCAGCCGAAGAACGTCGATGAGGGCGTCTTCCTCCGTCTCGTACGCGCGCATCCGTACGCCGCCCAGCGCCGGACCCAGGGTCGTGTCGTGGATCGCGATGATCCCGCGAAGCCCGGAAGCTCCGTCGTTGCAGAAGACGAGCTTCTCGTAGTCGTGCTCGTTCAGTCGGTCGAATAGATCCATGGCGAACCCTACTGCCCTCCGAACAGGGCCGCGAGGCTTCCTCGAAGACTTATCCAGGCGATCCAGCCGACAAGCAGTGGGGCCACGTAGCGCAGCAGAAAAACCGCCAGGGGTATGACGCGCTGGAACAGCGGCGAAGCGCCCAGCCGCAGCTCCTCCTCGGGAGCCCTCATGACCCAACCGGCGAGGATGGCTACTCCCAGCACTCCGAGGACCGTGAAGAGCTCGGCGACCAGCTGATCCATAACGCCGAGGGTCGCGATAGAGACGGCCGGCGCCAGTCCGACGAGTCCCGCCGCGCAGCCCGCGAGCAGCGTGGCCTGCCGGCGACCGAGCCGCGTTTCGTCCATGAGTACAGCGGACACGACCTCCAGGAGAGATACGGCCGAGGTAATCGCGGCGACGACCAGGGTCATGAAGAAGGTCGTGCCGACGATCCTCCCCACGCTCCCCATCTGGAGGAAGGCCTCCGGCAGGGAGATGAACAGGGCCCCCACCGCACTCTCCCCGATCTCCTCCGACAGCCCGAGCGCGAACACGATCGGAAACACGACCAGGCCCGCGATGAACGCGACCGAGAAGTCCGAGAGGGCGATCACCGCCGCCTCCCGGTTGAGGTTTTCTTCCCGGGAGTAGTAGGAGGCGTAGGTAATCATGATTCCCATCCCCACGCTGATCGAATAGAACGCCTGCGCGGCGGCACCCTGAAGGACGGCCGGATCGAGGACTTCCGCGAGCGACGGCGCGAGGTAGAATCGGTACCCGGCCGCCGCGTTCGGCAGGGTGGACGCCCAGATCGCCAAGCCGATCAGCAGCAGGAAGAGCGTCGGCATCATGAACAGGCTCGCCCGCTCGATGCCCCGGCGGACGCCGAAGAGCACGATGCCGATCGTGAGCGTGATCGACACGAGGTGGAAGCTGATGGCAGGACCGCCCGTGGAGATTCGCGTGAAGCGGTCGCCCGCCCCAGCGGAGAAGCCGAATGCAGCCGCGTCCAGGGCGTAGCGAATCGCCCAGCCCGTGATCACCGAAAGGTAGGCCAGGATCAGAAGGCTGGTGACCACGAACAGGAGCCCCAGGGGCACCCATGCTCGGCCGCCGATGCTCCGCAGCGCCCCCACCGGGGAAAGGCGGGTCCGCCGGCCGACGGCAAACTCCGCTAGCATGATCGGAACACCGATCATGAACGTCATGATCAGGTAGGCGATGACGAACGCGGCGCCGCCGCCCTCCGCCGCCTGGTAGGGGAAGCGCCATATGTTTCCGAGGCCTACAGCGGATCCGACCGCTGCGAGCACGAAGCCGAGTCGGGTCCCGAAGACCTCGCGCCCCTCGCCCGCTCCGGAGGCTCCGCCTCCTCCGCTCAAGCCGAGCCGCCCAAGTCACGGGCGAACGCGTTCACTTCCGGCCGGGTCGGCAGCGAGGGCTGGGCTCCCTCCCGCGTCGTGCTGAGCGCGGCCGCCCGATTGGCGAAGTCAGTCGCAGCTTCCAGCGAAGCGCCTTCCGCCAGCGCCACCGCCAGCGCACCGTTGAACGCGTCACCGGCAGCCGTGGTGTCGACGGCGGCGATCGAATGGGCGGGCCGAACGACGCTCGTCCCCTCTTCCTCGAGGAGAGCTCCTTCCGCGCCGAGCGTCACGATCACCCGGCGCACGCCGGCCGCTCGCAGCTCTCGCGCGGCGAGCCTAGCCGCCTCGACTCCCGATCCTCCTCCCCCCGCAAGAGCGATCGCCTCGCCCGCGTTCGGCGTCAGCACGGACACGTCTCGGAGAACCTCCACATCGACCGGCGCCGCGGGCGCGGGGTTCAGGATGATGGGCACTCCCGCCTCTCTCGCCCGGCGCACGGCATAGGCCACCGTCTGTATCGGCGTTTCCAGCTGAAGAAGCAGGATGTCCGCGGCCTCGATCACTTCGGCTGCGCGACCGACATCCTCCGGTTCGAGCAGGGCGTTGGCGCCCGGCGCCACGGCGATGGCGTTTTCGCCTTCGTCGCTTACGACGATCAGAGCGACGCCGCTCGGGGCATCCGGATCCCTGACCACGAAGCTCGTGTCGATCCCCTCCCTCTCGAGGTTCGACAGCGAGGCCTCTCCGAACTCGTCCAGGCCCACTCTCGCCACCAGAGTGACCCGCGCGCCGAGACGGGCGGCGGCCACGGCCTGGTTCGCGCCCTTGCCTCCGGCCGCTCTGAAGAAAGAGGTGCCCAAGACGGTTTGGCCGGCTGCCGGCAGAGCGGGTGCCCTCACGACGAGATCCGTGTTCGAGCTTCCCACCACCACGATGCGAGACGGCATCAACCGTCCCTCAACGACTGGAAGAGCATCGCCTTCCACGCCGGCACGTCGATCTCCCAGCAGACGACCGCGTTCGGCCTCGCGAGATGGCCCCACACCTTCTCGTTGTGCGGGTAATCGTGGATCTCCAAAGCGTCGACCACCGTCATGCCGCGCGTGAGGTCGCTCTCGGTCTCGAGCAGAACGCGGTGCGCGCTGCGTCGCGTGCAGATGGAGGGATCCAGGGCTATCCCCATGGCGATCGGGTCGGGAAGGCCGAGGCCGGGATCTCCCGACTGGCGGCGGTTGGCCTCCAGCGCCGTGGCGTTGCAGTCGATCGCGAAACTGGCGAGAGGGTTGTCGAAGCCGCGGACGTGGGCCATCTCCTCGTCGTCGAGGTTGGCCTCATGGCGGCAGAGCTCCCATCCGACCATCTCGATCGGCAGTCCCGATTCGAAGACGACCCGCGCCGCATCCGGGTCCACCCAGAGGTTGAACTCGGCCGCGGGCGTCACGTTGCCGACCGTGCAGGCCGCTCCGCCCATGACGACGCAGCGTCCCACGAGAGCGGCGAGATCTGGTGCGATCTCGAGCGCCCGCGCAAGGTTGGTCAGAGGGCCGAGCGTCACGAGCACGAGCCCGGGGTTCTCGCGCACGGTGCGGACAATCGCCTCAACGGCGTCGCCCTCGGCGGCACTCCGTTGCGGCGGAGGGTAGCCCCGATCACCGAGGCCGTCCCCGCCGTGGAAGAACTGCGCGGTCACCAGCGGGCGCCTCAGCGGCTCGGCCGAGCCGCTGTAAACGGGAGCTTCCGAGCCGCAGAGCTCCAGGGTGTAGAGGGCGTTCCGGACGCCCTGGTCCACGGGGACGTTGCCCGCCACGATCGTCACGGCCTTGATCTCCACATCTGGCCAACGGGCGGCCATGATGAGGGCCACCGCATCATCCGAGGCGGTGTCGGTGTCGATCAACATGGCTCGTGGCACGGTCGGCCTCTGCGAGAAGTGCTGTCGGTGCCCAACAAGAGTTGGAGATCAACGCGAGCGAGCCTCTGGCCGAGTTCTTCTCGCGCCACCAGCCTCTACGGCATCGGGCCCCGGGCCTCCGTCAGCCGGCAGCCCTCAGGATGGCGCGGCGTGCGGTCACGCCGGCCATGGCCATGCGGTATTCGGCTGACGCGTGTACGTCGCTCAGAGGGTTCTCGATCGCCTTGCCCGCTCTGTCACACGCGTCCCGTACGAGCTCCTCGCCGAGCGTCTGGCCCGCAAGCCTCTCCTCGACCGCATGCAGTCGAAGGGGGCCGGAGCCAACACCGGTGAGCGCCACGCGCGCCCCCGCGATCGTGTCGCCGTCCATCTCCACGACCGCGGCGGCTCCCACCAGGGCGAAGCCCGAGGCCGCCTGCCTCAGCTTTTCGTAGGCACCGTCGCCGTTCGCTTGCCGGAAGCGGATCTCGCGGAGCATCTCACTAGGCATAAGCGCCGTCGTCCACAGGCCTTGGAAGAAGTCGGCAGCGGCGATCGTCCGGTCCCCCTCCTCGCTCCGAGCCACCAGGGCGCAGTCGAGGGCGAGCGCTGCCGCCGGGATGTCGGCAGCGGGGTCGGCGTGCGACAGGCTGCCGCCGACCGTTCCCAAGTTCCGCACCTGGAGGTCCCCCACGGAGGCGGCGGCTTCCGCGAGGCAGCGTGCGACGCCTGACCCGATGAAATCGGAGGCGAGGAGCTCGGCGTACGTCGTGAGGGCGCCGATCGCGATCTCCCCCTCCTCCTCGCGCACGTAGCTCAGCTCCGCGATCTTCCGGAGATCCACGACGAGATCCGGCCGGTCCAGCCGCAGCTTGAGGGTGGGGAGAAGGCTCTGTCCCCCGGCGAGGATTCTGACGTTCCCGCCGGCGCCGAGGAGGGCGAGTGCCTCGTCGAGCGACGCCGGCGCAGCGTAGTCGAATTCAGCGGGCAGCATGGCGTCTCTCTCCTCCGGCACGAAGGGCGTTCACTTGGAAGCTCCCGAACCCATCGCCCGCCAGATCTTCTCCGGCCGCGCCGGCATCTCCAGATGCCGGACGCCGTACGGTGACAGGGCGTCCACTATCGCGTTCATGACGCAGGGCGTGGATCCGATCGTCCCCGCCTCCCCGATTCCCTTGGCGCCGAGCGGGTTGACCGGAGTCTGAGTCGTCATGCGGTGAAGCTCGTAGTTGGGCAGATAGCTGGCCTTCGGCAGAGCGTAGTCCATCAGGGTGCCGGTCACGAGCTGGCCGTTCCGGTCGTATACGGCCTCCTCGAACAGGGCCTGCGCGATGCCCTGGGCGATGCCGCCGTGGAGCTGGCCATCGACGATCATCGGGTTGATGACGTTGCCGCAGTCGTCGACCCCGACGTACCTGCGAAGGGTCGGTTCACCTGTCTCCGGGTCGATGTCCACCACGCAGAGGTGAGCGCCGAAGGGGAAGGTGAAGTTCGGCGGCTCGAAGAAATGCGTGGCGGCCAAGCCAGGCTCCACTCCCTCGGGCAGGTCGGTGGCCAGGTATGCCGCCCCGATCACGTCCTCCAGGGTCACGAACCTGTCGGGCGCTCCCTTGATTTCGAGCCGGTCGCCCTCGTACTCGATGTCCTCTTCGTGCGCCTCAAGCAGGTGAGCCGCGAACTTCTTGACCTTGGCCCTGATGGTGTCTAGGGCCAGCGAGAGCGCCGCGCCGCCGACCGCCAGGCCGCGTGAGCCGAAGGTTCCGATCCCCTCCGGAACGTAGTCGGTGTCGCCGTGCGCGATCTCGACCGCTTCGATCGAAACCCCCAGGCGGTCGGCCACGATCTGAGCGAACGTCGTCTCCTGGCCCTGGCCGTGCGGACTGATTCCCGTCTTCACGACCACCGCCCCGGTCCGCCGCACCTCGACCGTACAGGCTTCCCAGCCGCCGGCCGGAAGCGCGGCGGACGGACCGATGCCGCAGATCTCCACGTAGGTGGAAAGGCCGATACCCATGACCTTCCCGCGCGCTCGCCTCTCCTCCTGCTCCCGACGCAGTCCCGCGTAGTCGGCGAGCTCGAGCAGGCGATCCAGCGCGCTCTCGTAGTCGCCGCTGTCGTAAACCAGCTCCGTGGCGGTGGTTGCCGGGAAATCATCCGCCGCGATGAAGTTCCGGCGCCGCACCTCCGCCGGATCCAGATTCAGCTCGGCGGCGATGTGGTCCATCACTCGCTCGATGAGGAAGGTGGCCTCCGGCCGGCCCGCACCCCTGTAAGCGTCCGTGGGCGTCTTGTTCGTGAACACGCCGCTCAGGTGCACCTCCAGATTCGGAAGCCGATAACAGCCGGGAAGCATGAGCACGGTGAGGGTCGGAACCACCGGGGTGAGGAGCTGATGGTAGGCTCCGAGATCCTGCAGCATTCGGACACGCATCCCGAGGAGGCGCCCTTCGCCATCGACGCCTACCTCGACCTCGTTCAGCTGGTCCCTCCCGTGGGTCGTGGCCAGGAAACCCTCGGATCGGTCCGCGGTCCACTTCACCGGACGGCCGAGCGTCCTGGACAGGTGCGCCGTGAGAAACTCCTCGGCGTACACGTTGAGCTTGCTTCCGAAGCCGCCGCCCACCTCCGGTGCGATGACCCGGATGCTGTGCTCGGGAAAGCCGAGTCCGACGGCGAGCTGGGTTCGAAGAAGATGCGGGATCTGTGTGGTGGACCAGAGCGTCATCTTTCCGAAGCCGCGATCGAACTGGGCGATGACGGACCGTGGCTCGAGGGCGACCGGAATCTGCCGCTGGTTCATCAACCGCAATCGGAGCACGACATCGGCGTTCAGGAGAGCCTCGTCGACATCGCCCGCGAGGAACGGAAACTCGTAGGCGATGTTCGAGCCCTCCTCCTCGTGCACCAGCGGCGAGCCGTCCTCCGTCGCTGCCTCAATGTCCACTACGGCCTCGAGGCTCTCGTAGCCGACGTGCACCCGCTCCGCCGCGTCGCGAGCCCGAGAGGGATCGACCGCGACGACGGCCGCGACCGCGTCGCCCACGTAGCGGACCTTGTCGATCGAGAGCGCCCGATGGGGAGGCTCTTTCAGCTCGTCCAGCGTGTGAGCGACCGGGAGACCGGCCACCGTGCCCTCCAGATCTGCCCCGGTCACTATGGCCACGACGCCATCCATCCCCTCGGCCTCGGAGACGTCGATCTCCGTGATCCGGGCGTGGGCGTGCGGGCTGCGGACGAGCACCATCGAGAGCATGCCCGGAAGCTTGACGTCGTCCGTGTAGGTCGAGCTTCCAGTGATGAGACGCGGATCCTCTTTTCGGCGGATTCTGGCGCCGATCTGCTTGGGGACGGTCGTTGCCATCATCGCTCCCTCATCTCGGCCGCGGCGCTCTGAACGGCGCGCACGATGTTCTGGTAGCCGGTGCAGCGGCAGAGATTGCCCTCGAGACCGTGGCGGATCTCGTCCTCGCTCGGCTCCGCGTTCTCCTGGAGCAGCTGATGAGCGGTCATGATCATCCCCGGCGTGCAGAATCCGCACTGGAGGCCGTGCTCGTTCCAGAACGCCTCCTGTAGCGGATGCAGCTGCTGCGGCCCGGCTCCTTCCGCCAGCCCCTCGATGGTCGTCACCTGGCGCCCCTCCGCCTGAACGGCCAGGAGCGTACAAGATTTCACCGCCCGGCCATCTACCAGGACGGTGCAGGCTCCGCACAGGCTGGTCTCGCAGCCGATGTGCGTGCCGGTGAGATCGAGGTCGTCGCGCAGGAGGTGTGCGAGCAGGAGGCGGGGCTCCACCTCGAGGGAATGCTCACGGCCGTTCACCGTGAGACGGATCGTTCGCTTCATACGTTCCTCCGACTCGTGCGTCTATCCGGGAGCGGTCGCCTCGACTTCCGGGGATGACCCGGAGCCCGAGGAACGGCTCGGAGGCGATGGAGAGCCAAGCTAGCGCGGAGGATACCGCCCCTCAAGGCGGAGTGCGAGTTGCGCGTCAGCTGCTGTGAAAACCTCGCGCAGAACGACAAGTTTTGCACTTTCCAACACCCCTCTTCACATACGTGCCAATTCGTTAAACAGCGGCTGAACACCCTTAAATACCAACGCTTTAGGACTTCGAAACAGGGTCGCAGACTCGCCCGAAACCACTTGGCACGTTCCCTCCACTAGGCACAGGGCAGCAGAGGATCCACTTCCACAGAATGGCCATTGGGCCGGGAGGCACCATGCTGGAACTGTTCACGGCGCTCTGGAAAGACGAGACCGGTCAGGATCTCGCCGAGTACGCCTTGCTGCTCGCCTTCATTGCGATTGCGGTCGTGCTGACGCTGCCCCTCCTGGGGTCGGCTATCGATCAGATCTTCGACAACATTCGCGGTGAGCTCGAGGCGGCTCCTGGCGGCAGCGGCGGTTCCTAGGCCCGAGCCGGAGAGGCTGGTGGCAGCCGGGGCCTCGCCTCGTACTGCCCAAGCCGATGCGGGGAGCCGGGATCGGTCTTGTGCCGGTTCCGGCTCTTTTCGCCTCGATTACGAGATGAGTTGAGCCGCCCGTCCGCATGCGTGCGGATGAACCACCAGGCGGTACCCGAATCGACTTCAGGGAAGGCGCCCCCAGATGATCGACCTGCTGTTGACGATTGGGCTGGTCGCTACATGTGCGATCGCGGTTTGGTCCGACCTCCGGACCGGGCGTATCCCCAACGTCTTGACGCTGAGCGGTCTGACGGCAGCGCTGCTTCTTCGCGCGGCTGGCGGACTCGATCTAATGGGCGGCGGGCTCGCCGGAGCAGCCGTCGCGCTGGGACTTTCTCTTCCGCTTTTTCTTCTCGGCGGCTTGGGGGGCGGCGATGTGAAGCTGCTCGTCGCCGTCGGTGCTTTTCTCGCTCCATCACGACTCTTCGTGGCGCTCGCCGTGATGGCCATCGTGGGCGGATTCATCGCCCTGGCGGCCGTTATCAGAGGGCGGGCGCTCGGCAGGACCCTCGCGAACGTGTGGCGGATCGTGAAGACGGCGATACTCGCGGCGCTCTTCCGCACCGTCCCGCGGAGCCCCCTGCCCACACTGCGCACACCCGGCGCGATCACGACCCCCTACGGGTTGGCGATCGCCACCGGCGCAATCGTGGGGGTATTGCTGTGATCCCGTCACACTTCCGCTTCCGGCTCGCACGCTTTCGCCGAAGCGACAACGGCCAGTCACTCGCCGAGTTCGCTCTCATTCTCCCGATCCTGCTGGCTCTGCTCGTCGGGATCATCGAGTTCGCGAACGCGTGGAGGACCTATCAGGTGATCACGAACGTCGGTAGGGAGGGCGCGCGTGTGGCCGTTCTGCCGACCGTCAGTACGGACTCGGTGCAAACGGTCGTCGAGAACGGCCTGAATCAGGCAGGCCTCGACGCCAGCAGCGCGACGATCTCGCTGGGGCTCTGCAACGGCGGAGGCTGCACCGGCAGGCGCGCCCGGATCCGTGGTGCTCTCCACGATCTCAACCATGCGCAACGAATAGGCACGGGGCACAATGAAAAGAAAGAACATGACGCTGGTGCTCGGTCTGGCCCTCATATGCGGCGGCCTGGCTGCATACCTCTCGTTCACCTACCTGCGGTCGTCCGGCGCCTCTGGCGTGGCCGTGGCGTCGGAGCCGGCGTCCTCTCAGGTCATCGTCGCCTCGCGTGACATGCAGATCGGACGGGTCATCACGCCCGCCGACATCAAGCAGGTGGATTGGCCGTCGGGCAACATGCCGCTCGGCTACTCGAGCTCGCCGGCCGAGGTCGTGGGCCGCGGGCTTCTCACACCGGTTCGCGCCAACGAGCCTCTTCTCACGAACAAGCTCGCCCTCAAGGAGGCCGGAGGTGGTCTCACGATCACGATCCCCGAGGGCAAGCGCGCGATGAGCGTGAAGGTGGACGAGGTGATCGGCGTCGCCGGCTTCGTTCTGCCCGGCACGCGTGTGGACGTGCTCGTCACGGTCGACCAGTTGGCCAAGTACGAGGAGCCCACCACGAAGCTCATCCTGCAGAACATCACGGTCCTCGCCGCGGGTCAGACCGTGCAGGAGAACGAGCAGGGCGAGCCGCAGACGGTCACGGTCGTGACCCTGGTCGTCACGCCCGATGAGGGCGAGAAGCTCGCGCTCTCCTCCTCGAAGGGCCGGATCCAGCTGGCCCTCCGCAACGGACTGGACCTCGACACGGTCCAGACGAAGGGAATCCGAGCCAGGAGCCTGATCACCACGCAGCGGCCGGCCTCGACCGGACCGCGACGTCCTTCCGGGATACAGGTCCGGGTGTTCCGCGGGCCTGAGACTTCCACCTCGACGGTCGAGGGAGGAGGAGGTTGATGAGGCTCAATGTGGTGTTTTTCGACACACCGGTAAGCGCCAGGCGGGTCTTGCCCGCGCTGCTCGCTGCCATGGTCTTGCTCGCCTTTCCGCAGCCGGTGTTGGCGCAGCAGGTAGAGCCGACGACGGTGTTGCGGGTGCCGGTGGGCAATTCGTCGGTGGTGATGCACGGAGCGGTATTGGACCGGGTGTC
>JBDHFW010000070.1:0-11771 GCA_039590175.1 Gemmatimonadota bacterium | reverse complement strand
CGCTCAGGCCAGGTCGACGCCCGCAAAGAAAAACGCGACCTCCACCCTGGCGTTGTCGGGTGAATCGGACGCGTGAATCGCGTTTCGCTCTTTGCTTTCCGCGTACAGGGCGCGCACGGTACCTGGATCGGCCTCCGCAGGGTCGGTGGCACCGATCACCTCCCTCAACCGAGTGACGGCGCCTTCCCTCTCCAACGCCATCGCGAGCACCGGGCCCGAAGTCATGAAGTCTACCAGGGAAGTGAAGAAAGGTTTCCCGCGGTGGACGTCGTAGAACGTCTCGGCCCCGGCCCGGCGCAGGTGGACCACCCGGGCACTGAGGATCCGGAAGCCATCCGATTCGAGATGGTCGATGATCTTGCCCGCCTTGCCGCTGCCAAACGCGTCCGGCTTGATGATCGCGAGAGTTCTCATATCGCTCATGGCCTCGTTCCGGTTCGGTCAGTGGTTGGGTCTCTCGGACACACGTCCGTCGTGCGGGCTCAAACGCTCTACCGTGTCCGGAGGTGACCCCTCAGCAACCTTCTGATGATGTCGCCTCGGGTGAGGAAACCGACCAGCCGACCTTCCTCGACGACCGGCAATCGCTCGATCTCCTTGCGGATCATCCGGTCGGCGACGGCTTCGACCGTCTCATCCGCGCGCGCGGAGAAGACGCTCCGCTGCATGACGTCGCGTACCGAGCGCGCCCCGGGGTCTTCCTCTCCGGCTCCGGCGCCTTCCTCCCCCGATCCGGCGCCTTCCTCTCCGCGGATCCGGGGCAGGAACATCTCCATGATGTCTGCGTCCGTCACCATGCCGATCACCTCCCCGTCGTCGCCGACGACCGGGATCGCCCGGAGCCTCCGCCGGATGAGGACCTCGGCCACCTCCGCCATCGGCGCATCGGATCGGACGCTGACGAAATTCCGCGTCATCACATCGCGGACGAGAATCTCCGCGCCGAGGACCGGCTCGCGGAGGGCGTCCAACTCCATCACCTCGGCGGCCGTGCCGGCCGAGTCGAGCCGCTCCTCCACCTGCCGTTTTCCGAGGGCTCGGGCCAGGGCCGTCATGGTCTGCAGATAACGGGAGCCGCCGCTCAGCGGTGCGATCAACAGCACCAGCGTTCGCGCCTCCGGAGCCGTGGCCGGTGCGAAGGGGAGCGCCCCCTCGGCGACTCCCATCATCATGGCCAGGTCGTGCGCGGCCTCGGTTCGCATGTGTGCCATGACGGCGTGGGAGCCGATCGGTATCAGGTCGTGGTCGGCCAGCGTCTCCAGTTCTTGATCCAGCCGGTCTCGATCGGCAAGACCGTCCGCGACCGCGGTGGAGGCGAGAACGTCGAGCGCTTGGGTGAGCGTCTCCGCACGCAGCGGCAGAATAATCCGGCGTTCGCTCAGCAGGTCGCCAAGCGTGCGGGCGTCCGATCCCTCTTTCGTCACAGTGCGGCGCGCAGCGCGTCGACGATCTCGACGGGTCGCTCGGCCACCGAGATGCCGTTCTCCTGGAACGCCCGAACCTTCTCGGCGGCCGTACCCTCGGATCCGGAGATGATCGCGCCGGCGTGTCCCATGCGACGGCCCGGGGGGGCTGTCTGTCCCGCGATGAAGCCGACGACCGGCTTGTTCATCTCCTCCTTGACGAGGCTGGCCGCCGTCTGCTCGTCCGTGCCGCCGATTTCCCCGATGATCACGACCGCGTCGGTTTCGCCGTCCGCCTCGAAGGCCCGGAGGCAGTCCACGAAGTCGGTCCCGATGATCGGATCTCCGCCGATCCCGATCGAGGTCGACTGTCCGATCCCGGCGCTCGTGAGCTGGAAGATGATCTCGTAAGTCAGGGTGCCCGACCGGCTGACGATGCCGATCCGTCCCGGCAGCACGATCTGCCCGGGCAGAATTCCCACCTTGCACACGCCGGGCACGATCAGCCCGGGGCAGTTGGGTCCGATCAGGCGGGCTCCCCGCTCCTCGACGAACGGCATCACACGCATCATTTCAGCGACCGGGATCCCCTCCGTGATGCACACGATCAGCTCGATCCCCGCGTCGGCGGCCTCCAGGATGGCATCTCCGGCGAACCGTGCCGGCACGTAGATGACCGACGCGTTGGCTCCCTGCTCGACCACCGCCTCGGCCACCGTGTTGTACACCGGAACGGTGCCGTCGAACGCGAGGCCGCCCTTCCCCGGCGTCACGCCGGCCACGACCCGTGTACCGTACTCGATCATCTGGCGAGTGTGGAAGGAGCCATCCCTGCCGGTGATGCCCTGCACCACGAGTCGCGTCTGTTCACCTATGAAAATCGCCATGAGTCTCCCGTGTCATCAGGCGTCAGCGCCCCGTTCGGTCAGGAAGCGACCTCTACGGCACGCTGGACGGCCCGATCCATGTCCGTGTCGGCCTCGAAACCGGCCCCCTCCAGGATCTTCACCCCTTCCTTCTCGTTCGTGCCCGTGAGCCGGATCGTGATCGGTACGTCCAGGTCGAGTCGACCGGTCGCTTCCACGATGCCGTTCGCCACGTCGTCACAGCGGGTGATCCCGCCGAAGATGTTGAAGAGGATGGAGCGGACGGTCGGATCCTCCGTGATGATCTCCAGGGCCGCGACGACCTTCTCGGGGCTGGAGGACCCTCCGATGTCCAGGAAGTTCGCCGGGCTACCGCCGTAGTACTTCACCAGATCCATCGTCGCCATCGCCAGGCCGGCTCCGTTCACACAGCAGCCGACGTCCCCGTCCAGCTTGATGTAGCTGAGTCCCGCCTCCCTGGCTCGTTGCTCGGAGGGGGCTTCCGCGCTCTCGTCCCGCATCGCCGCTATCTCGGGCTGCCGGAAGAGCGAGCTGTCATCGATGTTCATCTTGGCGTCGATCGCCAGCACTTCGCCTTCGGGTGTCGAGACGAGAGGGTTTACCTCTGCGAGCGTCGCGTCGGCCCCTTCGTAGGCGCTCCAAAGTCCGGCCAGGGCGCGGGCGGCCTGCTTGGCGAGGGCCGGGTCGGAGAAGAGCCTGTATGCGAGCCCGGTCGCCTCGTGCGGCATCAGGCCGTAACGCGGGTCGATCGCCTCCTTGAAGATCGCCTCGGGCTTCGTCGCCGCCACCTCCTCGATGTCCACTCCCCCCTCCGGCGAGACCATCATGACCGGCCGCTGTGACGCACGGTCCATCACGATCCCCACGTAGGCCTCCGTCGCGATCTCTACGGCCGGAGCCACGAGGACCCTTTCGACGACGAGGCCCTTGATCTCCATTCCGAGGATCGCTTCGGCCGCCTCGCCAGCCTCCGCGGGATCGGACGCGAGCTTGACGCCACCCGCCTTCCCGCGGCCGCCCGCATGCACCTGCGCCTTGATGACCACCGTGCCGCCGAAGCGAGCGGCCGCCTCTCTGGCCTGCTCGGCGCTTTCCGCCAGCACGGAATCCGGAACGGGAAGGCCATGGGATCGGAAGATCTCTCGTGCCTGATACTCGTGGATGTTCATAGTCCTCTGCGGTTAGCGGTTCGTTGCCGTGGACGGCGGTGAGGACGTGATCGTCGTGCCGGTCGAGCCATGCAGGGCGGCAGCTCCGCGCTGCAGCTCCGCGATGACCGACCGCTGCCCTCCCCCTTCCACGAAGTGGATGGCCGCTTCCAGCTTGGGGCCCATGCTTCCGGTGCCGAGGTCCTCCTCGGCGAGGAGAGCCCACCCCTCCTCGGGGGTGAGCCGCGGGATAAGCTCTTGTTCCGGCGAACCGAATGACCGGTACACGCCATCCACGTCGGTCAGGATCAGGAGGAGACTCGCGTCGATGTCGTGCGCAAGGATCGCGGCCGCACGGTCCTTGTCCACGACCGAGTTCATCCCTTCGAGCCCGAGGACGGGATCCACGTACACCGGGATCCCCCCTCCGCCACAAGAGACCACGATGGTTCCGCGGTTGACGAGCTCCCGTACGGTGTCCGACTCCAGAATCTCCAGCGGCTCGGGACTCGGAACGATGCGGCGGAGCTTGCCCTGCCGGTCCGACCGGAGGTCCACTCCCTCCGCGATGAGCTCCCTCCCCACCTCGGGATCCACTGTCCGACCCACGAACTTCCGGGGCTCGTGGGTGGATGGGTGCTCGGGATCCACGAGCACCTGGTTGATCACCGTGACGACGCGCCGGTCGATCCCCTCCTGAGCCAACGCGTTCTGAAGAGACTGCTGGATCATGTAGCCGATCCAACCGGCCGTACCGGCCACGAGCACGCCGAGCGGAAGCTCATCGACGATCGATCGGGCTCGCTCGTTGCGAAGGAGCGCATCGCCCACCTGCGGGCCGTTTCCGTGAACGATGGCGATTTCCCAGCCGTGCCGCGCGAACTCCAGGATCGGCGCAAGGCTCTCGCGAGTGTGTCGAAACTGGGTCCGGATCTCGGCCGGGCCCCCCGCCGGGGAGAGGGCGTTGCCGCCGATCGCGATGACGACGCGCTCCTCGTTACGCTCGGTCACCTGGCTCGACTCGTCACGAGGGAGGCGCCGCGTGGGGGTCAGGCTTCCGGGAGGGACACACCCTCGGCCGCCAGGTACTCGCCGACTTGCGAGCGGATCTCGTCCAGCAGCTCGGGCGTGTCGGCTTCGATCCGGGCCACGACGACGGGTTGAGTGTTGCTGGCTCGGATCAGCGCCCATCCCCCGTCGAAGAGAATTCGGGCACCGTCGATGTCGATCACCTCGTGGGACCGTTTGTAGTGTTCGACCGCGCGCTTCACGAGATCGAACTTCAGCTCTTCCGGACAATCCAGGCGGAGCTCGGGCGTGGACGGGTAAGCGGGAATCTTCGCGACGATCTCGGAGAGCGGCCGACCGTCACGAGCCACCAACTCGGCCAGGCGGGCCGCGTCGTAGATCGCATCGTCAGTTCCGAAGTACCTGTCAGCAAAACAGATATGACCGCTCATCTCACCTGCGACAGGAGATCCGGACTGGCGCATCCTCTCCTTGATGAGCGAATGGCCCGTCTTCCACATGATCGGAACGCCGCCGGCTCGCTCGATCATCTCCGGCAGGGCCTTCGAGCACTTGACGTCGAAGATGATCTCGGCTCCAGGGTGGTCCTTCAGGACGTCGAGGGCGAACAGCAGCAGGAGGTGGTCCCCCCGGATGATCACGCCCTTCTCCGTCACCGCGCCGATACGGTCCGCATCTCCGTCGAGGCCGACTCCGAAAGCGGCGCCCGTGGAGACCACCCGGGCGATGAGGTCCTTCACGTTCTCGTCAACCGTGGGGTCGGGGTGGTGATTCGGGAAGGTGCCGTCGGACTCGCAGTAGAGCGGATCCACCTCGGCACCGGACGCGCGGATAGCCCGCGCGGCGACGACGCTGCCGACGCCGTTACCGCAGTCGAGAACGAAACGGATCGGCGGCTCGACGCGCGCTCGTCGCCCGATCTCCTCCACGTAGCGGTCCAGGACATCGACCTCTCGGACCGTTCCGGCCCCCGAGATCAGCTCATCCGCCTCTATGCGCGCTCGAAGCGCCTGAATGGCCTCTCCGTAGAGCGGGCGGCCTCCGACGGTCATCTTGATGCCGTTGTACTCCGGAGGGTTGTGGGAGCCCGTGATCTGGATCCCTCCGTCGGTTTCCAGCTCGTAGGTGGCGAAATAGAGGGCGGGAGTCGGCACTGTCTGCACGAAAACGACGTCGACCCCGGAGGCGTTGAGCCCCTCGATCAGGGCGGAAGAGAGATCCGGAGAGCTCGGTCGGTTGTCCTGGCCCACGGCCACCGTCTTGCCGGATCCGATCTCGCTCCCGTAGGCGCGCCCGACCGCGCGTGCCAGGTCGGGGTCGAGGTTCTCGCCGACGATTCCTCGAATGTCGTACTCGCGGAAGATCTGCCCGGGTACCTTCATGGGCCTACCGTGCTCGCTGGGTTCGCTCGCTCTCCCGGGAGAGACGTGTCTGACGAGCCCTCCGCGGAGACTTCGGCCGTCGGCGCCGACTCCAGGTCCGCGCCGGCCCGCTCGAAGGCGCGCAGCGCGGGTCCGGGGAGAAGGCCGAGGGTGAGGATGCCACCGGCGCAGATCGCGGTCGAGAAGCGGAACGCGAAGCCGCCCTTGGCCACCGGGTGCTCCGTCCCTTCTTCGAAGTACATCTTCCACACCACGCGAAGATAGTAGTAGTAGGAGATCAGGCTGCTGAGGACGAGCGTCACGGCCAGCGCCACCTGGCCCGCGTCGATCGAGGCTCGCAGCAGGTACAACTTGCCGACGAAGCCTCCGGTCGGCGGGAATCCCGCCAGAGACAGCAGGAACAGCAGAAGCGCGAAGGCCAGCCCGGGGCGCCGCCATCCGAGGCCCCGGAAGTCGGCCAGCGTCATACGTCGGTCTCCCTTCCCCGCCACGGCGTAGACGACGGCGAACGCCCCCAGCGTCATCAGCGTGTAGGCGGCCAGATAGAAGAGCGCCGCCGCACGCCCGAACGCGGTGCCGGTCGCCACCCCGACCAGCAGATAGCCCGCGTGCGCGACGGAAGAGTAAGCCAGCATCCGCTTGACGTTGTTTTGAACCAGCGCGATCAGGTTCGGCACGATCATCGTGAGCATCGCCAGCCACCACACGATTCCGCTCCAGAACTCCGCCGCGGGCGCGAGCTGTCCCGTGAACACCCTGAGGAGAGCTACGAACGCCGCTGCCTTGACTCCGACGGCCATGTATCCGGTGACCGACGTCGGGGCGCCCTCGTAAGCATCGGGCGTCCACATGTGGAACGGGACCGCGGCGATCTTATAGCCGAAGCCGATGAGCAGGAGGGTAACCCCCGAGAAGAAGAGGACGCTGCCCTCCTCGACGCTCGCGGCGACACGCCCCATTACGTCCGGGATGTTGGTGCTGCCCGTCGCCCCGTACAGCAGCGCGATGCCGTAGAGGATGAACGCGCTCGCGAACGCACCCACCAGGAAGTACTTCAGGCCCGCTTCTGCCGAGCGGGGGTCGTTGCGGTTGAATCCTGTGAGGACGTAGACCGCGATCGACATCAGCTCCAGGCCGAGGAAGACCAGAACCAGGTCGCGGGCGCCCACGAGCACCAGCATGCCGACGGTCGCCAGAAGAACGAGCGCGTAGAACTCGCCGATGTGCAGGCCTTCCCGGCGGCCATAGTCGAAGGCGAACAGTAGGGCGAGGAGCGTTCCGCCGAGCAGCAGGAGGCTCGCCGCCAGCCGAAAATCGTCAACCGCGACCAGGCCTGACGAGGCCTCGACGTTGAGTCCGACCCACAGGCTGGCCGCCGCGGCGGCGAGGACGCTCGCGACAGCCGCCTGCCCCGTCCACGCGCCGCTCGGTCCCGGATCCCGGCCGCGTTGGAACACGTCCAGGAGCAGGACAACGAAGGCACCGAGCGTGAGCACGGTCTCGGGCAGGAGCACGATCAGGTAGTGGCCCGCAGAGGAGTAGTCGAGATTCACGGGCCGGCGCTCCCTTCAGCCGGCGCGGACTGCTCGACCGACGGCGTGGCGTCGAACCGGAGCTCCGCGTCGTGCCCATCGACCAGGCGCGGGTCGGGCGACGACTCCGAGGCCTGCATCTGCTGGGCCCCGAACTCCACCCGCTCCATGAGCGCGTCGACCGAGGCCGACATCCGGTCCAGGAAGGGCTGCGGATAGACGCCGATGAGCAGGATCAGGCCCAGCAGCGGCGCCACGATCCACCGTTCCCGACGGTTCAGGTCCTTCAGCTCCCGATTCTCATCGCGGGACAGCGGGTTCAGGATCACTCGCTGCAACATGGGAAGCATGTATGCCGCGGCGAAGATGACGCCGGTCGTGGCCAGCATGGCGACGACCGGGAACCTCTGGAACGTCCCGATGAGGATGAGGAACTCTCCCACGAAGCCGTTGGTGCCCGGCAGTCCGATCGAGCTCAGCGCGACGACGGTGAGCGAAAAGGCGAAGAAAGGCATCACCTTCGCCAGCCCGCCGAAATCGGAGATCATGCGGGTGTGACGCCGCTCGTAGATCATCCCGATCAGGAGGAATAGGGCCCCCGTCGAGATGCCGTGATTGACCATCTGGAGGATCGCCCCCTCGAGGGACTGCCTCGTGAGGGCGAAGACGCCTACCATCACGAAGCCGAGGTGAGCCACCGACGTGTAGGCGATCAGCTTCTTCGCGTCGGGCTGCACAGCCGCCACCCAGGCCGCGTAGATGATCCCGATCAGACCCAGCAGGACGATCGTGCCGACGACCGCGGGGCTCGTTGCCGCGACCGGGAAGAGCGGCATCGCGAACCTCAAGAAGCCGTACACGCCCATCTTCAGGAGGATGCCGGCCAGTACGACCGAGCCCGCCGTCGGCGCCTCGACGTGCGCGTCGGGCAACCAGGTGTGCAAGGGAAAGAGGGGCACCTTGATGGCGAAGGCGAGAGCGAACGCCGAGAAGAGGAGAAGCTGAAGGCCCGGCGCGATGGAGGTTCGCAGGAGGTCTTCGTACCCGAAGGAGACGACCCCGAACTGGGTTTGGTGCTGGTAGACGAGAGCCACGATCGCCACCAGCATGAGCAGAGATCCGATGGCCGTGAAGAGGAAGAACTTCACCGCGGAGTAGATGCGGCGCTCGCCTCCCCAGATCCCGATGATGAAGTACATCGGGATCAGCATGATCTCCCAGAACACGTAGAACAAAAACAGATCCAGCGCCACGAAGACGCCCAGCATGCCGGTCATCAGCACGAGCATGCTGGCGTAGAAGGCCCTCTCCCTCTTCCTGATGTACGAGAACGAGCCGGCGACGGAGAGCGGCATGATCACCGTCGTGAGCAGGATCATCAGGAGTGATATGCCGTCGAGGCCGACCGCGTAACTGATTCCCCAGCGCTCGATCCACGGGAAGGACGCCGCGTTCTGGAACTCGGCCGTGCCGAGCTGGAAGGTCCAGAAGAGCGGCAGCGACAGCACGAGAGCGAGCAGCGTGGCAAACAGGGCGGTCCAGCGGGCCCTGCTCTCCGGGCCGGCCAGACATCCCAGCGCGCCGAGGAACGGAATCGCCAGAAGGAGCGTCAGGATCCAGTGACTGCCGTAGAGGGATTCCATCGTCAGAACGCCAGGCTCCCGAGGATGATCAGCGCCCCGATCATGAAGACGAGGAGGTAGGTGCTCACCCGCCCCGTCTGGAGCTGGCTCCCCGTCCATCCGACGACGCGGGCCACGCCGCCGAGGCCGTTCACGGCGCCGTCGATCAAGCGATCGTCAACGATCCGCCAGCAGCCGCGCCAGAGTGCGAGAAGAGGCCGAACGATCAGTCGGTCGTACAGCTCATCCACGTACCACTTGTGATAGAGCAGCGAAGCCGCGCCGCGCGGCTCGGCGGACTCGGCGGCCGGGAGGTACCGGCGGCGGGATAGCCTCCAAAACACCACGATGATCGTCAGGAGGGCGAGGCTCGTCCCCACCTCGGCCCAGAGGCTCTCCCCTCCTCCGAGGGGAGCTTCGTGGGCCATCCCCTCGCCATGTGCGCCCCCGGCGGCCGCACCGGAGGCGACCTCGAGCGCCGGGGCAAAGACCGGCTCGAGCCAGGAGTGGAGCAGGTCGACGTCCGGCAGCGGAAGCACCTCGGGGATCTGCACCCATCCGCCCACGGCGGAGAGGACCGCGAGGATCGCGAGCGGAACCCACATGACCGGAGGCACCTCGCGCAGCTGGCCCCGGGCGGACTCGCCGCTCCGATTGGTGCCATGGAAGGTCATGACCATGAGACGCGTCATGTAACCGGCGGTCAGCAGAGCGACGATGAGCGCCGTGCCCCACAGAACCGCGTAACCCCCGATGCCGGCCTCCCAGATGATCTCGTCCTTGGAGAAGAAGCCGGCGAACGGAAAGACCCCCGATATGGCCAGCGTCCCGATCCACATCGTGGCTGCCGTGATCGGCATCAGCGTACGCAGGCCGCCGTAGTTGCGCATGTCGTTGGGATCGCCGTGATCCCCGGACGCATCCCAGGCGTGGTGCATCGCGTGGATGACCGCCCCGGCGCCCAGGAATAGAAGCGCCTTGAAGAAAGCATGCGTCATCAGGTGGAAGATCCCGGCCGTGTACGCCCCGACGCCCACGGCCAGGAACATGTAGCCCAGCTGGGAGATGGTGCTGTAGGCGAGGACCCTCTTGATGTCATACTGCTGCACGGCGATCGAGGCGGCGAACAGGGCCGTCCCCACACCCACCGAGGCCACGATGGCCTGCGAGAACGGTGCGAGCGCGAACAGGACTCCGGAACGGGCGACCAGATAGACGCCCGCCGTGACCATCGTGGCCGCGTGGATCAACGCCGACACGGGCGTCGGGCCGGCCATCGCATCGGGGAGCCACACGAACAGGGGGATCTGGGCCGACTTGCCGACGCATCCGAGGAAGAGGAAGAGCGTGATCGCCGTCACCATCGCGCCGCCCGCGAGAAGCGTCGTCGGCGCGTTCTCGAAAATCGATGGCATATCGAGCGTTCCGAACACGCCGAACAGGAGGAACATGGCGATGAGGAACCCGAGGTCGCCGATCCGGTTGACGATGAACGCCTTCTTCCCCGCGTCCGAGAACTCCCGGTTCTCGTACCAGAAACCGATCAGCAGGTAGGAGCAGAGCCCGACTCCCTCCCAACCCACGAACATGAGTGCGTAGTTGGCTGCCAGGACGAGGATCAGCATGAAGAAGATGAACAGGTTGAGGTACGAGAAGTACCGGGAGTACCCGGGATCTTCCCGCATGTAGCCAACGCTGTAGACGTGGATGATCCCCCCCACCCCGGTCACGATCAGCGTCATCAGGACCGACAGCTGATCGAACAGCAGGGTCACCCCGATCTCGAGCTCGCCGGAGCGCATCCAGGTCCAGAGCGGCACGAGCGACGGGTCGTGTGGGGCCGCGGCACGCATGGCGGCGAAGTTCAGGAGGCAGACGACGAACGCCCCCAGCACGGCCAGAGGGCCGACGATCGTCGGCACCGTCTTGTTCTCCCGCCAGGCGAAGGCACCGATTCCGTTCAGCGCGGCGCCCAGGAGAGGCAGGCCGAGGATGAGGACCGGGAGGATCGGGTCGTATGCCTCGCTCACGATCGCTCCTCCGTGGGCCAGCCGCAGAAGATACGGGCTACCACCTCAACCTCCGGAACAGCTCGAGATCCACGCTCTCATAGTGCCGGAAGATGGCCAGGATGAGCGCCAGCCCGACCGCCGCCTCCGCCGCCGCCACGGAGATCACGAAGAAGACGACGATCTGGCCGTCGATTCCGTGCGCGCGTGAGAAGGCGACGAAGCTGAGATTGACGGCGTTGAGCATCAGCTCCACGCACATGAAGACGATGATCGCGTTGCGCCGCAGCAGCACGCCCCCGACCCCGATGGCGAACAGAACCGCGCTCAGGACGAGAGCCAGGTCGACCAGGTAGCCCTCGCTCACGGCGCGCGCCTCCGAGCGAGCACGACCGAGCCCACCATGGCAACGACCAGGAGGATCGCGGTGACCTCGAAAGCCACCAGATAACGTGTGAAGAGCGGCTCGGCCACCGCCGCCACGGCTCCGCTCGATTCGAGCAACGGGTCGAGAGCGGAAGGGTCGCCGAGCCCGCCGACGTCGCCGCCGGCCATAAAGAGACGGGCGAAGACGGCGACCAGGGCCACCGCCACGGAGCCGGCCAGAACCCGGCCGAGTCCCCGCCGAAGGTCGCTCAGCTCGGGGCTGCCCAGGTTCAAGAGCATGATCACGAAGAGGAAGAGCACCATGATCGCGCCCGCGTATACCATGACCTGAACGGCGGCGATGAAGTGGGCGTCCAGGATCACGAAGAGCCC
>JBDHFW010000069.1:0-11989 GCA_039590175.1 Gemmatimonadota bacterium | reverse complement strand
ATGATCTGCTCCGCCGTGTAGCGCCTCCTCGCCATCTCTGACCTCCTTCCCTCCGGTCTCAACCAGCCGATATTCTAACTCTACGACTGGTCTCGTTTATGGGGGGCAGGTCACGGAGGCTAGGCTTCACAACGCCTCACTCTTTGGGAATGAAATGAATCTTGAAAAAGTGCGCGCGGCGCTCAGTTGGGCTTCGCTCACCGCTTTGCTCGTTCTCGCCGCGGGCTTGGCAATGGTAGATCTGCGATCTGCTAAGCTACTCGCCCTCGGAGCGGGTATCGCGCTATTGGGTGCAGTAGTGACGGCTTTGCTGGTGACGGTAAGTCGCCATAGGGCATCAACGAACGCGCAATGACCCCTTCGGTGGCCGCCCCTCCTCGAGGAGACCCGTCCCGAATGGGCCGACTTCCCTACTTCCGCCAATGCGCAGGTGGGTAATCGCCAGCGCACAGAGGAGTGCTGCCGTCGTTTCTCGCGGGTTCATTTCGTCGCTCACAAGCGCGCGAAGGATGATGACCTGCACGAAGTCCCGCCACACATCTTCGTCGAGTTCGGGAAGTTCGGCAAAGTCGATTTCGACATCTCCGCCGGTCTCCCATGACTCACGCAGCTCCTCCATCTTCGCCTCAACATCCGCCATGTACATCTCGTAGATCATCGCAAAGAGAGCCATCCTAACCACTAGAGGAAGCTCGAACTCGTCGAGGACGTTGCCGATCTTGGCAACGTTGTTCCCTTTGTACCGGTTCAGCTGATCGACACCCGAATCTGTCTCGGCCAGAAAGCCAAGAAGGCGCTCAGGTTCCTCTTCCTCCAGCCGCAGGGCCTCTTTCAGTTCTGTAGGTTCTCCCGTCCCCAGGATGAGCCATTCGAGGCGCACGTAGGGAAACGCCTTCTTGACAGCTGCGAGATAGGACGATCGTGGCTCGGCAACCCGGCTCCGTTGTCGAGCAGTTGCCGGAACACCTGCGCGAGAATGCACGGGAGCTGCTTCTCCAACTGGCCGTGGCGGCCGGTGCTCAGCAGGATGGCGCGGTCGAGGCCGGTGAGATCCTCAAGATCCTCGATTCGGACGCCCGAGAGATAGCGCACACGGCCTTCGAGCTGGGACCGGACTTCCTGCTGTACGGGTTCCGCGTGGAGCGCGTGGACGGTAAGCAGGTGGTCGCAGACTCCATCTCGGTGCTCAGCCGGCGAAAGCAGAACGGCGAGATCAAGCTGGAGGTGTTTGCCGGCGACGAGTTCGACTGTCTCCGGCAGCTCTCGTCCGGCGAGATCGACGCACGCGCGAATCGTGTATCCGACCCAAGGAAACGGCGTCCTGTCGGTCCAAGGGCTGTGCAGAAAGCCCTCAAGGTGTTACGGCAGGCCTGTCGGTTCGGGGCGCACTACAGAAGGCGTGACGGCAGCTTTCTGCTGGACGCGGACCCGACTCGCGGCCTTGAACTCCCCTCGGAGGCGAACCCGACCCGAGTAGTGGCCGATGACGAGCTCTACGAGCAGCTCCTGTCCAAGGCAGACCAGGTGAAGATGGACGGGGCGCGCAGTCATCTGCCGGAACTGCTGATCCTCGCGGCGGACACAGGGCGCCGGATCGGGGCCATCGTTCAGCTTCGTTGGTCGGATTGGTACCCGGACGAGGCAACCTACGGTGCGCTGCGGTGGCGCGCGGATGCCGACAAGCTCGGGAAGGAATGGAAGGCGCCGGTTGCGCCCGACGTACGCGAGGCGATCGAACGTCTTCGGCGCGAACGACCCGGTCTCGGCGATGCTTTCATGTTCCCCGCTCCTCGAAGCGGGGGGCATATCCGGGTCGATGTTGCCGGCCGCTGGCTCCGCAAGGCAGAGGAGTTGGCGGAGATTGAGCACGTGAAGGGGTTCGGCTGGCACAGCTTCCGCCGCATGTGGGCGTCCAAGCGCAAACATCTGAGCGTTAAGGACGTGGCGGCAGCGGGTGGGTGGACCGACACGGCCACTTTGGAGCGGTGTTATCAGCACGCGGACCCGCACACCCTCGAGGAGGTCGTCCTCGCCGGCCGCACCCTGCGTATGCGGCGAGAGGGTTGATTTCTTGGTGCTCAATCTGACCCTAAAAGTGACCCACACATGGCCACATCAAGGGAAAAGCCGCCCGTCAGATCGCGTAAGCGACCTAATAGAAGCGGCTTATCTTGAGCGCGCCCGGGAGGACTCGAACCCCCAGCCTTCGGATCCGAAGTCCGACGCTCTATCCAGTTGAGCTACGGGCGCGGGCGGGAGCAGAAACTCTATAGGAATACGCCCGGCACGACAAGAAGTGGCGCCCGGCACGGCCGCCTCGAGCCTCTCGACCTCGGGCGCGGCTCGCGAAACACGGCTTCCGGAGACAACGTAGTGGGAAGCACGCGCGCGTTGGTTCCGGCTCCCGGGAGGTAGACCATGTTCGGCCCTGGCGACGGCATTGCCATCCTCGGGATGGTGCTCGCCCTGCTTCTCACCCTGAGCATCGGCGGCTTCATCCTGTTGCTACCCATTACCAGGCGCCTCGGCGGCGCACTCGACCAGTGGATCCGGATCAAGCGGTCGGAGGGCGCCTCCGAGGATGAGATCGCCCGGTTCCGAGCCGACATGGAGGGTTTTCGCCTGCTTCTGGAATCGGTCGATGATCGGCTCGAGCGGGTCGAGGAGCAGCAACAGTTCGTCGAGACCCTCATCGAGCAGAAGGGAGCTGCGGCACTCCCATCTGCCGGCTCGTAACCGTCTGACACATAACGGCTTACGTTCCAGCCGTTGCTGGGCCGGCTCGCCTCTCTCTATCTTGAGGCCCAGTAACAGACCGGTACGCCGGATGAAGTCCCCCAAAAGGGAGGGTGCCATGTCCCGCAGTATTCCCCGCCTTTCGGCCCTCGCGTTCCTGCTCCTCTTCATGGCAGCACCGCTGCTCGCGCAGGAGGCCGCGTACGAGTCGCCTGATGCGGAGGCATTGATCCGCGACGCTCTAAGCGCCACGACGCCCGAGATGGCCAAAGGGGCCACCGTGGTGGACTGGGAGGAGAATGTCCTCAAGGAGGGCGACAACGGTTGGACCTGCTTCCCGACACCGCCGCCGTTCGAGAAGGCGCCGATGTGTCTCGACGAGCCGTGGCTGGCTTGGGCAGGGGCCTGGATGAACAAGCAGCCGGTGAACATCGACCGGGTCGGCATCGGCTACATGCTGGCCGGCGACTCGGGCGCCAGCAACACGGATCCGTATGCCGAAGGCGAAACCGACGACTGGATCGTCGCCGGGCCGCATCTCATGGTCATCACGCCGAACACCGCGACCCTGGACGGCATCACGACCGACCCGAAGTCCGGTGGACCCTGGGTGATGTGGAAGGGGACCCCATACGCCCACATCATGGTGCCGGTCGCCGCCCATGGCGGCCACGAGATGTGCGAGATGTGCAAGGAGAAGCACAAAGAGCACAAGGAGCACGACACGGACCAGGGCCAGTGATCGGATGACCCCCGTCACCTGGCCTGAACGGGCCTGAAGAGTCAAAGGGGCCCTTCGGCACACCCGCCGAAGGCCCCTTCTCTTTGCGCCTCCCCTGACAGACTCCGTCTGCTACTCCCGCAAGCCCGAGCACACCCACCGCCGATCACTCGGCTGACCCCGGCCCCCCTTCGGGGCGGTGGTGCTTCCAGAGCGAGCATCGGACGCCCTGAGGAGACCCCGCAGCGAAGCGAGGAGGCTCCGAAGAAAGGCGTCCGCCAGCTCGGCGGGTGGAAGTACCGCCGCCCTCCCCAGGGGCCGGGCCCGTTAGCTGTACGCCGGAATGCCTGTGATGTCCTGGCCCAGTATGAGGCTGTGGATGTCGTGCGTCCCCTCGTAGGTGTAGACCGACTCCAGGTTCGCCATGTGCCGCATCGCCGAGTACTCGACCAGGATGCCGTTGGCTCCCAGCAGCCGGCGCGCCTCGCGGGCGCACTCGCACGCCATGTTCACGTTGTTGCGCTTCGCGAGGGAGACCTGCTGCGGCCGGGCCCGTCCGACGTCCTTGAGCCGCCCGAGCTGCAGGGCCAGCAGCTGCGCCTTGGTGATCTCGGTGAGCATCTCGGCCAGCCGAACCTGCTGGATCTGGTAACCGGCGATCGGCTTGTCGAACTGGACACGGCTGGTGGCGTACTCCACCGCCTCGCGGTAGCAGGCCATCGCCGCCCCGATCGCCCCCCAGGCGATCCCGTAGCGCGCCTGTGTGAGGCACATGAGCGGGCTCTTCAGACCGCCGCTGTTCGGCAGGAGGTTGGCGTCCTGCACCCGCACATCCTGCAGCGCCAGCTCGCTCGTGTCGGAGGCGAGCAGGGAGAGCTTCCCCTCCTGGTCCTTGGCGGTGAAACCATCCCGGTCGGTTTCGACGATGAAGCCCCGAATCGACTTCTGGTCCTCGATCTCGCCGGTCTTCGCCCACACGATCGCGACATCGGCCATCGAGCCGTTCGTGATCCACATCTTGGAGCCGTTCAGCACCCAGTCGTCGCCGTCCTTGACGGCACGGGTAAGCATCCCGCCGGGATTCGAACCGAAATCGGGCTCGGTGAGGCCGAAGCATCCGATGAGCTCTCCGCTCGCCAGCTTGGGCAGCCACTCGCGGCGCTGCTCCTCGGAGCCGAACTGGAAGATCGGGTACATGACCAGCGCACCCTGCACGGAGCAGAACGATCGGATCCCGGAGTCACCGCGCTCGAGCTCCTGCATGATGAGCCCGTAGGCGACGTTGTTCAGACCCGCGCACTCGTACTCCTCGGGCAGGTTGGCTCCGTAGAATCCGAGCTCCGCCATCTGCGGAACCAGCTGATGCGGAAAGGAATGCTCGACGTAGTGGTGCTCGATGATCGGAATCAGCTCGCTCTCGACCCAATCACGGACCATGTCGCGCACGGCGCGCTCCTCGTCGCTGAGGAGGTCGTCCATCTCGAAGTAATCGACGCCTTCGAAGCTCACCTATTCTCGCTCCGGTCCAAGGGTTCTCAATCTGCTCGATACGCTCGGATCGCCACGACCACCATCCCGGCCGAGAAAACGCCCCCCGCCAGAGAGGCGACCGACCCGTAATGCCCGGGGTTCGCCAGGAACACGAGACCCAGCATGAATCCGCCGCCGGCTGCGACCAGCACGACGTTCCGAGCCCACCGGCTCATTCCGACCCCTCCGAGCCCACCGGACCCACCACTCTCGCCCGACGCCAACGCCCGTACCCCTTCACGACCTCGCGACCGATCCTGAAGCCCAGATAGTAGGCCGCCGCGAGCGGTATCAGCCAGGCGTAGCGCGGCAGGACCGCAAACTGGCCACCGAGCACGACCCAGACGGCGAAGGGGATGACGATGCAGGCGGCGATCACGTGTGGGGCCCAACGCGTCTTCCGGTCCAGGTCGGCCGCACATGAGCGGCACCAGCTGGCTTCATCGAGCTCTAGCTCCGGGTAGGGGCGGCCACACGCCCGGCAACGGGCGGACCCACCGTGCGGCCGGAGGCGCCACACCCCCTCCTGTTTGGTCGTCTCGAGCCGGTCGGATGCCTGCGCCATCGCTCAGAGGCGCTCGATCACGGCGGACGCGAACTCCTCGGTCGACGCGTCGCCTCCGAGGTCGCCCGTAAGCACGGAACCCTCATGAAGCGTCTCCGAGAGAGCGGCCCGAATGCGGTCGGCCAGCACGCTCTCGCCCACGTGATCCAGCATGAGGCCCGCGGCGAGCAGGAGCGAGGAGGGGTTGGCGATACCCAGTCCCGAGATGTCCGGGGCCGAGCCGTGCACTGCCTCGAAGATCGCGGCATCGGTGCCCAGGTTCGCGCCGGGAGCGAAGCCGAGGCCGCCGACCAGGCCCGCCACTTCGTCGGACAGGATGTCCCCGAACATGTTCTCGGTGACGATCACATCGAACTGATACGGGTCGAGCACGAGCTGCATCGCCGTCGCGTCGACGATCCTTTCATCGTATCCGATCCGGCCCTCGTACTCCTCGGCCACGTGGCGGCCGACCTCCAAAAAGAGCCCCTGGGTGCACTTCAGGATGTTCGCCTTGTGGACGAGTGTCACGCGCTCGCGGCCGTGCTGGAGGGCGTACTCGAAGGCGAATCGGACGATCCGGTCGGAGCCGTAGCGCGTGATCAGCATCACCGACTCGGCGACGGCCTTCGGATCCTTGTCCATGCCGATGAAGTGCTCGATCCCGGCGTAGAGGCCCTCGGTGTTCTCACGAACGATCACCAGATCCAGGTTGGGGTAGCGCGCGTCGCGAAGGATCGTCTTCGCGGGCCGCACATTGGCGTAGAGGTCGAAGTGCTTTCGGAGCGCGACGTTGATCGACCGAAAACCGGAGCCGATGGGCGTGGTGAGAGGGCCTTTGAGGGCGATCCGGTGGGACTCGATCGACGCCAGGGTCGCCGCGGGCAGGGGGTCCAGCCCGTGCTCCGTAGCGCTGACCCCGGCCAGCTGCTCGTCCCACTCAAAGGGTGCTCCGGCGGCCTCCAGGATTCGAATCGTCGCGGCGGTAATGCCCGGGCCGATTCCGTCTCCTGGTATCAGGGTCGCGGTGAGCGCCATCCTCAATCCTCTCTGAACCGCGGCGCGTACTCGAACTCCGTATGATCCTCCCCGTACCGGACGAGCGCCTCCAGATGACCCGGACTCCGGGTCCCTTGGAGCCGTGCCTTCGCGACCCTCTGGTTCGCCTCCCGCCAGGTCAGGGAGTTCAGCTCATCCCGCCTCAGCATCGCCTCTGCGAGCTGAACCCGGTTCGCGAAGGTCCTGACTCGCACGGCGGCGACCGCGGGGAAGCGCTCGAAGACCTCCTGCGTCTGGGGCGAGAAGAGGAAGACGTACGGGCCGACCTTCGCCCACAGAGTGCCTCCGTGTCGGATTTGCGCAGGATCCTGTGAGACCTGCACATCCACGACGTTGCCGTTCATGCGCAACTCAGCATCCCCGCCGTAGAGTCCGGAGAGCTCCTCCGCCGTGGGCAGCCGGCTCTCCTCAACGGTGCAGCCGGGGGTGCAGATCGCCGCCGCGAGGAGAATCGACAGATGACGCGCACAACCCTTCACGTATCAACCGCTCAGAAGAGAACGAGCCAATCCGCCAATCTCGCGGCCAGCGTGGCGAACAGCGCCGAAGAGTCGATCGGAGCGGGATCGCCGCGCACCTTTCCGTGCCAAAGCACCTGGCTCCGGCGAATGTCGATGAGGGCAAGAACGAGGACGGCTCGTCCGATCGGTTCTCCGGGATCGGCGGTCTCGACGCTCACGGGCTCCGGTGGGGGCGGTGCGTCTTCATCACCGTCGAGTACCGCCTCTGGATCGTACGGCTCGTAGGTCACCTGGAGCGGAAGAACCATGTGTCGGGTGTCGAACATGGCACTGATCGCCCGCAGCTGGCCGTGAAGCGGCTCGTACACCTGGTATCGCTTCAGATCCTTCGGCTTGGAGATCAAGCCCTGGTAGGCGAGGTGCAGGGGATCCACGTGGAGTGTCGGATTCCGACCCATCACCCGAATCACGTCGGCGGGCAGCTTCCAGGTGCCCGCGCCCTCCTCCGCCTCCTCGAAGGCGAAGCTGAACTCCGCCGTGAGCGCTTCGCGGGCCTCTCGCTGAGAGCGCGCGCCGGCGGGATACGCCCCGGAGGGCAGAGGCCGCACCGACTGAACCGGCAGCAGTACCGCGTTACCCCCGGGCGCGAACGTGGGGACCGGCTCCAGATCCTGACCGACCAGGGATTCGCCCGAGAAGAGCACGGCCGCCAGAGCGATCGCGCAGCACCGCAGATCGTCAGCTCGCCTCATCGTCCTCCTTCAACAGCTCGACCGCCCGACGCACGTCGTTCGTGATGATCCCGTCTACACCCCAGTGGCACAGCTGGCGCATTCGGCCCGGGTCGTCGATCGTCCACACCTGGACGGTGCGATTGACGCGTTGGGCCGCGGCGACGAGCTCGGCCGTCACGATCGGCCCGTAAGGCCCGTCCAGCGGAGCGTGGACGACCTCCGGAAAGCCCTCCGGCAGCTCGGCGGCGGCGGCTTCCGTCAGCTCCGCGGCCAACCAGGCGGCCTGGCGGCTGGACGTCGCCCTTCGCCCCCCATACGTGGCAAAGGCGCCGAGGCTCGTGCCTTCCTCCACGTAGAGGATAGTGCGAGGTGTGCGCGCCAGACGCTCGATGAGCGCCACGACCTCGGCCGTCGCGGAGGACGCCTTCACATCCACCGTGATCTCGAGCCCGGCGTACCGCTGCAGTACCTCCTCGAGAGCAGGCACGCCCAGCCGGTCCAGCTCCGCGCCGCTGAAGCCGGCCACCGGGCCGTCCGCCGCCGTCGTGCGGTCCACGGTGGAGTCGTGGATCACGACCAGCGTGCCGTCCCCGGCCTGCTGGACATCCAGCTCCAGCGCGTCCGCACCCAGGAGGACCGAGAGATCGAACGCCTCGATCGTATTCTCCGGGGACTCGGCCGCCGCGCCCCGGTGCGCGATCACCAGCGGAGCCCCGCCCACGCCAGCGGCTCCGTGCGCGGTCAGGCCGTCGTCGCCTCGGCGAGCGCCCGCTCGATCTCCTCGTTGATCTCCGCCTCCGTCAGCGTATGATCGCTTCTCTTGGCGAGATCGAACACGGCAGCGCAGAGACGCTCGTCCTCCGGATCGTAGCCGTGCTCCTCGAGCCAGAAGCGGACGTTGCTGAGGCCCGATACGGGGGAGACCTCGATCTTCTGCTTGAGCCCAACCTCGGAGGCCGGGACACCGCTGTACACACGGTCCTCGAGCCAGGGATCTCCCATACGGATCGCCTTGATGATCGCCGCGGCGTGGACGCCGGTCCCCGTCCTGAAGGCGTCGTCGCCCACCACCGGGTAGGCGTGACCGATCGACACGCCGCACATCTTGGCAGCCAGGCCGCAGTATTCGGGCAGGCGCGTGAGGTCGCCGTCGTGCATCCCGAGTAGCTTCATATTGACCAGAAGCATATCCATCTCGGCGTTGCCGCATCTCTCGCCGATGCCGAGCGCCGTCGCGTGCACGCGGTCCACCCCCTCCTCGATCGCCGCGAGGCAGTTCGCCAAACCCAGTCCTCGGTCGCGGTGCCCGTGCCAATCGACCTTCACGTCTTCTCCCGTGTCCTTCACCAACTCCTTGGCAAAGCGTACGAGCTGGCGGACGCCGTGCGGCGTGGCGTGGCCCACCGTGTCGGCGAGGCAGATGCGCCCGGCCCCGCACTCGATCGCCGTGGTGTACAGCTCGCGGAGCGTCTCCGGCTGGGATCGTGTCGTGTCCTCGGTGACGTACATGACATCGAGACCCTCGGAAACCGCGAAGGTCACGGCCTCCTCCGTGGCGCGGCGAAGCATGCTCGACTGCCAACCCTCCGCGTACTTCCGGATCGGCGAGCTGCCGAGGAACGCGCCCACTTCGAACCGCAGCCCCGTGGCCTGTGAGACCTCGACGATCGGCTCGATGTCCGCCTTGACCGTACGCGCGGCGCAGTTGGCCGAGATCGGCAGATCGTTGTCGACGATCTCCTTGGCGAGCCCGAGCACGGCTTCGCGCGCTCGCGGCCCTGCGCCCGGGAGGCCGATGTCCGCCGCCTGGATCCCGAGCTCCACCATCAGGTGCAGGAGCTTTCGCTTCTGAGCCAGCGGTGGGTCCTTTACCGTCGGGTTCTGCAGCCCATCGCGCAGCGTCTCGTCATCGAGCTCGACCCGCACCTCCGAGAAGTCGAAGCTCCCGGGAAGCTCGTTCCAATCGTATATGAGGTCCTGCGACTCCATGCTCATTCCTGCCCTTCGCCGGCTTTCACGTTCGCCTCAACGTGTTGTCTGATAGTAACTTCCGAGTGATCCCCCAGGTTCACGGTGCCCGTAATCCCAACGACGCTCGCATGGTCGCCGATGACCGAGTCCCGCAGATCGCACTCCTCGATCGTGGTGTCGGCTCCCACGATGCAGTCCCGCAGGCGGCTTCGCCGCACCACGCTACCCCGGGCGATACTCACGTTCGGACCCACCTCGGCCCCCTCCAGGGTCACGTCCTCGGCGATCCCGACGAGCTCGCCGCCGGGACTCACCGACCGCGCCAGCATCTCCCGGTTCGTGGAGAGAAGCGTCTCGATCTTGCCGCAATCGTACCATCCTCCCACCTCGGCGGTGTAGATCCTGGCGCCACGGTCGATCATGTATTGGAAGGCATCGGTGAGGAAGTACTCCCCCAGCGGAGTCTCCGCGGCCATCACGTGCGCGATGCCCTCGAACAGCAGCTCGTGATCGCGAATGAAGTAGACACCGATGTTCGCGAGGCGAGATATCGGCTCCGACGGCTTCTCCACGATCCTTTCCATGTACCCGTCGGCGTCCGTGACGATCACGCCGAAGCGCTGGTAGTCCTCGACCTCCTTCGCCCAGATGATCCCGGCATCCAAAGACCGCGACTCGATGGCGGACAGGTCGGCATCGAAGATCGTGTCGACGAAGACGATGAGGACGGGACCCGACACGAAGGGCTCGGCGAGGCGGATCGCGTCCGCGGTCCCACGCTGCTCGACCTGCTCCACGTATCGCTTCTGGAGATCCGGATACTCACGGTCCAGGTACTCCTCGATCTGATCCGACAGGTGGCCTGTGATGCAGATCAGCTCCGTCACTCCTACGTCGACGAGCTGATCGACCACGTACTCGAGCACCGGTCTGTTCGCCACCCGCAGGAGCGGCTTGGGCGTCGAGTGAGTGTGGGGCCTTACTCGCGTCCCCTTTCCTGCCAGTGGTATAATGGCTTGCATGCCGTTCTCGTTGCTTTTTTCTCGGGGCCTGTAGCTTTCGTCGCGTCGCGGACCGACGCACACGCAGATGTCGGAGGGACCCGTCGCGCGGAGCTTCCGGTCGACTGCTCCGTCCTGAGCGACCGACGACTCGGCAACGTACCCGAGCCGAAGTTCGCCAGCAACCGAATCCGGGGACGCAGGCGGCTCACACAGACGACATGACCAAGCCTACCCTTTCGCGCTGGTTGACGGAGAACGTGGCGGACACGCGGACCCCCGATGGGCCCGACTTCCGGCTCTACGCCGCCCCGTTCGCCAACGTCTGGGATTCGCTTCTCGACCAGGTTCATCAGCGGCGCGGCTGGAAGCTCGTTCACGCGGACGAGGAGCTCGGGCTGATGACCGTGATGTGCGCGGCGCCCGTGTTCCGGCTTCGAGACGACCTCACGATCTGGGTTTCCCTGGACGAGAACGGGCTGACACGCGTGGAGGCTCGCTCGGAGTCGAGAGTCGGAAAAGGGGACCTGGGAGTGAACAGGAGGCGGATCGAGCGCTTGCTTCAGCGTCTCGACGGCACCGTAGGGCCCGCTGTTCGTTCTGGTCGCTGAGCATGGTCTCGTAGCACCGGCCCACCCCTTCGCGCGTCCAGGCCGATCCGGCGACGACTCCGATCAGGCGGCGCCGGAAGCGACGGGAACCTCATCGGACGACGCGAGCAGCACCCCCCCCTCGGAACGGGAGATCACCGTGGCGGCGGTCAGGTCTCCGGTCACGTTCACGGCGGTGCGGCACATGTCCAGAATCCGGTCCACGCCAAGGATGAGCGCGATGCCGACCGCGGGATCCACGCCCGGCGGAAGGGCCTGCTGCAGTACGACGATCAGGATGATGATACCCGCCGAAGGCACGCCGGCCGCGCCGATCGAGGCCAGCGTCGCCGTCAGGACGATACCCAGCTGCGCGACGAAAGAGATATCCCCGACCAGGACCTGGGCGATGAACATGGTGGCCACGGCCTGATAGAGCGCCGTGCCGTCCATGTTGATCGTCGCTCCGAGCGGTAACACGAAGCTCGAGACCTCCCGGCTCACGCCTAGCTTCTCCTCGGCCACCTCCATCGTCACCGGCAGCGTCGCGTTGGAGCTGGAGGTCGAGAACGCGATCAGGGGCACCTCGCGCATGCGCCGGAAGAAGGCCGGCGGCTTCACGCGAGCCAGGAAGCGCAACGC
>JBDHFW010000068.1:0-17717 GCA_039590175.1 Gemmatimonadota bacterium | reverse complement strand
CCTCGTGGCCTCGACTCTGGAGTTGGAGGATGCGGGGACCCTGGACGACTTCGCCTTCAACGTGGGGACGGGAATCGAGACGAGCGTGAACGACCTCGTTGGGCGGATCATCGAGATCTCGGGGCATGCCGAGGTGGAGCGGCAGGAGGCGAGAGCCGGTGAGCTCCTCAGAAGCGCGCTCGACGTGCGCAAGTTGAAGAGCACCGGTTGGTCGCTCGGGTACAGCCTGTCGGAGGGGTTGTCCGAAACCTATGCCTGGGTCGCCGCCGCAGAGGGAAGCGCGTGATGCCTTTGGTGGCGGTCGTCGCGGCGGCGCTCCAGGAGGCACGGCCCCTCGACTCGCCGTGGGACATGGTCATCCGTGCGACGCCGGCGACCAAGATCGTGCTCCTCGTTCTCCTGGGGTTCTCGCTTCTTTCCTGGATTCTGATCTTCTGGAAGTGGGTAGAGTTCCGCCGGGTTCGGGAGGAAGGCGACGACTTCGTGCGGGAGATGGAGAGCTCGGCCGGACTCGCGGACGTCTACGCCGCGCTTCGAGGGCTCGAAGGGTCGCCCTACACGCGGGTATTTCGCCACGGGGTGAATTTTTTCACAGAGCTGCGGCCACGCGCTCTCCAGGATCCCGTCGATCCGACCGAGGGCATCTCCTCCACACAGCTGGATACGCTGTGGCTGGTTCTGGAGAAAGCGCTGTCCCAGGAGCGTGACGACCTCGCCCACGGTCTTTCCTGGCTCGCGATCATCGGTTCGGTCAGCCCCCTCCTGGGGCTGATGGGCACGGTCATCGGCGTGATGAACTCGTTCATCGGGATCACCGCCCGCGGCAGCGCGAACATCGCGGCGGTCGCTCCAGGTATCGCCGAAGCCCTGATCACGACGGTGGTCGGCCTCGCGGTCGCCATCCCGGCCGTCATCGCCTACAACCATTACGCCGCCAAGCTCGGGCTCTTCACGAGCGAGCTGGAGGGCTTCGCGAGCGAGTTCGTCGGCACTCTCGCTCGGGAAGGCCGACTGTGAACCGCAGATCTGCCCGCCATCTCGGCCTGGAAGTCCAGGCCGAGATCAACGTGACCAGCCTCGTCGACGTCGCCTTCACCCTGCTCATCATCTTCATGATTACGGCCCCGATCATCCAGGGAGGTGTAGAAATCGAAGTGCCACGTGCTCCCTCGGCGCCGCTCCAGGCGAGCGAGGGCATCGTGATCACTATCGACCGCGAAGGCCGGCTCTACCTCGACGACACCCCCGTCACGTTGGATGAGTTCGACGCGGCGGTCGTACAGGTGATCAGACGGCGCGACCCGGAGACGGTCTACGTGAAGGGCGACACCAACGTCTCCTACGGGGTGGTATTGCGCGTCATCGGCAAGCTGAAGGAGGCGGAGATCGAGGCGGTGAGCCTGATCGCCGAGCCCGAGGACCAGAGGCGTGGCGGCTAGCGAGCCTTTCAGGCATGGCGCGGATTCTTCCGACCGCCGGATTCCACGTTCGGCGGTGGTAGGCTCGATCGCCATCCACATCCTGGCGGTGGCGGTCCTGTTCCGGGCCCCGTCCTCCCTGGAGGCGGTGCCCCTCCGGACGTATCGCGTGAGGCTCGTGGCAGCGGCGGCCGAGCTCGCCCCGCGCACGCAGCGTCCATCTCCCCCGAAACCGACGGAGATGGAGCGTAGGGAGCGCCTTCCGGAGCCGACGCCGAGAGAGACGCCCAGCACGGAAGCCGAGACGAGCGTGGAGCCGGAGGTCGAGCCCACGCAGCCTCCGGCGGCGGCCGAGGAGAGCGGCGAGGAGACCGTCAATGTGCAGCTCGACGGGGCGGTCTTCGCGTTCCCGGAATACCTGGAGAACATCGTCCGACAGATCAACCGATACTGGCGAAGACCGACCGGCGGACGCCATCTGCGGGCAGAGATCGTGTTCGTTATTCACCGGGACGGCCGCGTGAGCGATATCGGCTGGGCCCAGAAGTCGGGTGTCACGGCCTTCGATCTCGAGGCTCAGGGAGCCGTCGAGGCCGCGGGTCGCTCGCTGGCTTTCGGGCCGCTGCCTGAGGGGTATCCGCGCGATAAACTGCGCGTCTCCTTCTACTTCGATCCGAGGAACTGACGTGCACCCTCTCGGGGTTCGCTGGCTACGCGGATGGACGGCGACACTCTGGGCCTCCCTGGCGCTGCTCGCACTCTCCGGCGGAGGCTCGCAGGCCCATGCCCAGGAGGACGAGGGTGTTCGACTCGGGATCACCTACCGCCCCGGATACGTCCCGGCGCTGGCCATCACGGATATCGATACGGAGGCCCCCTTCGCGGCCGTGGCTGCGGCGATCGACTCGGTGATCGCACGAGATCTGAATTATTCCGACCGCTTCGAGATCCTCCCGGTTCCCGATTCACTCCGGGCTGGCTCGGCCGTCAACTACGGCTTGTGGAACCAGCTGGGAGCCGTTTGGCTCCTGGAGGGCACACTCACGGTGAGCGGTCAACAGGCCATCCTCCGCATCGGACTGCACGATGTCGTCTACGGCTCCTTGAAGGAGGTGCAGGCCTTCACCCTGCCTCCGGTCGCGTCGCCTGACTTCCGCATGGCCGTACACCGGGTCTCCGACGCGGTCGTGGAGTGGGCGACGGGCGAGCCGGGAATGGCCGCGAGCAGGATTGCGTTCTCGCGGCGCGCTACGGACGGGACCTGGGACATATACGCGGTCGACAGCGACGGTGAGGGCGTTCAGCGCGCTACCCGTCGGAACGCGCTGGTTTTCTCTCCGACCTTTTCACCGGATGGGGGCCACATAGCCTTCCAGTACCAATCGAACTCGGGAGACGAGTCCGGCATCTACGCGCTGGAGCTCGAAACCGGACGAACCAGCGCCGTGACGAGCGGCAGCCTCATGCACCTGACGCCGGCGTTCACTCCCGACGGTTCCCGGATCCTCTTCGCCCGTTCCGCATCGGGCGGCACAGAGATCTTCGAGGTCGACCGATCCGGCGGTAGTCCGCGTGCGATCACGAGCACAGCGGTCGGAGATGCTCTCGGTCCCGCGATTGCGCCGGACGGAAAGCGCTTCGCGTTTACCGGAAGCGCGGTCGGCGCGCCACAGATCTATGTGCAAGAGGACGCCGGTGCGCGCCCCAGATTGATCAGCCGGTTCGTGCGAGGCGCAGACAGCTACGCCACGTCGCCAGACTGGAATCCGCTGGACGACCGGATCGTCTACCAATCCCGCGTTCAGGGACAGTTTCAGATCGTGGTGGTCAACGCGGACGGATCGGAGATGAGGCTCCTGACCTCCGATGGCCGCAACGAAGACCCAAGCTGGGCGCCCGATGGACGCCACATCGTCTTCTCCTCGGATCGGGGGGGATACCATGGACTCTGGATCTTGGACACGGTCACGGGACGGGCCAGGAACCTTCTGCGAAACAGTGAGGACCAGCTTCCGGATTGGTCGAACGCGCTGGGATCCGACCCATAGCAGGCCGGATGGCACGCCAGCTTGGCAACGTTGAGCAGAGGCTCTAGCTTGCAGCGAGGAGAATGAAGAAACGGCGTCGGTTCCGTCCCGCCCACCGATTGATGAAGCTCGAAACGCTGAAGGAGAAGAGTATGCGTCCAACGACCCGCTGGACGGCGATGGCTAGCCTCATCCTTTTCGGACTGATGGCCTGCAGCTCGAACCCCGAGCCCGAGGTAGAGCCGGCGACGGACGAAGCGCCGCCGGCCGCGGACCCCGGGCCTGATCCGGCTGAGCTCGCGGAGGCGGCCGCCCGGTCGTTGTGCGAACAGGCGGAAGCGGCGGCGCGGCGGGGCGACTACGATGGGGCACGCCGATTGTACAACCAGGCGATGTCGGAGTATGCCGGTACGGAGTGCGCGCGGAGCGCCAGCTCGGAGATCGACCGCATCGATGCCATCGCCACCCTGGAGGAGCGGATTCACTTCGCCTTCGACCGGGCGGAGCTCACGGACGAGTCTGTGGCGACCCTCAACCGAAAGGCCGATGTGCTTCGCCGTCATCCCGACGTGCGGATGACGATCGAGGGGCACTGCGATGAGCGGGGCTCGATCGAGTACAACTTCGCGCTCGGCATGCGCCGGGCACAGGCCGCGAAGAACTACCTGAGCGGCCTCGGGATCGGAGAGGATCGCTTCCGTGCGGTGAGCTTCGGGAAGGAGCGACCCCTCGACCCCGGCCACAACGAGTATGCGTGGTCGCAGAACCGCAGATGGAGTCGAACATGCTGGCCGAGATCAGGGCGATCAAGGCCAGTCAGGACAGCCTGAATCGCGAGCTGCGCGGCGCTGTGGTCGACAGCCTGGAAACGCAGGAGATGCGCCAACTCCAGGGACGCTCGGAGCAGCAGCGGCAGATGGCGCAGATCCAGCAATCGCTCGCCCAGGTTCTCGACCTGTTGGGTCAGATCGAGACGGAGCTGCAGCGGAGCCGCGCGTACGGCCAGGCCACGACGGTGCCCGTGGTCCCGCGTGGACCGATCGGCGATGCCGGAACCGGCACCCCCGGGGGCGATGCTGGCGGCGATGATGCTGCAGCGGCGCTGTACAACTCCGCCCAGAACCAGTTCAACCGCGGCGCCTACGCGACCGCACGGACGGGCTTCGCCGAGTATCTCCGCATCTACTCCGATAGCGAGCTGGCGCCCGATGCTCAGTTCTATCTGGCGCGCACGCACGAGGAAACGGATGATCCCGCCGCCGCGCTGGCGGAGTACGCTCGGGTGCTGGAGCTGTACCCGAACTCCCGACGCGCTCCGTCGGCCCTCTACGCGAGCGGCCGAATCGAGCTGGATCGGGGAAACACCCAGGATGCCATCGAGTTTTTCTCGCGCGTCGTCCGAGGCTATCCGAACAGCGATGAGGCCATCCTTGCCGAGCGACGTCTCAGCGACCTCCGACAGTAGCCAGCCTTGCATCCACCCCCGCGGCGCGCGTGACGCGGCCGGCTGGAGTTCCTCAGCGAGCTGCTACTAGCGGCGTCGCCCCTCGGCTGCCGGGATCACCGTGCGCTGTCCGAGCTGCCAGCACCTAGACGATCGAGTCGTCGACTCGAGGCTCGTCCGAGCCGGCAGCTCGGTCCGTCGCCGCCGCGAGTGCGCGGCATGCAGGCGCCGCTTCACGACCTACGAGCGCCTGGAGGAGGAGCCGCTCACCGTGCGCAAGCAGAGTGGCGTCGTCGAGCCGTTCGAACGCTCGAAGCTCAAGCGCAGCATACAGGTGGCATGCGCCAAGCGGCCGGTGGCCGACTCGATCGACGAGCTCGTAGATGCCATCGAGGAAGAGCTGGCGAGCTCCGACGGCCGGGAGGCGAACACGGCGCGCATCGGCGAGCTGGTGATGGAGCGCCTCTCAGCCCTCGACCAGGTCGCGTACGTTCGCTTCGCCTCGGTGTACCGAAACTTTCAAGAGACCACGGAGTTCGAGCAGGAGGTACACGAGCTGCAGAGACGGCGGCGATACGAGGCACCCGGACAGGCCGACTTATTCCGCGGCTCGGGGAATCGGGCCGACGGGCCATCCGGTGAGGAGTGATGCCCCGCGACAGCGCCGAGATGCCGTTCCTGGACCACCTCGAAGACTGAGGTGGCGCATCATCTGGAGCCTGATCGCGATCATGGTGGGCTCCGTGATCGGCTTTCTGGCCGTCGTCGAGTTGAACGTGATCGGCGTGCTGGAACGGCCGATTCAGGAGCTTCTGCCGGACCGCAAGCTCGTATTCACCAGTCCGACCACGCCGTTCTTCGTGAGCTTGAAGCTAGGGGTCGCCGTCGGCTTGCTTCTGGCGCTTCCGGTGCTGATCTATCAGGCGTGGGCTTTTCTCGCGCCCGCTCTCAAACAGAACGAGCGCAGGTACGTGGTGCCGGGAGCCATGGGCGGCATCGTCCTGTTCGCCGCCGGCGTCGGCATGGCCTACTTCCTGGCCCTCCCCATCGGCCTTCGCTTCCTGCTGACGTTCCAAGCGGAGAGCCTCGCCCCGATCATCACGATCGATGAGTATCTGAAGTTCGCCACCGGCGTGATCCTGGCGTTCGGCGTGCTCTTCCAGCTTCCCGTCGTCCTCGTCGTGCTGGGCCTGCTGGGGATCGTGACGCCCGCATCGCTCGCCAAGTACCGCCGGCACGCGATCGTCATACTCGCCGCGCTCTCGGCCCTGCTGACCCCGGCCGACCCGGGGACGATGCTGATGCTTCTCATGCCGCTCGTCTTGCTGTACGAGCTCTCGATCTGGCTCACCCGAGTGGCGATCCGCCGCAAGGACGTCGAGGCCGAGGAGAGCGGACCTCTCCCGGCACGATGAAGCCGGCCGGGCGAGCGCTCGCGGCGTGCGCGGCCCTCGCGGCCTGCTCCGCGCTACCCTGGCAGGCCGGCTTCGCGCAGGAGGGCGGAGCTCCGCCGGATTCCGTTCCCCCCGACTCCGTGCCCCGGCTCGACCCGCGGATCCTCGATGCACAGCGCCGCGGCCTGCCTGCCGACACCGATTCGGTGGCCGTGGACTCCACGCGCGTCGCCGACGTAGACGCGCGGCGTGAGGCGCTCAGCGAGGGCGGCTTCCCCGAGCGAGACGACGTCTTCTCGGAGCTCGTCAACCTGCCCGGCTTTCGAATCCTCGAGTACCGTGGCGTGCGGGTCGAGCTCGACCTGGAGCTGGAATCCGTGCGGCTCATGGGGGAGGCCCAGGCCAATTACGAGGAGGCCGTTCTCCGGGCCGACTCGATCACCTACTTGGCGCGAGCACGCTTCATCTCCGCGCTCGGCGCCATCGCCCTCCTCGGGCCCGATCAGGCCGAGGTCGTCAGCGACTCGGGCCCGCTCTACTACGATGTGGCGACCCTGAAGGGTACGATCTTCGATGCCGAGACACAGTTCGCGGATCGGGGAGCGACGTGGAGGGTCCGAGGAGACGCGATTCCCGCGGGCACGGATACCCTGTTCGTCCTGTCGGGGGAGTTTACCTCGTGCGAGCTTGAGCTCCCTCACTACCGCTTCGCCTCCGGACAGATCAAGCTCGTCAACGAGAACACGCTCGTGGCCTGGCCCGTGGTCCTCTACGTGGGCAACGTGCCGATCGCCTGGCTTCCCTTCTTTGCACAGGACATCCGTCCGGGACGCCGCAGCGGCCTGATTCCACCTCGCTTCGGGATCAACGACTTTCTGAGCTCGGGAGACATCGGGCGGCAGATCACGGACTTCGGCTATTACTGGGCGATCAGCGATTTCATGGATGCCCAGTTCACGGTCGACTGGTTCGGGGGTCGGTTCACGCGGGTGAACGGTGCCTACCGATACAAGTTCCTGAAGGACTTCCTGCAGGGAAACCTGCTTACGAGCTACAGCTTCGGAGAGACGGGCACGAACCTGTCGCTGGCCTGGAGCCACAACCAGGAGCTGACGCCCAAGACCCGGCTCAGGATCAACGCGCAGTACGTATTGGACACGCAGGTATTCGAGGACCAGAGCTTCGATCCCCGGGAGCAGACCGCGATCATCACCTCGGATCTCGGTCTCAACCACCGTTTCGGCTTCGGAAATGTGTCGCTGAGCGCTAGGCGCAGGCAGTTCCTCGAGGAGAATGGTCGGGTGGACCTCACGCTGCCCTCCTTAAACATGAGCTTCTCTCCGGTGACGCTGTTTCGCGCCCCGGCCAGCCAGCAGGGGGCGTTCAACAATCTTACCTGGAGCGGCGGCCTCAACTTCCAGCGAACCGAGCAAAGCCGCGACTTCGGGACGGACAGGCGCGCCACGACGGGAGGGATAACCAGCTCCCTCACGCTTCGCGAGCTGAGCATCAGCGGGTCGGCCAACTACGATGAGCGGATTACTGTCCCTGCCGACTCGCTGGGGAACGACCTGGCCGAGGAGCTGCAGGGCACCGGTCGCTGGAACGTCGGAGCGAGCTACCGGCTGGGGCTGGTGGGCTCGACGACACTGCGTCCACGGGTGGCGGTCGACGGGGCGCTGTTCCGCTCGGACAGCACGGGACGCAGCTTTGTCACCGTGCCGACACGCTTCAACGTCGGAGTCACCCTGACGACGGACATCTTCGGATTCTGGCCGGGATTCGGCCCTTTCTCCAGCATTCGGCACAAGTTCTCCCCACAGTTCACCTGGGCGTACGCGCCCGCCGTGGAAGTGCCGGATTCCATCGCCAACATCCCCGGGATTCCCGTTCCCTCCGGTGCGGCTCAGAACCGACTGCAGATCAACTTCAACCAGACTTTCGAGGCGAAGCTGAAGCCCAGGGTGCAGGAGGAGGCGCAGCGCGAGCAGCTGGAGGTTCTGGGTCCGATGGAAGCACCCGAGGTGCGGGAAAGGCCAGCGCCGGCCGTCGAGCCCGCCCTCGAAGGGCTGCCCCAGGAGCCGCTGGAGGCTGAGTTGCCGCCGGGGGATGAGTTTCCGCTGGAGGGACCGGAGGCCGAGGTCATGGCGGACTCTGCCGCTGCGGATTCGCTGGCGCTCTCAGCGGCGCAGGCGCAGGCGGACAGCGCCGAAGCGGCGGAAGCCGCCGCGGACGCGAGGTCGAGGCTGGATCAGGTTGCGCGGAGGCGGCCGGCCACCGAGCAGAGTGTCGTTCTTCTCTCCTTGAACTCCACTCCGCTGGTGTTCGACTTCGAGCGCAAAGACCAGCCGAAGCTGGTCACCGAGCGATGGCGCACCAACATCACGTCGGACCTGCTGCGCGGCGTTGCCACGAACATCGAGTTCGACCTCTTCAGAGGCTCCGGCGCCGACCGGGATTTCAGCATGTACCTGTCCTCCGTAGGCGCCAGCTTCGGCTTCGGCTCATCCCGAAGTCTCGGGTCGATTTTCGGGATCGGCAGGAGCGGTAGGGATCAACCCCTGGCGTTGGCGAACTCGTCGCAGCGCCTGGATTCCCGCCGACGTCTCAATTCCTTTGACCAGGACGATCGCTTCGATGGTGGCTCGTCCGGCCCTTGGAACGTTCAGTTCAACTACTCCTTGGTGCGTTCGCGGCCTGAGGAGGGTGGTGACGAGAGCCAGTCGGTGGGTGGCACCATCGCGCTGCGGCCGACGCCCAACTGGCGGATGCGCTGGACGACGCAGTACAACATCACTCAAGGCCAGTTCGGGGCGCAGATCGTGACCCTCGAGAGGGACCTGCACCGCTGGCAGGCTATCTTCGGCTTCAGCAAGTCACCGAACGGTAACCTGATCTTCAACTTTTCCATCGGCCTGAAGGATGCGCCCGAGCTGCAATTCGGATACGACCAGCAGGGTCTGTCGGGCTTCCCCTGATCTCGCGAGCTGTGGGCACAACCGCGGGAGAACTGGGCCCTTTCGGCTTTGACAATCGCGACGGAGGCTCTCTACATTGGGCCGCGCTCTTGCCGAATTCGGGCTACCGGTCCGAGGCGAGCGCAGGGTCACCCAAACGCTCGTTCCCGACGGAACAGAGGATGTTCGAAGCAGCTCCCCCCACCCTCCAGATAGTCAAGGAGCCGGTCGCTAAGCGTCTCGAAGACGTAGAGGCCGCCATCACGAGCATGGTGCCGGCGGACTACGAGGCGACCGACGAGGTAAGCGAGTACATCCTCTCATTGCGCGGGAAGCTGTTTCGGCCGGCGATCCTCCTGCTGGCGAACGGGGTCGGGGACCAGCCGTCCGAGAACGCGATTCGCCTTGCGGCGGTCGTGGAGCTGATCCACGTGGCGACGCTGGTCCACGATGATGCGGTCGACCACTCGGTCCGGCGACGCGGCCTTCCCACGGTGAACGCGCGATTCAGCCACCAGATCGCGATCATAATGGGGGACTACCTCTACTCGAGGGCGGTCATGGAGCTGGCCCCCCTGGGTGATGTCGAGCCGATCTACATGCTGGGACATGCAGCTAATCGCATGACAATTGGTGAGATGCGGCAGTTGTTATCACATGATACATTAATGTTCTCGGAAGAGGACTATTATCGCCTCTGCGAGTGCAAGACCGCCGCGCTCATGGCCGCTGCCTGTGAGCTCGGCGGGATGTACGGAGTTGGCTTCACTCGCGATCCGCTGAAAGACTTCGGCTTCAACCTGGGCATGGCGTTTCAGGTTACGGATGACCTGCTCGACTACACGGCACCGACGGACGTGACCGGAAAGCCGAGCGGACAGGACCTGCGGGAGCACAAGGTCACCCTCCCGTTGATCGCCGCGCTTCGCGAGATGAAGCCGTCCGACCAGCGCGTGGTGCGAGACCTGTTCAACAGGCCCGATCCTCCCGATGATGCCGTTCGGACGGTCGTGGAAGCTGTCGGCCGAACCGGGGGGCTGGAGTACGCCAGGAACCGCGGCGAGGAGTATGGAGATCGGGCGCGACGTTGCCTGGACGGCCTACCGGTGGGCGATTGTCTGGATGCGCTTCACGCGGCGGTCGATTTTGTGACACAGAGGCAGAGCTGAGCGATGGAGTATGGACGACGTAAGGCGACGGCGCGCCGCGTGGCGCTGATCGTCGCGGGCGGGTTGCTCCTCGGCGGCCTGGTTACCGAGCTGTTGATCCTGGCACTGCCCCCGAGCGCTGCGAGACAGTTCTTCATCACGACCGTGGCGGCGAGCCTCGGGCCGTTGTCGATCGATCTCCACGTCGTGGCGATCACGCTCGGCCCGCTCATGCTGCGCTTGAACATTTTGAGCGTGATAGGGATACTATTGGTCGCGTGGTTCGCGAGGTCGCTTCTCTAGTACGACCCTGCCGAGGGGGGCATTGCCATGTTTGGTGGACTCGGGATGTGGGAGCTTCTCCTCATCTTCTTCATCATCCTTCTGTTCTTCGGAGCGAGGCGGCTGCCGGAGATCGGCAGTTCGCTGGGCAAGGGAATCCGGGAGTTCAAGGATTCCGTGAAGGAGATCGAGGGAGGGAGCGGATCCGAGATCTCGGGCGGCCCGGAAGAGGGGTCGCCCTCCTCTAAGACCACCGAGGGCGAGACTGCGGGGCCCGCCGGTCCTTAGGAGCCGAAGGGCGCGTTCGTCTGCTGTGCCTGCTGGGCCAGGCGGTCTCTGAGATCGATGACGTCTGCCTCCTCGCGAAGCCCCTGAAGCCACTGACTCAGCTGTTGTTGCTGCTGCTGCAGCGTGAGCTGAGCCCGTATGCCGTCCTTCGTCGCCTCGAACGTCTCGATGGACGGCTCGGATCGCTCCAGCACCTCCAAAAGAACGACCGTCTCGCCGGCGTCTGCCGGTCCGCCCGTGACTCCCTCCGGTAGGCCGAACGCCTCGCCCATGGCTTCCGTGTCGCGGCCGAGGCCTTGAACGAACTCCAGCCTCGTGAATGGTTGCGTGACCTGCTCCGGCCAGCCCGTGCTCTGACTGATGTCGGCGAGCATGGCGCCGTCGGAAACAGCCTCCGCCGCCATGCGCATGGCGGCTTCCTTCCTCTTCTGCTGGAGCAGCAGCTCCTCGACGCTCGCCTCCACCTCGGTCAGGTCGAACGTTCCGCCCTGGCGCACCTCAGCGAGCTCGAGAATGTGGAAACCGCTCGCGTTCTCGAAGAACTGACTGAGGTCCCCGACGATGGTCGTCGGGTCGAACGCCCAATCCACGCCCACTCCGAGGGCGCCCGCACCCGGCACGAATTCCGTCGATTCCGTAAGGGTGATCGCCTCACGGATCTGGACGCCCAGCGAGTCGGCGGCCGTCTTCAGGTCCCTGTCCAGCGCTATGCCCTCCAGCTCATCCAGCTGGTCAAACAGCACGTCCTCCGTCTCGTCGGAGAGCTGGACCGGGATGAGGATGTGGCTCGCCGTGGCCGTGTCGCCATCGCGGGTGTCCACTCTCAGCAGGTGGTAACCTCGCGGCGAGAGGATCGGTTCGGAGGTTCCCCCTACGGCGATCGAGAAGGCTGCGTCCCCGAGGGGGCCCGCCAGGTCGCCTCGAGCGAAGCGACCCAGGCTGCCGCCGCTTTCCGCGGTCGCCAGATCGGATGATTGGCTTCGCGCCAATTCCTCGAACTCGGCTTCGCCGGCCAACAGGATCTGGCGTAGCGAGTCCGCCCGGGCCGCCGCCGCCGCCGTGTCTCCCGCCGACGGGGCGGCCGAGAGGCTGACGATGCTCACGATCGCGGTTGCCGGCTTTTCGTAATCGTCGCGATGCTCACGGTAATAGGAACGGATGTCGTCGTCCGACACGACGATTTCCGACACGTCGACGTCGGTCATCGGGTCCACGGTCACGTAGCGGACACGGGCCGTCTGGCTTCGGTCCCGATAGGCACGCCAGACCTCGTCCTCGCTCACGTATACTGACGACTGGATCTGCTCGGCGAGTTTCTGCCGAGGCAAGATGCTCCGGTAGTACGACTCGATCTGAAGCAGAAGTACTTCGTCGACGACCCGGTTGGCGAAGAACTGCCGATACTTGTCGTAGTCGAAGCTGCCGTCCGTCTGGAAGGCGGGATGGCCCATCAGATCGGGTGGCGGGGCCGTTCGGAACGCTTCTTGAACCTCAGCGTCGCTGATCTCGATCGAGAGACGGTTCAGCTCCTGCTCGAGCAGAGCCTGCGAGATCATGGTCTCCCACGCGGCATCCCGGATTCTCCGAGCCTCCTCGTCCGTGAGCGGCCGGTCCGCCTGCGAGCGTGCGATGTCAAGGCGGCCCTCGAGGAGCTGGTTCCACTGCGCCAGCCTTATCTCCTGGCCGTTCACCGTGAGCACCACCGGGTTCGGCCCGGTCGCCGCTGAAGACTGGCGGCTCTGTACCCAGTCAAAGACGAGCCAACCCACGAAGGCGATCGAGAGGAGGAGCATCACCCATTTGGCGCTGTCCCGCATCGCACGCATGACCATCGCAACCGTCCCTGCCGACCAAAAAGCGAAACGGCCCCTAAAGGCCGCGGATCTCTCCCACCTGAAAACCGATTATCGAGCGTCCGGCAAGCTAGCGCGCACGGCGGTACGCGGCAACCGAAATACCCCTATTTTCGTTGACTTCCCCGGATCGGGTCGGGTACCTTGCAGGCTGTTCATCGGCGCCGCGGGCGCGATGTGAACCATTCACCCATCCGGTCGCAGCCGGCCCATGCAGTCCGACCATATCGAAGCCAGCCAGATTCGCAAATTCGAGCAGCAGTGCGAGGACAATCCAGAGAGCTTCGTATTCGCTCGCCTGGCCGATGCCCACCGAAAAGCCGGGAACGCGGAGCGAGGCATGGAGATCCTCGAGCGAGGCCTCGAGCGGCATCCCGAGTACATGAGTGCTCACATCGTTCACGCGCGCTGCCTCATGGATCTCGGGCGCCAGGAAGAGGCCGTGACGGTGTGGAGCAGGGTTCTCGAGCTGGATCCGCAGAACCTCGTCGCGCTGCGCGCGCTGGCGGAGCTGGCCATAGCGGCCGGAGACCGGGCCGTGGCGCGGACGTGGGCCGAGCGGCTCCTGCACGTCGACCCCCTGAACGAGGGGGCCGCCCGTCTCGTGGCGGAAACGGCACCCGATATCCCCTCGAGTGCAGATCGCGATACCGTCGATGCAGCGGCGGAGCGGGAAGGCGTCGATGCGACTGGTGATCCCGCGAAGGACACGGCCGCGGACACGGATGAGTCCGAGGCGGCGCGCCACTCGGGCATGATTACCGAGACGATGGCGGATCTCTACGTGCGGCAGGGGCTCTACGAGGAGGCCGCCTACATCTATTGGGAGCTCGTCAAACGTCAGCCCTCCGATCCGAACCTGCGCGAGCGCCTGGCACAGGCGCAGGCGCTGGCCAGCGGGGAGTCGAAGATCGAGGGCGAGCGTTCCGTCGTTCCCCTGTCGACGGGCACTCCTGTGGGTGTGGAGCCGTCGCCGGACGAGGAGTCCACTGGCCGGAAACGAGAGAAGGGGGACGCGCCGGAGGGGCCGGATGGCGCCGCAGCCTCAGCTGCAGATCCCGCGGGGGTCGGTGGTATCCGCTCTCATCTTCGAGCGTTGATCCGGGGCAATGCCGATATCGAGCTCCCCGTCCTCGACGACCCGCAAACGGAGACGGATCGACGGTCGCCGGGCCAAACCGTGCCACGGAAGGATTCCGAACGTGAGCGATCGTCTTCGGGATTCGGCGACTGGCTCCGTAGCCGCAGGCGGTAGCGTCCGTTGAGAATCGGCGTCCTGCACGGCCCCAACCTCAACCTTCTGGGTCGGCGCGATTCCACCCAATACGGTGAGCTCACGCTCGACGCCATCGATCGTCTCCTTCGCGAGCGAGCGGAGGATCGAGGCGTCGACCTCGTCGGCGTCCAATCCAACCACGAAGGCGTGCTCATCGATTGGATTCACGAGCAGATGGAGAGCGTGGACGGGTGGCTCGTCAACCCGGCGGCTCTCGGCCACACGAGCTATGCCCTGCGTGACGCGCTAGAGGCCTCGGGCAGGCCGTTCGTGGAGGTTCACCTCTCGAACGTGCATGCGCGGGAGCCGTTTCGCGCCCGATCGGTTCTGGCGCAGATCGCCCTTGGCGTCGTCTCGGGCTTTCGCGCAGACAGCTATCTGGTCGCGCTCGACGCGCTGCTGGCATATCTGACGGCGGACGTGACGGACGACCCGGAGTGACCGCGGCAGCCGAGACTCGCCGCGACCGGATCACGAAACTCAGGGTCGAGCTCGCCACTCACGGCCTGGATGCGGCCTTGCTGACCCACGGGCCCAACGTGCGCTATCTGTCGGGGTTCAGCGGATCGAGCGGGATGCTCGTCGTCCTTCCCGAAGAGGCTGGCCTGATCACGGATTTTCGCTACGAGCAGCAGGCGGGTGAGGAGGTAGACGGGGTCGCCGAGGTCCTCGTGGCCCCCGATGGCCTGTCGTCGATGCTGGCGGAACGTCTCAAGGACCGCTCACAGGTCCGCAAGGTCGGTTTCGAGGCCGGCTACGTGAGCGTGCGCGACCGTCGCGAGCTGGGTGAGCGTTGCGGGAGCGTCGTGTGGGACGATCTCCCTCAGACGGTGGAGCGGCTGCGAGCTGTCAAGGACGCCGCCGAGCTTGAGTCCATCGACCAGGCGGTTCGGGTCGCCGAGCGGGCGCTGGAGGAGACGTTGGCCAAGGTCGAGGAGGGCTTGACGGAGCTCGAGCTGGCGACCGAGCTGCGCCACCGCCTGGCGCTGCAGGGCTCGACAGGAGAGCCGTTCGAGACGATCGTCGCGAGCGGGGAGAGAACGGCTCTTCCGCATGCGAGCCCCTCTGAGCGACGCCTCCGGGAGGGCGACCTGCTTCTGCTCGACTTCGGCGCCACCGTCGACGGATACTGCTCCGATATCACGCGCACCGTGGTCCTGGGTACGCCCAGTCCCCTGCAGCGAGAGCTTCACGCGCGTGTGCTTGAGGCTCAGGAGGCCGCTCAGGCCGCAATCCGGCCGGAGGGGGCGGCCGCCGATGTGGACCGGGCGGCGCGAGAGTCGTTGGAGGCCGCGGAGCTGGGCGACCGATTCGGACATTCGGTCGGTCACGGCATCGGGCTCGAGGTGCACGAAGGGCCGAGACTGTACCGCAAGTCGAAAGACACGCTGGAAGCGGGGAATGTGGTGACGGTGGAACCGGGAGTGTATCTTGCCGGCGAGGGTGGAGTCCGGGTCGAAGAGGACGTTGTCGTGGTCGAGGCCGGACACCGCGTTCTGACCTCTTCCTCGACGGCGCTGCGGGAGCTCTGACAGACGGCACGGGAGCCCCGATTCTTTTTGCCCAGTAGTGACGCTATCTTGTTGGACGATCAAAGCTTATCGGATTCACGACTCGGTCGGGATGGCTGATACATCGGATTTCAGGAACGGAATGGTGATCGAGCTGGATGGGACGTTGCATTCGATCACCTACTTTCAGCACGTGAAGCCCGGAAAGGGCGGTGCCTTCGTGCGCACGAAGCTGAAGGACGTCATGTCCGGCGGAGTCGTCGACAAGACGTTTCGGGCCGGAGAGAAGGTGAAGGAAGTGCGCCTCGTGAGGCGGCCGATGCAGTACTCGTACACGGACGGACAGCTCTACTTCTTCATGGACATGGCGACCTTCGAGATGACCCCTCTGTCGGGCGACGCGATCGGGGCGGATCAGCTTCGCTACCTCGAGGAGAACATGGTCTGCGAGGGCCTCACGAGGGACGGTGACGTCTTGGCGGTGGAGCTGCCGCAGTTCGTGGAGCTAAAGGTCGTGGAGACGGAGCCGGGGGTGAAAGGGGACACGGCCCAGGGGGGCACGAAGCCGGCGCGCCTGAGCACGGGTGCGACCGTTCAGGTCCCGCTCTTCATCGATCGAGGGGACGTCGTTCGAGTCGACCGCACGGTTGAAAAGTACCTGGAGCGCATCACCTAGTGTTTGATCTCGACTGGATACGAAAGCTGATCGAGCTGATCGACGAATCGGATCTCGATACGCTCGAGGTTTCGCGTTTCGGCACCCGCGTCGTCCTGTCAAAATCCCCGCCCGTGTCGGCTCGGCTGTCCTTCGCCGATGCCGGGGCCAATCCGGCTCCCGAGCCAGCCGTGGCGCCAGGGCCGCCGGCGGCCGTCGATGGCACCGGGGCCGAGGCTCGAGCGGGTGTGGCGGTGGAGGAGTTCCCAGCGGCCGCGGACGAGGCCGGCGAAGAGCTGCTGGAGGTCCACTCTCCCATGGTGGGGACCTTCTACCGAGCGCCGGCACCCGACGCACCGCCGTACGTGGAGGTCGGCGATCGGGTGAAGACCGGCCAGACGCTGTGCATCCTCGAGGCGATGAAGCTGATGAACGAGCTCGAGTCCGAGGTAACGGGAGTCGTTCGCGAGATTTCCGTTCAGAACGCGGATCCGGTGGAGTACGGCCAGGTGCTCTTCCGCGTCGCAGAGGATGGGGCCGGCTGACCCGCCGGGGTTCGTCGATTCTCCTGAAGAGCGAGCTTTGTTCGAAAAGATCCTGATCGCCAACCGCGGCGAAATCGCGCTCCGAGTGATCCGTGCTTGCCGAGAGCTCGGCGTCCGGACCGTGGCCGTCTACTCCGAGGCTGATCGGGACTCACTGCACGTGCGGTTCTCCGATGAGGACGTTTGCATCGGAGCTCCCCCCGCCCGCGACAGCTATCTCAACATCCCGCGCATCCTCGCGGCAGCCGAGATCACCGGTGCCGATGCGATCCATCCCGGCTACGGCTTTCTGGCCGAGAACGCCGAGTTCGCGGAGATCTGTGAGCGAAGCGGCCTCGTCTTCATCGGGCCGACGGCCGACCAGATCCGCAAGATGGGCAACAAGGCGGAGGCGAGGCGCACGATGGACGCCGCCGGGGTGCCGATAGTACCCGGCTCGGACGGTCCCGTCGACGACGAGGAAGAAGCGGTGGAGGAAGCGCGCCGCATCGGCTTTCCGGTGATCATCAAGGCGTCATCGGGGGGCGGAGGCAAGGGCATGCGGTTGGGCGAGGACGAGGAGGGGCTGCGCCGCGCCTTCGTCATGGCGCGCAACGAGGCCAAGGCAGCCTTCGACGACCCGACCGTTTACGTGGAGAAGTACATCTCCCGGCCACGGCACGTCGAGATACAGGTGATGGGCGACAAGCACGGGAACATCGTCCACTTCGGAGAGAGAGACTGCTCGATTCAGCGACGGCATCAGAAGCTGGTCGAGGAGAGCCCGAGCCCGGCGCTCGACGCGGAGCTCAGGGGCGAGATGGGTGACGCTGCGGTGCTGGCCGGAGCGTCGATCGGGTACAGCAACGCCGGTACGGTGGAGTTCCTGCTCGACGAGGACAGGAGCTTCTTCTTCATGGAGATGAACACCCGGATCCAG
>JBDHFW010000067.1:0-12367 GCA_039590175.1 Gemmatimonadota bacterium | reverse complement strand
ACGCGGCGGGTTCACGATTCCGTTAGGAACTCCGTGCATCGACATACGTCGCATCTCCTTCCATCGGCTGGCCCAGGAAGACGGACCATACGGTGACCAGGATGTAGATCGCCCCGCCCAGCGCGGCGATCAGCCCGCCCAGAGCCATCACCGTCACCACGAGGTTGGCGGCGGGGGAGAACTGAAGGTCGAACAGCGCGTCGCTGAACGTCATGTCCCAATGGCGCCGCGGGACCCCGAAGGTCCCCGCGAACGTCATCGCCACCGAGAAGATCAACATGCCGAACGCGAACAGATACGGCTGGATCTTGGCAAGCGACCAGAACGCCACCTTCTTCCGAAAGATCAGCGGGATCACGTAGTAGGTGACCCCCATGAAGGCCAGCGCCGTGCCCGCGACCACGGTCGCATGGAAGTGCCCGGGGATGCGAAGCGTGTTGTGCGCGATGATGTTGATCTGCTCGGTCCCGAAGGTGACGCCGGTGATGCCGCCTACGAACCCGAAGATGATCACGGAGAAGACGAGGGCGCTGAAGCCCGGGTCTCCCCACGGTGCGCGACGCAGCCACTCGAACATCCCCTTCGTGAACCCGCGGACACGCTGGCCGACCTCGATTCCGGCCGGCACGGTGAAGCCGTGGATCATGCTGGCCAGCACGGCCATGTACATGAAGTAGCTGGTGTTCACGACTTTCCAGGTCGGGCCCATCCCCGGATCCACCAGGAGGTGGTGGGCCGAAGCCATCGAGATGAACAGGATGTAGAGGACGAACGCCGTACGGCTGATCTTCTCGTTGATCACGGCCGAGCCCACGGTGAGGGCCCCCAGCAGATACCAGACGGCCACCATCGCGGCCACGTTGATCTGCTGCGAGGAGTGGCCGAGGCCCCACCAGACCATACGGTAGACCTGCGGGTCGACGTTTCCGATCCCGATGGACCAGAAGAAGGTCGGGATGTAGATCGCCGCGCCGTGGACCAGGGTGATCACCGCGATGATCGCGGCGGCGATCGCTCCGTAGGTGACGAGCGGCACCGATCCCTCGTACGTCTTCTCCCGCTTCGCCACCACGAGCGATCCGAAGAAGATCGCCACCGTGATCAGGGTGCCGACGGCGAAGAGGATCACGCCCAGGTAGAAGAGCGGGTGGGCCTTGAGCGGCACGTAGGAGGTGAACAGGACGTCGGCTCGTCCGGTCCACATCGTCCACTCGACCATGACGGCGCCCAGCAGCATGAGCCAGAACATGGACCAGCCCAGCTTGGGCGCCGGCACCCGGCTGTTGAGCAGCACCGGCCCGGCGAAGTAGAGGACCGCCATCTCGAAGAAGATGATGAAGAAGATGAGCATGCTCATCCCGTGGATGGTGAGCACGCGGTAGAACATCACGGCGTCCAGCAGATGCACCGCCTGCCAGCGCGTGAGCAGCACCAGCAGACCCGTGATCCCGCCGACCAGGAGCGATACGGTGGCCACCACGGCGTTGGCCTTGATCAATCCGTCAGCCTGACGATGGACCCGGAGGGCTGTGGTCGGGCAGAGTCTGAATCCGCCTTTCATCGGTCACCCTCCCCGCCCTCGTCGGGCGCGTTCAGGGTCAGATCCTGCGCCTCCTCATCCGTCGAGGCTGCGGCCGGGTCGATCACTTCGACGCGCCCCACCATCACGTGGTGGCCGACGCCGCAGAACTCGTTGCAGACGATGCGAAAATCGCCAGCCTCGGTGGGCGTGACCCGCAGGCCGTAGTCATAGCCCGGCACGACCTGGAAGTTGATGTTGAACGGGTAGAGCGAGAATCCGTGGTTCACATCGACCGAGGAAAGGTGGAGTGTATACTCGGCGTCCTTTTGGAGCCTGAGCGAGGGCGTCCACAGCCACATCTGGCCCAGCAGGTAGACGTCGCTGCCGGGCGGCGGCTCCACGATCGGAATCCCGTTCTCCTCCTCGCCGACCTGGTAGGTGGCGATGAACTCCTCGGTCCGCGCGCGGTACGCGTCGGGCTCGACCCTGGCACGGATCCCCGAGGGGTTCTGGCCGCCCTTCCAGTGCCACAGCGGCATCATGGCGAAGAGCACCATGCACCAGGCGAAGGCCAGGACCACCCACACCTTCTCCGCCTTGTGCGCCGGCTTCCACCACACGCCGCGCGGCGATTCGACTCCGGTGTGCATCTCGACCTCCCGCTACGGTAGGGTTGCCCAGGGGAGCGTCAGGATCTCGACGAGTCCCCATCCGGTGTAGACGATCGCCATGACGGCGATGCCGGCGACGAGCCAGAAGAACGCGTTGTCGTACAGCCTCTGCCCGAACGGCACATCGCCCGGGGATCCGGGACCTTCCCCGCCGGTCGCCGGGCCCCCGGCTCCCACGTCGAGAGCGCCGCCTCCTCCCGTATCACCGTACTCCGCGGATTCGGACATCAGGCCTCCTTTCTCAGTCGGGCCCACTTCCGTTGCCGGCCGCCCCCGCGGCCGCTCCGTTCATCTCCGCGATCAGATCGTCCACGGTCGTCTCGCGGAAGAAGGTCGATACGCGCTGCGCCAGGTCCTTCCACCGGTGGTGCGCGGCGCAGGGCGTTTGGTCGTTGCACTCGGGTCGGCCGAGGAGACATTGACCGCGCCCCTCCAGGTCGTCGAACGGCTCGACGATCTCGAACAGGGACAACCGGTCGCTCGGAACGGCGAGCTCGAAGCCTCCGCGCGGCCCACGGGCGGAGGTCAGAATGCCACGCTTGGCCAGCAGGTGCAGAGTCTTGGAGAGGTAGTTTCGCGGCATCGAGAGCTCCTCCGCGATCGTCTCGACGGAGACGGGATCGCCCTCCTGATGCTGCGCGAGGTAGAGGACGGCCCGGAGGGCGTATTCCCCCGTCTGCGAGATCAAGGAGCCGCTACTCTGCCCGCCCACGGCGAGCCCTGCGAGGTCCGCTTCGAGGTGGGCTTCCCTATTCTTGTGTTTCTCATGAAAATATGATAAATACTGGCCTGGAGATCGGCAAGGTGTGAGACTCGAGGATGATCAAGAGGACGTCGTTGAGGGGTTTAGCAGCCGAGCTGAGATCGTCTAGCTGGAACCTCATCTCCCGGGCGGACCGGTTCATGAACCGGCTCTACTCCTCCCGCTTCAACCCCCTGTACCATAGTGGCGCGCTCGTCGTGCTCCTCCTCATCGTGCTCCTCGTCACCGGGCTCTATCTCCTCGTCTTCTACCGGATCGGGGAGCCCCACGCTTCGGTGGCCCGCATCACGGACCAGGCCTGGCTCGGGCGCTGGATCCGTTCCCTGCACCGCTACGGGTCGGACGCCGCGGTCTTCGCCGTCGCGATCCACGCCTTCCGCCTCTTCGCCCAGGGAAGGAGTTGGGGACCGCGCACGCTCGCGTGGTTGAGCGGTCTCGCTCTCCTGTTCGTGCTGCTCGTGAGCGGATGGACCGGCTACGTGATGGTATGGGACGTCCAGGCGCAGCTCCTTGCGGTCGAGGGCGCACGATGGTTGGACGTGCTTCCGATCTTCTCGGAGCCTCTCGGACGCGCCTTCGTGGGCGAGCAAGCCATCCCGAGCGCCTTCTTCTTCCTCAACCTCTTCCTCCATGTCGCGCTGCCTGTGGGGATGTTCGTGATCCTTTGGCTCCATGTGTCGAGGATCGCCCGCCCCGGCCTGCTTCCCCCGCGTGGGCTGCTATGGGGTTCTCTCGGTCTCCTCCTCGCCCTTTCCGTGCTTTGGCCGATCGGGATGGATCCGGCCGCGGGCGCGTTCCGAATCCCGGAGCGGGCGGCACTGGACGTTGTCTACGCCTTCTGGCTGCCGCTGACGCGACTCATGCCGGTAGGCGCCGTGTGGATCTTCGGTCTCTCGCTTACCGCCGTCGCCCTGGCGGCTCCGCTCTGGACGCGTCCCGCGGCCGAGCTGGAGCCAGAGCCTTCCTCGGTCGACGACCAGCTCTGTACGGGATGCGAACAGTGCTATCTGGACTGCCCGTACGAGGCGATCACGATGAAGCAGCGGACGGACGGACGGGATGGTGTCTACGCCGTCGTGGATCCGGCTCTGTGCGTGAGCTGCGGTATCTGTGCGGCGTCCTGCGCGCCGATGGGCATCGGGCCGCCCGGGATGACGGGACGGGACCAGCTCGAACGGGTGGAGGAGTTCATCCGCCTCCTGCCTCCCGATCCCCGTGACGTGGTCCTGGTGGGCTGCGCGCGCGGCGCGGCCGGCTTCGAGGCGCTCGCCGGCAGCCGCATCTTTCAGGTTCCGTGCGCCGGCAATGTGCACACCTCGGTAATCGAATACCTGGTGCGCGCGGGAGTGGGCGGCGTGCTTGTGGTCGCCTGCCACCCGCGTGACTGCTGGAGCCGCGAGGGTCCGCGCTGGCTCGAGGAGCGGATGTACCACGATCGGGAGGCCGAGCTCAAGGGGCGAGTGGACCGGAACCGGCTGCGGGTCTTCCACGCCGCGGCGGGAGAAGGCCGGGAGCTCGCTGGCGCGCTGGCCGATTTCCGGCAGAGCATCCACCGGCTCGCCGCGGCGGAGGCGGAAGCCGAGATCGACATCGAGCTCGAGTGCGAGGTGCCGGAGCTCCAGGAGGCGGGCTCGTGAGCCGGCTGAGGGTCGGGCTCGGTGTCCTGGTCGCCCTCCTGATGACTCTCGCGATCGGGGCGCTCTCGCAGGTCCCCTACCGCGCCGAGTCGGCCGGTCAGGCCTGGATCCGTCTGTCGTGGCGGGTCAGCGCCCCTCGGATCGAAGAGTGCCGTACGCTCACCGCCGAGGAGATGGCGGAGCTTCCGATCCACATGAGGCGTGAGGAAGTATGTGAAAGAACGGGAATACCTTACAGGCTTCGCATCGCCCTTAATGGAGAGGGGGTCGAGGAGACCCTGATCCGAGGAGCCGGGACCCGTGGGGACCGACCGATCTACGTCTATCGCGAGCTGCGGGTGCCGTCGGGAGCGCACCGGCTCGAGATCAGCCTCACACCGGAGGTGGGCGGAGAAGCCTCTGCGGGGGACGCTCCGGTGGAGGCGCTCGAGCTGACCGAGGAACTGGATCTGGCTGCCGGAGACGTCGCGCTCATCACGCGCGCGGCGGACGGCAGGCTCACCGTTCGGCGAGCGGAGCCTTGATGACCCCCGGCGGACCTGAGGCGCGTCCATCGGGAACACCTGCCCGCAAGCTCCCGACCGCCCCGACGGCGCCGACGGGTCCGACACAGGCGATCGCCGACCCGGGGCCCGCCGTCTCCCCTGCCGCCATCATGCCCCCGTACCGGCTGCCGGCCGACCACTTCTTCGCCGCGCTGGGCTGGCTCGCCCTCGGGGCTCTGGGCCTCGTGGCCATCGCACCGGAGCTGGCGGCGGGCGCCTACCTGACGCCTCGCGCCGCCGCCGTCACCCACTGCTTCACGCTGGGCTGGGTCACGACCTCGATCTTCGGGGCGCTCTACCAGATCTACCCCGTGGCACTCGGTGTCGGGGCCCGCAGCGCACGGGTCGGTCACTTGACCTTCTGGACGTTGCAGGCCGGGATTCTCTGCCTCGTCGCCGGGGCCTGGTTGTGGAATCCGAACCTGCTGGGTCCAGGCTGGCTGCTGGTCTTTCTCGCCACGATCGCCCTGCGCGTGAACGTCGTGGCGCGCGCCAAGGGCTCCACCCGGGCGCCGCTCGTCGGCAAGTACGTAGCGGCAGCCGTCGTGAGCCTGGTGCTCGCTCTGGCGGTGATCGGCGTCTCGATCGGCACCTTCGCCGGCTGGTGGACGTCCGATCGAATGAGCGTGCTCACGGCCCACGCGCATCTCGCTGCCGTTGGATTCGCCACGCTCGTCGCCATCGGCGTGGGCGGAAAGCTCCTGCCGATGTTCCTCTACGCGCGCGACCTGCCGGAGTGGCCGCTCCGGTGGATCGGACCGCTGGTCGGCGGCGGGGTCTTCCTGTTCGCGGCCGCGACTCTGCTCGGAGAGACGATGCCGGCGCTCCGGCTCGCGGGCGGCCTCGCTATGGCGGGCGGCCTGGGGCTGTACCTGGGAACGGCCCCGCTCTACTTCCGCCGTGGGGTCCGAAGCCCCGGGCCGGGCCTGTACCTCGCGGCGGCGGCGCACGCCTTCCTTCTCACCGCCGTGGTGTTGGGGCTTTTGCTGCTGCTGGCAGCCGATCCCGATCCGCGGGTCGCTGCCACGTACGGCGTGGCGGGGATCGTCGGCTGGCTGACGCTCTTCGTGGCCGGCGTCTATCACCGCATCCTGCCTTTTCTCACCTGGCTGGAGCGATTCAGCTCCCGGGTAGGGGCGCCCGGCGTTCCGAAGGTGGCTGACCTGACCAAGCCCCGACTCACTTGGGCTGCGCATGCGCTGCTGGCCGGCGGTGCGGCGGCCGTATGCATGGCCGTGTTCGTGGGGAGTGCTACCGCAGCCAGAACGGGCGCGGCGGTATTCGCGCTCGGGGCGCTGACCCTGCTCGGGATGTACCTCGATATTGTGAGGAGACGATGAACACAACCGATGACGTGAACCCGGATCGAGATGCCGCGACGACGGCGTTGGACGTCCGGCCGATCCTGGCGTCGGGCGAGGAGCCTCTGGAGCTGATCCTCGAGACGGCGGTCGGCGTCTCGGAGGGCGAGGTTCTGGAGATCACCGCCCCGTTCGAGCCGGCCCCCCTCTACGCCGTGCTCGGGGCTCGGGGGTTCGCGCACATGACTGAGATGCGCGGTCCCGAGGAGTTCGTGGTCCGCTTCACCCAGACGGGGATCACGGGCGAGTCGACGGTCGCGGACGTGTACGAGCGGCACCCTGCTGCCGCTCCGATCCTGGCGGAGCACGGACTTGACCTTTGCTGCGGCGGCGGCCACACGCTGGAGTTCGCGGCCCAGGCGCACGGCCTCGAGCCGGAGGAGCTGGTGGCGGCCCTCCAGGCGGCGACGTTGAGCCCGGTTTGACCCCGCGCCCCGAAGCTGCCGGAGTCGATAAGCTGCAGAGAGTTGGTAATGTAGCTACATGTAGCTACATTGGGGCATGCGTACGGTGGGAATTCGAGATCTCAAGAACCGCCTCAGCGAATACGTGCGGCTCGTCCGGCAGGGGGAGGAGATCCTCGTGACGGACCGAGGGGTCGTAGTGGCCGAGCTGAGACCGCCCGGATCTCGTGCTGCCGACGTGCCGCACCCGGCGCTGGCCGAGGCCGCCCGTCAGGGCCGCATTCGCATCGGCCCTGCGAACTACCCCGATCTCTACCCCAAGCGGGAGCCGCTCATGCCCGAGGGAAGCGCGGAAGAGCTGCTCGACTGGGTGCGCGGGGAACGCTGAGCGTCTACGCGGAATCGAGTGCCGTGCTTTCCTGGCTGCTTGCAGAGCCGCGGGCGGACGCGGTTCGTGAGTCCCTGTCGGAGACGGAGGTGATACTCGCCTCGGAGCTCACGTTGATCGAATGCGATAGAGCCCTCATCAAGGCCGTCGCCGCGGGGCGACTCAGCGAGGGAGGAGCGGCAGGCGGCCATTCCCTATTACGCCGAGTTTCAGCCCATTGGGTGATCTTGAGCCTCGACCCCGAGATCGTCGAGCGTGCGCGTCGGCCTTTTCCTCTGGAGCCGATTCGCGCCCTCGACGCCCTTCACCTGGCGTACGCCCTTTTCGGTCGATCGCTGGTTCCGGAGACGGCGCTCCTGAGCCTGGACCGCCGAATCCGCGAGACCGGGAGGGAGCTGGGGTTGGAAGTCGTACCTGCGTGAAGCTCTAGCCCTTCAGCCTGCGCGCCACCTCCAGAAGGCCCGATGGCCCGAGTAGCTCGCGGGCCATGGGAAAGAGCGCGTTGTCCTCGCGATCGATGTGGTCTCGCAGGACGTCCACGATCGCCAGGCCGGCGGCCGCGGTCTCGGTCGTGTCCCGCGCCTCGATCGCCGCCAGCAGACGCCGCTCCATCGCGCGGATAGCTACGTGGTCCTCCACGAACGGCTCCGTGGGAGCCTCATCGCCCAGGACCGTGAAGAGCGCGAGCTCTTCGTTCTCGTTGTGCTCGCGAACGGCCGTCGACAGGAACTCGTGCGCCGCGCGCGCGGCTTCGAGCTGAGTCTCGGCAACGTCACCCGTGGCGCCTGCAGCCAGCGCGCGGGCGGCGGCTTCCAGCTTCTCCAGCTCGCCGAGCGCGTGCTGATGCTCATCTTCGAATCTCTGGATCGGATCGATCATCCTTCGTCCCCCGCTTGTCTTCTACTGTCCGTCTTCCTCACGCTCGGCCGCTGCGACTCCGCCTGGCCGGGGCGGGCCACCACCAAGCCTTTACGGCGTCACCACCCAACGGACGCCCTCCCCGCGGCGCAGCCGGTCGAATCCCTCCTCTATCTCCTCGAGCGGAATGGCACCGCTTACCACGGGGTCGAGCTGCAGCTTCCCCTGTCGGACGAGTTCGACGATCTCGGGGTAGTCGCCACCCCCGCAGCCGAGGCTGCCGACCAACTCGAGCTCGAAGAACATCAGCTTGCCCACCGGGATTGTAGCCGGCTCGTGCGAGAACCCGATCACGCACAACCGGCCGCCCTTCCGCAGGAGCGAGAACGCCATCTCGATCGTCTTGGGCTGTCCGATCGCCTCGAACGCCACGTCCACGCCACCGCCTGTGAGCTTACGGACGTGCTTGTCCAGACGCTCGACCCCCTCCGGGTTGATCGTCTCCTCCGCTCCCAGCGTGCGCGCGATCTCGAGCCGTTCTTCGTTGAGGTCGATCGCGATCACCCGCCCGCCGGCGACGGCCGCGCACTGAACAATGTTGAGGCCCACGCCGCCGCAGCCGACGACGGCCACCGTGTCCCCCGTTCGCACGCGGCCGCGGTGCTTGACGGCATGATAGGGCGTGGAAACGGCGTCGGCGATCACGGAGGCCTGCTCCAGAGAGATCTCTTCGGGCACGGCGATAAGCTCGGAGGCGCGGACCGCGACGTACTCGGCGTACGCGCCGTCGATATGGTTCCCCAGCATCTCGAGCCGTTCGCAGAGGTTCTCCCTCCCCATCCGGCAGAAGCGACAGCGCCCGCAGGAGAGGACTGCCGGGATCAGCACGCGGGCGCCCTCGGACCAATCGGTCACGCCTTCGCCCACCGCCGCGACGGTGCCCGCGGCCTCGTGACCCAGGATGATCGGTGGCGGCTTGAAGGTCGGAACGCCGTGATCCAGATAGTGGAGATCCGTGTGGCACATGCCACACCCGGCCACCCGGACGAGTGCTTCTCCGGGACCGGGGCTCGGTGTGGGGACCTCCTCGATCGACAAGCCGCGCTCTGCGCCATGGAACACCGCTGCTCTCACTCGGACCTCCGTGGGTTGCCCGTAACTTGTTCTGCCGCCTCTTCTTCCTCTGCTTCGTCCTCGGCCGCGTCGTCCCGGACCGCGCCGACCTTCCTCCGGGTGTAGACGACGCGGAAGAGCTCGAGTGCCAATCGGCAATCCCCGCACTCTTCGGCGAGCTCCTCCGGCGAGAGGGTCTCCAGACGCACCTCGTGGCCGAGCGTCTCGTATACCTCTCTGATCTCGACAAGGCGGGGCGGCCCGCCTACGAAGCGTCGGATCCAGCCGTCGCGGGCGAGCTCCTCGTCCTTTTCCTCCGTTCGCGGGGTGGCGAGCGGCTCGAAGTCCGGTTGGATCATGCGGGAACCGTCGGCTTGCCGCCCGTCGCCGTCACGCGGCCTGCAGCTTCTCGAGGCGCCGTCGGGCGAGGACGGCGGCTCCGATCGCCCCTGTGAACTGCACCAGCTCTCCCTCGGGCACGTTGACGCCCTCCGAGAGGTGCTCGCGCATCACCCTGACCATCGTCGGGAAGCGCATGATGCCGCCCACCAGGGTGAACTCCGGCTCCATCTGCACGCGCTTCATCAGACGCACCGATTTCTCGATCAGCGACTCCATGGCGCCGTGCATGATGTCTCCGGGGGCCGCGCCCTGGCTCAGGTGGTTGATGACCTCCGACTCGGCGAAGACGGCACACACGCCGGAGATCGGCACGACCTCCTTGGAGCTCTCCACCAGCGGCCCGATCTCCTCGATCCGGTAACCCAGATATCGAGCTGTCTTCTCCAGAAAGGCGCCCGTGCCGGCGGCGCATTTGTCGTTGAGCCGGAAGGAGCGGACCTTGCCGTCTCCATCCATGCGCATCGCCTTCATCGTCTGGCCGCCCACATCCAGCACCGTGCGCGTCTCGGGGTAGAAGGCCCTCGTGCCCCAGGCCTGAGCCGTGAGATCGGTCACCTGGACATCGCGGAAGGGGACCTGGTGGCGGCCGAACCCGGTCGTGGCCACGTACTCCACATCTTCGCGCGCCCGGCCCGAGGCCGCGAGCGCCTCCTCAAACGTCGCCTGCGCCGCCTGCTCGAGCTTGAAGCCGGTCGGTAGCATCCCCCTGCCGAGCACGTCGCCCCCCTCGTCCAGGATGGCGGCCTTCGTGTAGGTGGACCCGACGTCGATCCCCGCCGTGCAGCTCATGACGCCCCTCCCTCCGCGGCCGAGACCTTTGGCCCGGTCTCCGAGACCGCCGCCGCTACGTCGCCCCGTCCGCCGCCGTCGGCGTGTGGAAGGCGCTCCAGGGCGAAGAGCGCCGCGCCGAGCGCGCCGATGTAGTGGGACTCCTCGCTCACGTTCAGCGTCGTGTCGAGCATCTCGTTCATGACCTCGACCATCGCCTCGTTCTTCGTGACGCCGCCGGTGAAGGTCACCTCGTCCTCGATCCCGACGCGGCGCAGCAAACCGAAGGACCGCGAGCCGATGCTCCGGTGGACTCCGAGCAGGATGTCCTCGATCCGTTTACCGCGGGCGAGCCAGGAGAGCACCTCCGACTCGGCGAAGACCGTGCATGTCGTGCTGATGCTGACGGGTCGCTGACCCTTGAGCGCGGTGGGGCCGAGATCCTCGAGCTCCATTCCCAGCGCCGCCGCCGCGGACTGGAGGAAGCGACCGGTCCCGGCCGCGCATTTGTCGTTCATGCAGAAGTCGATCACATCGCCGCCTGGCTTGAGGCGGATCGCCTTCGTGTCCTGGCCGCCCATGTCCAGCACCGTCTGGGTGTCGGGAAACATCGCGGCGGCGCCCCGTGCGTGGCAGACGATCTCGGTGACCTGGGCGTCGCCGAACTCCACCTTGTAGCGGCCGTAGCCGGTTCCGATCACGAAACCGATCTCGTAGTCCTCGAGCCCGGCGTCAGCGATCGCCTGAGCGAACGCCTTCTCGGCCGCCCTGACGACGTTGGCCCCGGTGTCGATCAGGGACCGTCCCACGATGCCGCCGGCCTCGTCCACGACGATCGCCTTCGTTTGCGTGGAGCCGACGTCCACTCCGGATGCGTACGGCATGCCCTTCTCCTGGCCTTATCCCGAAACTTCCGCGCCGCCCGCAGCGGCTGCGGCTCCCGAGGCGGCCGCAGAGAGCTCGCCCCTCCCTACCGCGTCTCTGGCGAGGCGGATCTTGCGGGAGTCCAGACCCTCGAAGAACGCGTCGATCCGGTTCTTGAGCTGTGCCTCCGAGACGACGCGCTTGTCCATCATGTCGGACTCGATGTAGAGGCAGAGGACGTCCCGCTCCTCCAGCACCACCCGGCGGCTGTCGGCCAGGCTGGTAGAGACGGTCCGGCAGCTCTTGATCGGGTGATAGACCACGCCGTCCGCCCCGTAGGTGTCGATCGCCTCGATCAGGGCGCGGTCCTGGAACAGCATGCTGTCGACCGCGCTCTGGACGCCGAGCATAAGCCCCTCGGCGAGGCTCTCCAGAGGCCGGTCGAGGTCGTACTCGAAGTCCAGGTTGAACCCGCCGGAGGCGAACCACAGGTAGGTCGAGCCCACGAATGTGCCGCCCCAATCCGAGAACAGGTGGTAGAAGCGACGGAAGATCGGATAGCACGGGACGCCCACGAAGATGAGCCGGTGCTTCTCGGACTCCTCCCCGTGCGGGCTGATGCGCTGCTCCAGCTTGTACTCCATCTCCTCCACGAGGTCGGCGAAGTACTTCGCCCCCTCTGGCGTACCCCGGAGCGCGTTCACGACGCCGAGGAAGATCGTCCCCTCCATCATCGAATCGTAGACGGCGGGCGTGCCCTTGTTGATCTCCAGCAGCCGCCGCCAGCTGCGACCCATCTCGTTCGTGACGCCCAGCACCTCGCGGAGCCTGTCGATGTCGAAGGGCTTCCCGGTCACCTTCTCCAGAAGCTCGATCAGCTCACGCAGCTGGTACTCGACGTACTTCTGGTCGGCCTCATGGTCCGTCCCGCTGAGCGCGACGCCGGGGGCGCTCCGAGAGCCGGGCACGTCCAGGGTGAAGATCGGGACGTCGTACATCCGCTCCCAGATCTCCGCCCACTTGATGTACGTGTTGCAGGCGTTCGTGTAGACGGCGATCCCGGGCGGCGGA
>JBDHFW010000066.1:0-18248 GCA_039590175.1 Gemmatimonadota bacterium | reverse complement strand
ATCCAGGTGCCCGAGCCGGTGCGCGCAGCTGTCGAAGCGGAAGCCGGGGATGAGCTCTTCCGTGACGGCCGCACCTCCCACGATCTCGCGACGCTCCAGGACGAGGACGCTCAGACCGGCCCGCGCCAGATAGGCGGCGCATACGAGCCCGTTGTGGCCGGCTCCGACGAGCACCGCGTCGTATCTCTCGCTCACGGCCGGTGCTCCTTCAGGATCTGCTGGGCCGCCAGCCGTCCGGGAGCGCCGCACACGCCGCCACCCGGATGGGTGCCGGATCCGCACTGGTACAGATTCGCGAGCGGCGTGCGGTAGTCCGCCCAGGCGGGCGCAGGGCGGAGGAAGAAGAGCTGGTGCAGGGAGAGCTCGCCGTGGAAGATGTTCCCCTCGGTGAGTCCGAACGTCTCCTCCATGTCTGCTGGCGTGACGACCTGCCGGTGGATGATGGCGTCTCGAACGTTGGGCGCGAACCGGCAGAGGGTGTCGATGACCGTGTCGCCGAACGCCTTGCGCCTCTCGTCGTTCCAGCCGCCGTTCAGCGCATACGGCGCGTACTGCACGAAGATCGACATCACGTGCTTGCCCGGCGGCGCCATGCTCGGGTCGATCATCGAGGGAATGATGATGTCCATGTAGGGCCGACGCGAGAACTCGCCGTACTTGGCGTCGTCGTACGCCCGCTCCAGGTAGTCGACGCTGGGACTGATCGACATGGCGCCGCGCAGGTGCGGTCCGACGCCTGGCAGCGCCGTGAAGTCGGGGAGCTCGGCCAGCGCGAGGTTCACCTTGCCCGAGGATCCCCGGATCCGGAAGCGCCGGATCGACTCGACGAAGTCGGTCGGCAGCTTATCCGGCTCGAGCAGTCCGAGAAAGGTCCGCTTGGGATCCAGGCCGGAGACGACGAGGCGCGCCCTGATCTCCTCGCCGCTCTCCAGGGCTACGCCCACCGCTCTCCCATCCTCGCTGAGGATCCTCTCGACGGACGCTTCCGTCCTGATCTCCGCCCCCAGGCCTCGTGCCGCGGACGCGATCGCCTCGCTCACGGCACCCGTCCCACCACGCGCAAACCCCCAGGCGCGGAAGGCACCGTCGATCTCGCCCATGTAGTGGTGGAGGAGCACGTACGCGGTACCGGGCGATCTCGGGCCGAGAAACGTGCCGATGATCCCGCTGGCCGCCATCGTGGCCTTCAGCGCCTCCGTCTCGAACCACTCGTCCAGGTAATCGGCCGAGCTCATGGTCATCAGCTTCACGAGAGCGGCGAGCTTCTCGCTTCCCAGATCCTGAAAGTGGCGTCCCAGGCGGGCCATCTTGGCCAGGTTTCCGGGTCTCATGGATCCGGGATCGGGCGGCGCCATGCCGAGGATCGGCTTCACGGCCATCGCGAGCTGAAGCATCAGCTTGCCGAACTCGTCGTACGCCTCGGCGTCGCGTGGAGAGTGGCGGTAGATCTCCCGCCGGGTCTGATCGTGGTCGGCCCATCGGACCAGATAGTCGTCGTTCGGAAGCGGCGTAAAGGTGCTCTCGAGCGGCAGGATCTCGAGGCCGTGGCGGGCGAGTTCCAGGTCCTGGATGATCTCGGGTCTGAGCAGGCTCACCACGTAGGAGCACACGCAGTACCGAAATCCGGGGTGGATCTCCTCCGTCACGGCCGCACCGCCCAGCACCGGCCGTCTTTCCAGAACGAGGACATCTAGGCCGGCGCGCGCCAGGTAGGCGGCGTTGACGAGACTGTTGTGCCCACCCCCAACGATGACGGCGTCGTAGTCCCGACGCTTCACGGGGCGTTCTCCACCGCCCGCTTGCGGGGCGGATCGTAGAAGGGCTTGTTCACGACCTTCGCCTCGGCCCGCTTTCTCCGATGCTCGACGGTGACCTCCATCTCCAGCCGTGTACCCGGGCCTGCCCACCCCGACCGGAGATGAGCCAGGGCGACGTACTGCTTGAGAATCGGAGACCAGCATCCGCTCGTCGCGTATCCGACCTGCTCTCTCCCCGAGTACACCGGCACCGAGGTGCGCCACGCGGTGGTCGGAAGTCCGGGTGGGAGCCCGGCCTCGGCGTAGAGCCGTTCGATCGAATCCCACTCGATCTCGAGACCCTGGAACTGCCACTCCGGCCCTCTCTCCTTCTCCGCCGCGAGGGCCTGCCGGCCGACGAAAGGGCCTTTGTCGAGCTTTACGGTCCAGCCCAGATCCAATTCGAACGGGGGGGATGTAGTCGACGTCGATGAGCGGCAGGCCGGCCTCGATCCTCGCCACATCCAGCGCCAATATGCCCGCCGGCGTCAGGCCGTAAGCGGCTCCGGCCTCCACGAGACCGTCCCAGAGGGCCACGGCCTGGGCTGCCTCGACCCAGAGCTCGTACCCGAGGTCGCCCGTGTACCCGGTGCGCGAGATAGTGGCCGCGATGCCGGCCACGCGGGCGTGGGTGAGCCGGAAGAAGCCCAGGTCGTCCAACGGGACGTCCGATATCCGCTGGAGGATCTCCCGCGAGGCGGGGCCCTGCAGCGCGAGCGCCGCCAGGGCTTCCGTGATGTCCCCGATCGTGACATCGAGGCCGGCGCCCACGTCCTGCAGCCAGCGCAGGTTCGGCTCCGCCGCCGTGAGGCGAAAGGCATCCGCGTCGAGACGCGACAGCGTTCCGTCATCGATGACCTTGCCCGCCTGGTCGCACCAGGGGGTGTACAGCACCTGGTGCACCGCGCAGCGGGCCACGTCGCGGGGGATCAGGCGGTTCAGGAAGCGCTCCGCATCGGGCCCGGTGACGTGGTACTTGTACAGAGGCGAGACGTCGATCAGCGCGGCGGCGGTGCGGATCGCGAAGTACTCGCGATCGTGCAGGAGCTCGTACGATCCAGCCACGATGTAGCCCGCCCAACGGCGCCAGTTGTGCGCCTGGCAGAGGGCTGCTGTCCGGGGGTGGAACGGCGTGCCTCTGAGCAGCGACCGTCTCCTCTCTCGTGACGGGACGAAGCCGACCGTTCTCAGATGGCAGCCGCATCGTCGAGAAGCAAGGGCCGCGGGTGCGGAAGGCGCCGCTCGGCACGGGAAGCGGCACGTTGAAGACGCACGCTTGCCGGGCCGTGCGAGCGCGGAGCATACTGGTGCGCGTTCGTTCAGCCGTTCACCGAGTCACCGGATCGAGGAAGCCGTGGCCGGTTACGCGCGCGTCCAAGCCTTACTTGATGCGGATCGCCCCGCGCTGCTCGATGGGGGGCTGGGCAGCGAGCTCGTGCGCCGCGGTGTGCGCTGGCGATGGCACGGCCTTCGTACCGATCCGCAGGAAGTCTCGTCGCTCCACGTCGAGTACATCGAGGCGGGTGCCGACGTCATCCGCACCAACACCTCCCAGCTGAACCACCGCCTCTACCTGAACGTCTTCCGCAGCCCGGACCACATGCGCCACATCGGAGCGCCGGGGCTGGAGACGCGCGCCCACGAACTCACGCTGAAGGCGGTCGCGCTCGCTCGTCAGGCGCGCGACACGAGCGGTCGGGACGTGGCCATAGCCGGCGTGATGGCGCCGCTCGAGCACCCCTTCAGGCCGGACCTGGCCCCCGACCCGGCTGCGTCTCGCCCCGAGCACTGGCAGATCGCCTCCTGGCTCAAGGAGGGCGGCGTGGACTTCATTCTCCTGGAGTCCATGAACACGGTCGGCGAAGCACGTGCGGCGGCCGAGGCCGCTCTCAGCTCCGGACTACCGGTCTGGGCCAGCTTCGTGATCGGCCCGGAGGGCAAGGTTCTCGGCGGGGATGACCTCGCTGAGGGCGCCCGTGCCATGCAGGCGCTCGGCGTGAAGGCCGTGCTGGTGAACTGCGCACCGCCCGAAGACATTGGCCCGGCGGTGGAGGGCCTGGCAACGGAAACGGATCTGCCGGTAGGTGCCTTCGCCCACATCGGCAAGTTCGACCCTCCCTCCTGGAAGTTCGAGTTCCACCCGCAGTTCGCCGCCACCGATGCCTGGCCGCCTGACCGCTACGCCGAGGCCGCCGCCGGCTGGCGGGATGCCGGAGCCCGCGTGGTGGGCGGATGCTGCGGCACCGGGCCCGCGCACGTAGCGGCTCTCCGCGATGCGCTCGGCCCGGCGGATGGGCCGACGGGGGCGGACGCATGAGCTACGATGCGATTCGCTCCCGGATCGACGGCGGTGGCGTGATCATCCTGGACGGTGCCATCGGGACCGAGATCCTTCGGCGCAACCTCTCCTGGGCCGACCATCGTCTGAAGGACGAGCCGGATGCGATCCGCGACCTTCATGCGGACTACATCCTCGCCGGTGCGGACGTGCTCACGACGAACAGCTTCCAGCTGGCCCGTCGCAGCTTCCTGGGACACTTCCGGGACGAAGCCCACATGAGGCACATCGGTGCGCCCGGGCTGGAGAATAGGGCGAGCGAGCTGCTGGCGGCCTCGGTGCAGCTAGCGCAGGAAGCGCGCGCAAGCGTGGCCGCGGAGCGGCCCGTGGCGATCGCCGGAGCCGTCACGACGCTCGAATGGTGCTTTCGTCCTGACCTGGCTCCCTCCGAAGCCCAGATGCGAGGAGAGTACCGCGAGATCATGGAGGTGCTCGCGGAAGCCGGGGCGGATCTGATTCTCCTCGAGACGGTGAACAGCATCCTGGAGGCCTCGGTCGGCCTGGCGGCGGCGCGAGAGGCGGGGCTTCCCTGCTGGGTCAGCTTCGTGTGCGATGAGGATGGCCTGCTGTTCACGGGGGAGACGATGGCTCAGGCGGAGGAGGCCCTCGCACCGCTCCGACCGGACGCCGTCATGGTCAACTGCGCCCCGCCGGATGACACCACCGCGGGCCTGCGCGAGCTGCTCGAGACTCGGAGCGGGCCATGCGGGCTCTATCCGCACATCGGCCGTTTCGACCCGCCCGAGTGGCTGTTCACCGACGAGTATCCAGCGCCACGCTATCTGGAGGAGGCGGAACGGTGGGCCGAGATGGGCGCGCGGATCATCGGCGGCTGCTGCGGCACGACCCCCGAGCACATACAGGCGATCGCGGGTCACCTTGCCGGCCGAGACGCGTAGACCCGGCGACGGGGGCACGGACTTCCCGGACGAGCAACCCGCGGCGGTCCACCTGGCTGGCAGAAACGCCCGCAACGAGGAGACCGGAGTGGGGGAAGCGACGGAGATGCGGCGGCACGACCGGGCGATGGACGACGCCTGGATCCGCGGCTTTCTCGCGACAGCCCCGGTCGGCGTCGTCGCGACGGTGGATGGCGGACAGCCGTTCCTGAACTCCAATCTCTTCGTGTACGACGAACCGCGTCACGCGATCTACGTGCACACGGCACGGACCGGGCGAACGCGGGGCAACATCGCAGCGGACGAGCGTGTTGCCTTCACGGCGTTCGAGATGGGCCGGCTACTGCCCGCCGACGAGGCGCTAGAGTTCAGCGTGGAATATGCCGGCGTCGTGGCTTTCGGGAGGGCGACGGTCGTCGCCGACGTCGAAGAGGCGAAGGAGGGTCTCCAGCTGCTGCTCGACAAGTACGCCCCGCAGCTGAGGCCCGGCCGCGACTATCGGCCGATCACCCCCGATGAGCTGCGGCGTACCTCCGTCATGCGGATCGACGTCTCGGAATGGAGCGGAAAGCGGAAGGAGGCGGAGCCCGACTTCCCGGGTGCCTTTCGCTATCGCGATCAGTCGCCGGGAGGGTCGTGAGCCCCGTACGGTTTGGCGCCGCTTCTTGCGGCCCATCTTTCGACGCCCGGACTTTTTCAGCTTCGGCCTTTTTCGAGCCAAGGAATCCCCTTCAGTCGTTGCATCGCCCTTTATCGGCGCACTCTGCGACCCTACCAACTAGCGGGTCGAGGGGCCTCGCGTCAACCGATCATACCGGCGCGCCGCTGGTGCCGCGCCTGCGGAAGGACGTCTTGGCGGCCCGGCCGGTCTGGCTGGGACGGTGGGTCGGCTGCACGTCCGCCGTCAGATGGGCATGCCACAGTTCTCCGAGCTGTCGGAGACCAGGCGGGAGCCCTCCAGCACTACATCCGCGCGCAGGTACCGAACGCGGTGGAGGAGTAGAACCGGGCCAGACGGCGTCGGGAGTCGATCACGACGCCGGTCAGTTCGGCGCGTGCACCCCCGGCCCGCCGTAATTGCGCTCTGATCCGACCGTGGGCCCGCTCGGGTTCAGGGGCCCGCGGTCGTTGTTCTTCCGGGCGATGAACTGACGGATCGACCCCGGAAAAGGCTGCGTTTGCGCGTTCCGTCCCAGGGGATCCGAGTACCAGATCTCGGGCCCCTCGGCGTTGCTGACGCGGTTGGAGTTGATGTCGAAGCTCCGCCGCACGCCGTTGAACGCCGATCGAGGATCGTCGAAGCTCAGGTTCTGCAGGAAGCCTTCCCCCGTGCTCTCGGCGCACGCACCGCCTCGGGCCCGCCGCCCACCGGTCGCCTCGTAACAGACGTCGATCGGACGCCCCGTATTGTCGGGTTTCGTGGCATCGTAGAACCGGCTCGGGAGGAAGACGTTGAAGTAGGGGTTGAAGGATGCCAGCCGGTGCCCGCTTGCCGTTCTCACCTGCGCCGAGATCTGCCAGCTCTCGAACAGCGCCTGCCGATCGTTCGAGCGCTCACCCTCACGCACCAGCATGAACTCCTCCACGCAGCTGCGGTCGGGAATCCGGCGCCTGCCGCCGCCTTCGGGAGAGTTCGGGGGCGAAGGTAGCCCCGCGTGCACATGCACGTCCCCATCACAACGCCGCACGAACTCTCCCGGTGTGCCGATCGCGTTCAGCATGGTGGCGCCGAACGCGGTTCCATCAGAGCAATCGATGTGATAGATGATCTCGTGAAGGTTGTTGGTGAACGCATCCTTCGAGTGCGAACCCTGATGCATCTTCGTCAGGACGTCGCAGCGCACCTCGAACACGGCTGACGAGGCGTCGCCGCCGGACTTCATCCGCACGTCGTTCTCCCACTCGACCTTGTGCCCGACGTGGTCCTCGTGACGGGCCGTGAACGGGTCGTAGATGTCCAGCTGCTCGTTGGCGTAGCCGAACGGGAGCGTTCCTACCTTGCCGAAGAGGTCGGAGCCGGCGGGGTCGCGGCCGTGCTCGTGGCCGAACGTGCACCCGGTCGCGGGATCGACGGGAGGATGCCAGGTCGGATAGAGCTTCCCGTCCGGTCCCTCCACCGCGTGTGAGTCGTGTATCTGCCTGGTGCAGGTGTCCTGGGAGCTCGGCTCCCACCGGCCGTAGGCCGCGCTGAAGCCGTTGGGCGCGATCCCGGGGCCCGATGTATTGGTCTCGCAGGCCGGAGCGAGGAGAATCAGGAGCAGGAAGAGCACGAGCAGGACCCGCTTTCGGGCCCGAGTGGATGGGTCGACGAACGGTGCGTACACGGCCGGCTCCTAGTGAATGCTTGCTCCTAGTGGATCGTCACGCCGACCCCGCCCTGCCAGAGGACGAAGCCGACGCCGTTGATGACCTCGTCGCCGTTGAAGCGCAGCGTGCCGGAAGGGGCGACGAGCACGTTGAAGAACGGAACGATGGAGACCTTCGGGGAGACGAGCTGCTCGTAGCCGAGCCCGAGCGTGGGACCGAACGTCGTCGAGGTCACGGCGTCCTCGCCGTCGGCCGAGCGGAAGCCGATGACGCCGCCGCCACCCTTCAGGTAGAGGTTCGTCTCGGCAGGATACCAGTAGGCCACGAAGCTGACGGCCCCCATGGTCTGCGTGACCTCTTCCCGGCCCCTCAGCCATCCTGTAAGCTCGCCCCCTAGAAGCAGGCGCGGGCTGACCGTGCCGCCCAGACGAAGGTATCCCGACCAACCCGCCTGGACGCTGCCGTCGCAGATCTCACAGAAGACACGGTCGAAGCCCGCACCCAAACCGGCCCCCATCCAGAGGCCCTGACGGTGGCTCGGGTCATACGATTCGGAGGTCGACGCGGACGAAGCCCTCGCCTCCTGGGCCACGGCTCCACCCGGGTGAAGCGGGTGGATCGGCAGGAGCGATCCCAGAATAACGATCGCTGCGATGATGGCGGATCGGCGCACCGCAATCGCGGCGCGAAGGCTCCGTGAGTGCTGCATGAACTGGCTCCGCGCTTGGCTCCGCGCCACCGAATCACTCCCCGATGTCGGCGGCGACGGGCTTCGGAATCTCAAACTCGGTGCCATACCGTCCGCGAGCTTCGTTGGAGCGCTTGCCACTTCGACTTGCGGGACTTCCGGCGTCACCGCCCCTTCCGGTGGGAAAGGCACTTTGTTCCCGGACTGTTCAACGATTGCGCAGAGAGCCAAGCAGCGAGGCGCCAACGATGCCACCGAGCCCTCGGCCGTGAAGCTCGCGCGACTGGTCGAGACCTGGCAGCGGCTAACCGAGACGGGAGGCCGAAAGGCGAAGATCGACCGTCTGGCGGAGACCCTCGGGGATATGGATCCGGACGAGATTGGAATCGGGGTCAAGTATCTGTCGGGCGAGCTCCCCCAGGGCCGGCCCGGGATCGGACCGGCAGCACTACGAAAGGCCGACCCCGAGGCCGCGGCGCCGACCGCGGCGCTCACCCTCCGGGATGTGGACGACGCCTTCCAGGAGATGGCGGAGGCGAGCGGTCCGGGCTCGACGGGTGAGCGCGTCCGGCTCCTTCGCGACCTCCTTCGGCGTGCCACCGAGCCCGAGCAGGCATTCCTGCGGCGCCTGATCTTCGGCGAGCTCCGGCAGGGAGCCCAGGCCGGCCTGATGATCGATGCCGTGGCGGTCGCCGCCGCGGTTCCGAAGTCGAGGGTTCGCCGGGCAGTGATGCTCACGAACGACCCCGGGGAGGTGGCGCGCGCGGCACTGGCCGGCGGCTCGGAGGCGCTCCAACAGCTCGGAATCCGGCTCTTCAGGCCCGTTCAACCGATGCTTGCCCAGACCGCCGAGGATGTGAACGAGGCCCTCGGCCATCTGGAGCGCGCTGCCTTCGAGCCGAAGCTGGACGGAGCGCGAATCCAGCTGCACAAGTCCGGAGACGACGTCCGCATCTTCACCCGGAGGATGAACGACGTCACGCCGGCCCTGCCGGAGATCGTCGAAGCGGCCCGGGCCCTGCCCTCCCGCGAGATCATCCTGGACGGAGAGGCGATCGCGCTGGGCTCCGGCGGCTCTCCCCTCCCCTTCCAGGTCACGATGAGCCGCTTTTCGAGTCGGCTGGACGTGGAGCGGCTCCGCGCCGAGAGGCCGCTCAGCCCCTTCTTCTTCGACTGCCTCTACCTGGACGGAGCGGCTCTGATCGACGAGCCGGCCGCCGAGCGCTTCGCGGCCCTCACCGACTCCCTACCGCGCAACCTAAGACTGGATCACGTGGTGACCGAGGAGACGGAACAGGCCTCGGCCTTCCTGGAGTGGGCCATGAAGACGGGTCACGAGGGCGTGATGGCGAAGATGCTGGACGCGCCCTACGCGGCCGGCGGGCGCGGCCGCGCCTGGCTCAAGATCAAGCCCGCCCATACGCTGGACCTCGTGGTCCTGGCCGCCGAGTGGGGCCACGGCAGGCGCCGCGGCCGGCTCAGCAACCTCCACCTCGGCGCCCGGGACCCGGAGGGCGGCGGGTTCGTCATGCTGGGCAAGACGTTCAAGGGGATGACCGACGCCATGCTCGCCTGGCAGACCGAGCGGTTGCTCGGGCTCGAGACCCGACGCGCGGGGATCACGGTGGTCGTTCGGCCCGAGCTCGTGGTGGAGATCGTGTTCAACGAGGTCCAGGCCAGCCCGAAATACCCGGGCGGGCTGGCGCTGCGGTTCGCGAGGGTGAAGGGCTACCGGGAAGACAAGCGTGCCGCGGAGGCGGATACTATCGACACGGTTCGGGCGATCCACGAGGCCGGCAGCCGCCGATAGACGCGCGGGGCTCCCGAAATGAGGAGAGCCCCGCATCGACGGGGCTCTCGCTCTGAATCCGGGCCTCGGCCAGGACCCGCGCGTCGACTGCGCGGCTGCGCCGGCCCGCTGCGGTACTCTACGGTCTGGAGATCTCGATATCCCACACGTAGTCGGTGTGCGAGTGGCAGGTCTCGGAGAACACACCGAGCGCACCCTCGGCCATCTCCCCGATCTGCTCGAAGATCGCATCGCGTCCATTAAGCACGCCATTGACGCTGGTGCCGTCGATGACGCCGAGCCGGCGATACTTCCCGCCGACGTCGTGGGCGTGCCAGCTCCAGCCCGTAATCAAGCCGTCCGCGACCGCCTGGTCGAAGACGCCGTTGAAGACGTTCAGGTAGATCTCGTCGGCCAGATCCTCCCGGGCGAAGTCACACTCGAAGTACATCGAAAGTGCCCACTCCGGACGGGCGCCGATCCCGGCTGGATCGGAGCCGCCCTCGAGATTCCAGATGTAGTCGTCGTGCGACGGGCAGATCTCGTCGAACTCCTGGCCCAAGCCGGAGTCATCGGCAATGAACTCCTCGATGAGCGCCGCTCTCGCCGTCAGAAGGGCGTCCCGAGACGGCGCGAAGAAGTAGGAGAGGCGGCGCCACTTTCCGCCGATCCTGTGGGAGAGCCAGCCCCACGCCGTGATGTTGCCGGCCGCCAGGTGCTGGTCGTACATGGCCGCGTAGTGCTCGCTCACGATCGTGTCTGCCCGGGCCTCTGTAGCCTGGTTGCAGTAGTAGTAGGTGGCGAACCCGGCAGGCTGATCCTCCTGGGCGGACGCCAGGGAAGGCAGCAGCAGCGGCGTCAGTAGCGCGCCAAGCCCCAGGATTAGGGAAGGTCTTGGTTTCATCGAATCCTCCTTGGATGGGTCGGGAGTGTGCAGTCGTCCTACTAGTACGCACCTCCGCTTTCACCGTCAAACCACGGTCGGGTCGTTCGCCAGCCGGGCGGTGACGCTAGATTCTCCCGTTCGTGTGTGGGTTTCCGTCGGAAACGGGAAGCAGATCTCCCGCTCAGGCGCGTCTTCCAGGCGCCCGCCATGAAAGCGAACGAAGCGGAGGAGTCGGATGATCGATACCGCGAGAACCACCGCCACCCTGGCCGCCGTCGCGATCGCCAGTCTCGGGGCCGACATCCGGGCCGAGGCTCAGGAGGGGCCGGAGCTGCCGCCCGACGCCGAGCTCGCCCTCTCCCGCCTGGCGGAATCTCCGCGACACGGCGAGTGGATCGAGTACGACGCCGGGGACGCCGATACGGTGACTGCCTGGGTGGTCTACCCGGAGCGAAGCGACAAGGCCCCGGTCATGATCGTGATCCACGAGATCTTCGGGCTCACGGACTGGGTGCGGGGCGTCGCCGATCAGCTGGCCGCCGAGGGCTTCATCGCGATCGCCCCGGACCTCTTGAGCGGGAAGGGCTACGACGGCGGCGGCACCGACTCCTTCGCGCCGGAGGAAGTCCGCAAGGCGATCCGAGAGCTGGACCGCGACGAAGTGAACCGTCGGCTTCGAGCTGCAGCCGGCTACGCGACCGCGTTCCCGTCGGCCACCTCCAGGGTGGGCAGCGTCGGCTTCTGCTGGGGCGGCTCGACGAGCTTCCGCTTCGCGACCGCGTGGGATAGCCTGGATGCGGCCATCGTCTACTACGGTGGCTCTCCTCCCACGGAATCCCTGGCCGCGATCGAGGCCCCGGTGCTGGGTCTCTACGGGGGCGATGACGCACGCGTGAACGCGACGATTCCTCCGGCGAAGGAGGAGATGGATGGCCTCGGAAAGGTGTACGAGACCGAGATCTACGACGGAGCGGGACACGGATTCCTGCGGCAGCAGAGCGGTCGAGAAGGCAAGAACCTGCGAGCCTCCGAGCAGGCCTGGGCTCGGACGTTGGCGTTCCTTCGCGCCGAGCTGGAGGAGTAGGAGCATGCGCGTCACCCGAAGCTACCGACGTGGATTGGTGGCGCTCGCAGGGGCGCTGTGGCTGCTGACCGCCACCGCTCCGCGCGAGGCAGCCGCACAGACGATGGCCGAACTGGCGGTCTCGAACGTGGCCGCGCCCACCGCGGAGCCCGCCCTGCAGCCCACCACCGGCCGGCAGGCCTTCGACCCCGAGCAGGCGATGGAAGCCTACCTCGCGACCCTGGATGAGGAGACGAGGGCCACGTCGAAGGAGTACACGGAAGGCGGCTACTGGCTGGGTATCATTAGCCTGTTCTACGGGCTCGCCGTCGCCTTCTTTCTTCTCAACACGGGGCTCTCGGCCCGGATGCGGGCGACGGCGGAGCGCATCTCCGGCAAGAAGCCGCTCCAGACGGCCATCTACGGCGTGCAGTACGTCCTGATCACCACGGTCCTGCTCCTGCCCCTATCCGTCTATTCAGGCTTCCTCCGCGAGCACCGTTACGGGTTCTCCTCGCAGAGCGTGGGCGGCTACATCTCGGACCGACTCATCGGCTTGGCCGTCTCGCTGGTCCTCGTGAGCGTCCTTCTCGTGCTTCTGTACGGCGCCATCCGGCGCGCTCCGCGCACCTGGTGGATCTGGGGAGCGGGGGTGAGCCTGGCTTTCCTGGCCGTGATCGCCTTCATCTCGCCCGTCTATCTCGCCCCGCTGTTCAACCGATACGAGCCGCTGGACGAGGGGCCGTTGAAGGAGCGGGTGCTGGCCATGGCCCGGGCGAACGGCGTTCCGGCCAACGAGGTGTACCAGTACGACGCCTCGAAGCGAACGACCAAGATCAGCGCCAGCGTGAGCGGGTTTCTGGGCACGACGCGCATCTCGCTCAACGACAACCTCCTCGACCGGGGGACCGACGAAGAGATCGAGGCGGTCATGGCACACGAGATCGGGCACTTCGTCCTGCACGCGGCACGGGAGTTCTTCGTCTTCTTCGCCATCGTTCTCGTCGTCGGCTTCTCCTTCGTCTGGTGGGGATTCGACCGGGCGCTGGCCCGCTGGGGCTCCGGCTGGGGCGTGCGGGACGTGGGCGACGTGGCGGGCCTTCCGCTTTTCCTCGTCCTCTTCTCGCTCTACTCCGCGGCGATCACGCCGGTCACCAACGGATTCATCCGCTCCAACGAGATCGAAGCCGACATCTACGGACTCAACGCAGCGCGTGAGCCAGACGGGTTCTCGATGATCATCCTCAAGCTCGGAGAATACCGAAAGGTAGACCCCGGTCCATTCGAGGAGTGGCTGTTCTACGATCACCCGAGCGCCAGGAACCGAATCCTGATGGCGATGCGCTGGAAGGCGGAGAACCTGGACGAGAGCTCCGACTAGCGAGGATCTCGAGCGTGGACGTGCCGGCCGACCCCACGCGTCGTTTCTCCGAGCGCGTGGAGGACTACGCCCGTTACCGCCCGAAGTACCCACCGGACCTTATTCCGTTGCTGCAGGCGGAGATCGGCCTCTCTCCCGGCTGGCGCATCGCCGACGTCGGATCCGGAACCGGTTTATCGGCGGAACTCTTCCTCGCGCTGGGCTGTGAGGTTTTCGGCGTCGAGCCCAACGACGAGATGCGTGCGGCGGCGGAAGCGTCTCTGCGCAATCGCCCCTTTCGCAGCGTCGCCGGCAGGGCCGAAGCCACAACGCTTCCGCCGGGCAGCGTCGACCTCGCATTTGCGGGCCAGGCATTCCACTGGTTCGAGGTCGGGCAGGCGAGGCGTGAGTTCTCGCGGATCCTTCGCTCGCCGAAACGAGTCGCGCTCGTCTGGAACACGCGAAAGCTGGACGGGGACCCCTTCCTGCGCGAGTACGAGGAACTCCTGTTGAGGTTCGGGACCGACTACGACCGCGTCCGCCACGACAAGCGACGGCAGCGCCTCCTCGCCGGTTTCTTCGCGCACGGGTTCAGCCAACGAGAGCTCCCAAACCACCAGGAGCTCGACCGCGATGGATTGCGGGGGCGGCTCCTGTCATCTTCGTACACTCCCGGCGAGTCGGATCCGGCGCGGGCGGCGATGCTATCCGAGCTGGACGCCATCTTCAGCCGCCACGAGGCGCGGGGACAGGTGCACCTCGAGTACGAGACTGAGATCTACTGCGGCCACCTGTAGGGCCGAGGCGTGGGCCGTCGACGACCTCCGTTACCGTCCGAAGGCCGCCAGGAGACCTGTCGTCAGGAACGGGATGTAGGTGATGAGCAGCACCCCCACACCCAGAATGAGCAGGAACGGCACGGCGGCGCGGTAGAGCTCGAGCAGGGGCCGATCGAAGCGGTAAGAGGCGAGGAAGAGGTTCAGCCCGACGGGAGGCGTCAGGTACCCGAGCTCGAGGTTGGCCACGAAGATGATCCCCAGGTGGATCGGGTGGACGCCGAACGCCAAGCCGAGTGGCACGATGAGCGGAACGATCACCACGGTCGCCGAGAAGATGTCCATCACAGCGCCGACCAGGAGGAGGAAGAGGTTGAGGCAGAGCAGGAAGACGATCCGCGAGTCGATATGGCTCTGCACCCATTCGAGCGCGCGACTCGGGATCATCGCGTCCACCATGTAGCTGCTGAACCCCATCGCCATGCCGAGGATGAGCAGCACGCCCCCGATCAGCACGAGACACTGGTGGAACACGCGCGCCAGGTCGCTGCCCAGCGACACGTCCCGGTGCACGAAACACTGGACGACGAAGGCATAGAGCGCCGCGAGAGCCGCCGCCTCCACCAGCGTGGCGATTCCCCCAAAGATCACGAACAGGATGATGATCGGAAGGAGCAGCTCCCACTTCGCCTCCCAGAGCGCCCGAGACGCCTCCCGCGGCTCGAACGGCCTGTGCTCCACTCCGCTCTTGATACCCTCGCGCACCCCCCAGCCCGCGACCAGCGAGACGAGCAGGACCCCGGGGATGATGCCGCCGATGAACAGGTCCTCGATGGGAACGCTCGCCACGATCCCGTAGAGGATCAGGGGAAGAGCCGGCGGAAGAAGCAGGCCGAGCGAGCCGGACGCCGTCAGCAGGCCGAGCGAGAAGCGCTCATTGTAGCGATCCTCCCGTAGAACCTGGAACAGGAGGGCGCCGAGTGCGAGAATCGTGACGCCAGAGCCGCCGGTGAAGACGGTGAAAAAGGCGCAGACGAAGGCGCAGACAACCGCCGTTCCACCAGGCACCCAGCCCACGAAGGCGTGAAACAGGTTCAGAAGCCTCGATGACGCCTTTCCTTCGGCGAGAAAGAACCCGACCAGCGTAAAGAGCGGAATCGCGGCGAGCGTGGGATTCACCGAGAGGCTGTACGTCTCGATCAGGACCGCCACCGGCGGTACCCCTTCCGCCATGAAGAGGAGAGCGGCGATCCCCCCGAGCGCGGCGAAGATCGGACCTCCGAGAAGCGTGGCCGTGAGCACGAGCAGAACGCCGGGCCAGCTTGGCCTGGCCTCGAGGATCCCTGGGAACTGGGCCAGGAGCAGGCCGACGACGACGCCCAGAATCGCCACCGACCTCCCCTTCGAGCTGTCGGCCGACCGCCAGACCAGCCGCAGCCCGATCAGCGCGAAGGCGACGGGCATCACGACCTGAGCCACCCACACGGGGATCAGCTGAGTGATCATCGTCCCGGCGAGCCTCTCTTCCAGGACGAGATCGATGCCCGCACGGAAGAAGAGCGCGCAGACCCCGGCCGCGACCGCGGAAGCGAAGCGCCTCCCCGCCGTTCGTATCTTGCCCTCGGGAAGCAGCTGGCCGGTGGCAAGGGAGAGGAGACGTCCTTCGCGAGCGGCCAAGGCAGCACCGAGGAAGGCCACCCAGAGTGTCAGATGCCGCTCGACCGAGATCGCCCCGGGAATCCCCGTTCCGAGCTTGCGGAGCGGGATCTCGAGGAGTGGCAAGAGGACCATCGCGCCCAGCGCGAGGCTCGCCGTCGCCTCTTCGAGCTTTCGGAAGGCTTTCAAGGACAGAGACTCAGTGTCTGTCGTGTGTCTCGCGAAGCCGGATCAGGGACTCGAACCCGCGGCGGCTGCCGCGCCGCGCCGGTACTCGGCGCGATACTGGAGAGCGAGATCCAGAACGTCTTCAGGAACCATACGGGCCCGGAAACTCTCCGCGAAAGACTCCGCCGCCGCGCGCCACGGATCCGCTTCCCCCTCGACGTCCACATTAATCACGTGGAGGCCTCGCATGATCATCTCCGCGAGAGACTCCTCGTCCTTCTCGGGAATCTCGACAGCCAGCCGGTCACCCGCCCGTCGGGCCGACTCGAGCACCGAGGCACGGTCGCCCTCCGACAGCTTCTCCCATGCCCGCTTGTCGATCACGGTAGCCCCGATGAGGGGGGCGAAGCCCGGAGCCAGCATGTAAGGCGTGTGCCGGTACCACTGAAACGCGAGGGCGCCGAGCGGCGGAGCCGGCAGGCCATCGATCATACCGCTCTGCAGCCCCACCATGATGTCGGTCGTGGAGAGGGCGACCGGGTTGTATCCGTTCTGCCTCCAGAGCCGGGTCATCCGGTCGTCCCCCGCCCCCGTGTACATCTTGAGCCGTTGGAGGTCCGAGACCGTTCGCGTCGGCGTCTTCGAGAAGAAGTGCAGCCAACCGCCGTAGCCCCAATGGAGGGTCACGAGTCCCTGCTCCTCGAGCCGCTGATTCAGCATCGGCCCCAGGCGTTGGAGAACGAAGAAGAACTCCTCGATCGAGTCGAAGAAAAGCGGGATCTGGAAGACGTTGAAGGCATCGTCCAGCTCCGTGAGCCCTTTCACCGTCAGCGTCGCCCCCTGAAGCTGGCCGTGTCGGATCTTCCGCAGCGTGGCCCGATCATCGCCCGCGACGCCGCCCGGGTAGATGACGAGCCGCACCCTCCCGCCCGTGGCCTGTTGCCACTCGTGACCCATGTCCTCGAGGATGCGGTGCCACGGCGACCCGTCGGGTGCGAGGGTCGCCAGCTTTACGCGGGCCCTCTGGGCCGGAGCTTCGTCGGGTCCGAGCGTGACCACACAAGCCATCGCGAGCCCGGCGACCCGGAGCACCCGGTGCTTATTCCTCCACGTCATCCCTCTCCCTTTCCTACTCCAGGAAGTAGTCCTCCACGTGATCGAGCAGGTAGCGAGCCCGCTTCTGCGCGATGAGGTTCTGGAGTCGACGGCTCGGATTCTCGTCCGGATCTATTGCCAGTGCCTCCAGCATCAGCCGCTCGAAGCGCTCCCGGTCCTGCTGGGGCAGCATGACGCTCGTCGCGTAGGTGGCATAGGTGCGGGCCAACCGACCCCCGTTCAGCTCGAGGGCCCGATCGAAATGCTCGCGCGCTTCCTCGGGGGACCCGCCCATGCTGTCCGGAAGGCCGCGCAACATGATGAACACGTCGTGAATCGTGCCATCCCTGAACGTCTCATCCAACTCCAGGACGCGCTCCATCATCGCGATCACGGCCGGCAGGTCGGCGATGAGGTCCGGACGATCCTTGCCTCGTGAGATCGCCGCTCCCCAGGCGGCCGCCGTCCAATAGAGCAGCGGAAGGTCCTCCAAGGTAGTGCCGGCGACCGCACCCTCGGGGTCGACTAGCAGGCGCTCCTCGAGCCCTGGATGCGCCAGCACGAGGCCGCGCATGCCGTATCTCTTGGCCCGGAGAAACAGATTCAGCGCGCGCTCCAGCTGCTGCTTCGAGCGCTCGTAGTCCTCCTCCTCCAGGAGGATAGCGTCCGTCTCGACGCACACGTACGCGTACTGGGCGAAGCCCTGGGTCGCGTTGAGCAGTAGGCGGTCGCTCTCGGGCCGCTTCGTGAGCAAGCCCTCCACCGTCGAGAGCGCGAAGGGGATGGACTCGCACACGAACTCGGGATCGTCCCCCGACGACCACACCTCGGCGGTCGATTCCATCATGTCCGTCACGCTGTTGGCGGCCATCTTGTTGACAGCGCCGCAGCCGCTCAACGGAAGGAGAAGGAGCGATGCGGCCGTCCAGACGGCCTTCCCAACGCTTCGCTGCATGCCAACCCTTGCTTGGTCCACGTCGTCAATCGGCGGTGACTGTTGCCGGCACGACAACATAATGCAGTGCCGCTACCGCGACCCGCGTATCCGGAAATACCTGCGGGACGGGAACGGCGGGCCTACCTTTGCTGTTCAAGACGCGAGGCCCATTAGACACCCCGGAATGCACTGAACATGACGTCGAGACACCCTCCCGCGACTCGGAGGCGAGCACGCCGCCTGCTCCACGCCTGGACGCTCGCGATCTCCGCGCTGATCCTCGCCTCGTGCGGCGACGATTCGGGGCCGGCCGAGATCGTGGCCCCCTGGCGCAGCGAAGTCTCGCTGCGGGTGCGCGTTCACCTCCTCTCCTCCGAGTTCCCGCCCCTCAGCACGGAGCTCACGGAAGACGAGGTGGCAACTGTCTTCAGGCGCGTGAACGCGATCTGGCAGCAAGCCCTGATCAGGTGGGAGATCGAATCGATCATCC
>JBDHFW010000065.1:0-12622 GCA_039590175.1 Gemmatimonadota bacterium | reverse complement strand
GGTGGTCGACGAAGTGCTGGAGGACCTGCTTGAGCGAGAGAACACGTGGCACGCCTCCGACCAGCGCGAGCATGATCACGCCGAACGTCGACTGCATCTGGGTGTGCTTGTACAGGCGGTTGAGGATGATGCGCGGATCGGCATCCCGCCTCACCTCGATGACCGTGCGTATCCCGTCGCGATCCGACTCGTCCCGCAGATCCGTGACGCCATCGATCTTCCGGTCGCGCACGAGCTGAGCGATCTGCTCGATCAACCGGGTCTTGTTCACCATGAACGGGATCTCCGTGACGACGATCTGCTCCCGACCACCCTTCATCTCCTCCGTGTGCGCCAGGGCCCGCATGATCACCCGACCGCGGCCCGTCTCGTACGCCTCGCGGATGCCCTGCGTCCCCAGGATGTGGCCTCCCGTGGGGAAATCCGGGCCCTGCACGTGCACCATCAAGTCGTCCAGCGAGCAGTCGGGATCGTCGATCAGATGCGCGCACGCGGCGACCACCTCGCCGAGGTTGTGCGGTGGCACGTTCGTGGCCATCCCGACCGCTATGCCCGACGATCCGTTCACCAGCAGGTTCGGGAGACGGGCGGGCAGAACTGTCGGCTCCTGCAGCCGATCGTCGAAGTTCGGGACGTAGTCGACCGTCTCTTTCTCGAAATCGGCCAGCATCTCGACGGCGAGCGGGGCCAGCCGGGCCTCCGTGTACCGGTAGGCGGCGGCGCTGTCTCCGTCGATCGACCCGAAGTTTCCCTGACCGTCCACGAGCGGATAGCGAAGCGAGAAATCCTGGGCCATGCGGACGAGGGAATCGTAGACCGCCGAGTCCCCGTGCGGGTGATACTTGCCCAGCACGTCACCGACAACCGTCGCGCTCTTCTTGTAGGAGCGCGTGGGCGACAGGCCGGCCTCCTGCATCGCGTACAGGATCCGGCGATGGACCGGCTTGAGGCCGTCTCGGACATCCGGCAGCGCCCGCTGCACGATGACGCTCATCGAGTAGTCGATGAACGATTCGCGCATCTCGTCCTCGAGTAGGCGCGGCTCGATCCGTTCGCTGCTCTCGGTGCTCTCCATGTCCCTCTGTGTCAGCGGATAGAAGGGGGATGGACACCCGGCTGGGGGAGTCCTGCGACAGGGCTTTCTTCGGGCTGTCGAGCGGCCCCGAAAGCGCTACCTGACGGGAAGGAAATTTAACCCACGGCGGAGCCCGGCGCGAACGTCATGGTGAATCCCGCGGGAGTCGATGACGCCGCGCCGTGACTGCGCTTTCGCGGCTTCGGACGCATCCTGCCGAAGGTGCTGCGCCCGTCCCCGGTGGCCGGGCCCGAAGGCCCGGCCTCTTGTGAGCGTTCAGGCTTCCGCGGGTGCGCTCGCGGGATGCTGCAGCTTGAACACGACGGCGGCTAGCCAGCCGCCCAGAAACGGACGAGATAGAGCCACAGGTTGGAGAGGGACCCGTTACCGACGTCTTCAGCATCATCGGCATCTTCCGCATCGCCCGCGTCGCCGGTCATGCCGCCCTGGATCCAGGCGTCCCACTTCCTCCGGTATCGTTCCGCCTCGATGAACGCCTCGCGGTAACCCGCCATGTTCCCCATGCGCGTTCGCGGCGACTTCTGCCTGCCCTGGCCGTACACCCGTTTCGGGTTCTCGCCGCACGCCATCTTCAGCGCCATCGGGGCGTCCGGAAACATCATCTGCTGGACGGTGCGGCCGGGAACTGTCTTGAGGGTGATGCCGCGGCCCCCGATCAGGTTGGCGCTTCCCGGGAGGATCTGGAGGGTGGTCACGCCGGCGGCGAGCGCCCGGGTGAAGCCCGGATCCTGCGGCCACACCGAGTGCATCACCCATACCTCGGCCGTGTTCGGGTCGGTCGACTCGTTCGTATCGCTCGTCGAGGAGACCGAGGGTGACGGGGAGACCCCGAGGTGCGAGTGCGTGTCGATGATTCCCGGCGTCACGAACCTCGCGCTCGCGTCGATCACGTCCGTGCCGGCCGGAACATTGAGGTTTCGTCCGACCTCGATGATTCTCCCGCCCCGCATGAAGAGATCTCCGCCCTCGATCTCCTCCCCCGCGGCGGTCATGATCGTGGCGCCGCGGATGAGAGTGGGGCGGGAGGCGAGCGGCCGATACGCGGACTTCCAGGCGCCGTTCCGTTGGCCGTGCAGGAGATCGGCGATCTCGCCAGCCTCCGCTGCCGCGGACGCGGTGGACGCGGCGTCCTGGGGCGCGTACGCCCCCGCGGGTGAGGCCAGGCCGAGGCCCAAGAGGAACGCCATGGCGACGGCGGCCACCGCCGACGCCCGGAACGGCCGGCGTCTTCCGGTCATGCTCTTTCTCCTTCGGTCAGGCGAAAGCGAGGAAGTCCTTCGATCCCTCGTAGCCCATCTCGGCCAGGGAGGCGCGAATATCCTCTCTCGCTCCGGGGGATCCGACCGCGATCAGCACGAAAGGCCGTCGGTCTGGTCGTTCCATCAGAAAAGACGGAAGGCAGACGACGGCACCGTGAACCTGCTGTCCGATCTTTCTGGGATCGAGATCCACGAACGCGGCGGGCTGAAGCTGATGCCGGAGGAGCTCTCGGGCCAGAGGCTTGCCGACGCGACCCGCTCCCCAGACCACGAGCGCTCGGCCGGGGGGCAGGTAGCCGCGAAGCAGATGGTGCACCTTGCAGCGGCGAAACGCTGCCGGCGAGTACCTGTCGGACCGCATGGAAAGCCGTCCGGTCGTGATCCGCCAGCTCAGCAGCACCTCGGGCAGGTTCGCCAGCCTGCCGCCCGATCTATGGAGGCGAAAGAGCAGATCGTAGTCCTCCGGCCAGCCGCGATCCCGGTAGCCCCCCACCTGCCGATAGGCCGCGGCCCGCACCATCATCGTCGGATGCGCGAGCGGACACTCGACGAACAGGTCCCGCTCCACCTCCTCCTCTCCGTGCAGCGAGTTGAGCCAGCTCTCGTAGCGTTCGTAGCCGGACCCGACCCGTTCGCGGGGGAAGTATCGGACGCCGGTCCCGCACGCCGCGACCTCGGTTCGCGTCTGCAGAAAGCGCCACTGAAGGTGAAAGCGCTGCGCGTGAATCAGGTCGTCCGCATCCATTCGGGCCAGATACTCCGCGCGGGCATGGCTCGCCGCCAGAGACAGCGCCTCGGCTATACCCGACCCCGTTCCCCCCAACACCCGAACCCGTGGATCCCGCTTCGCCCACCGTTCCAGAATCCCCAGGGTTCCGTCGCTCGAGCCGTCGTTCACGGCCAGAACCTCGTAGTCTGAGAGCGTCTGCGCCCCGAGGCTGGCGATGCACTGGTCGAGGTGCCGCTCGGCATCCCGGCAGGGGAGGAGCACGGAGAGCCGGGGAGGGTTCAACCCGCCCGCTCGTCTCCGAACCGGTCGCCTTCCCGGCGCCCGTCGTTCGTCGCCGCTGCGCGACCCCTCTCGAACAACGTCCGCAGGTAGCGTCCGGTATGGGACCGCTCCTCGGCGGCGACCGCTTCGGGGGGGCCTTCGGCGATGAGCGTGCCGCCGGCGTCGGCCGCCTCCGGACCCAGGTCGATGACCCAGTCGGCGCGGGCGATCACCTCCAGGTTGTGCTCTACGACAAGAACCGACCCCCCGGCCTCCACGAGCTCGTCCAGCACATCGACGAGACGGGCCAGCTCGCTCAGGCCGAGCCCGACCGTCGGTTCATCCAGAATGTAGAGGCGTCTGGCCACCGCCCGATTCGCTGCCAGCTCTCTGGCCACCTTCAGGCGCTGCGCCTCGCCTCCCGACAGGGTCGTCGCCGGCTGACCGAGTCGAAGGTAGCCCAGCCCCACCCGCTGTAACTGCCAGAGCCGCTCTCCGATTCTATCCTGGCGAAGGAAGAAGCGGATCGCCTCATCGACGGTGAGCTCGAGCACTTCCCGAATGTTCCGCTCCCGGTACCGGACCTCGAGGATCTCGGGGCGATAGCGTGATCCGCCGCACGCCTCGCACGTCAGGGCCACATCCGCCAGGAAGACCATCTCGACCAGCTCCTCCCCGGCTCCCTTGCACGCCTCGCACCTTCCGCCGGACGTGTTGAAGCTGAAGTCGCGGGCCACATAGCCCCTTCGGCGGGAAAGCGGCTGCTCGGCGAACAGTCGACGTATCTCGCCGAACGCCTTGATGTACGTCACCGGATTGGACCGTGGGGTCCGACCGATGGGCGTCTGATCCACCAGCACGACATCGTCGAGCGCCGATGCCCCCTCCAAGCTGTCGTACCTCCCGCTTCGCTCGCCGAGGTGGGCCTTCGCCGTGGTCTTTCGCCCGAGCGTCCTCTCGAGCGCTCGGTAGAGGAGGTCGTGCACGAGCGTCGATTTGCCCGAGCCCGACACGCCGGTTACGACCGTCAGCACGCCCAGCGGGATGTCCACGTCGAGCCCACGGAGGTTGTGCAGGGTGCCGCCCCGCAGCCGCAGGCTGCCGCGAGGGCTTCGCCGACGCGGGCGCCGGTGGGGAGGCGCACGCAGTGCCCGGCCCGTGACCGTCTCCGAGCTCAGGAGCGAAGCCCAGCTCCCCTCGAACACGATCTCTCCGCCGCGCTCGCCGGAGCCGGGCCCCAGCTCGACGACGTGGTCGGCAGCCGCGAGCACGGAGGTGTCGTGCTCGACCACCAGCACGGTGTTGCCGAGGTCGCGTAGCCGGACGAGCACCCTCAGGAAGCGCTCTACATCCCGCGGATGCAGGCCGATCGTCGGCTCGTCCAGCACATAGAGCGTATCGACCAGATGGCTCCCCAGGCAGCTGGCCAGACGTAGCCGCTGCATCTCGCCGCCGGACAGGGTGCGTGCCTGCCGATCCACGGTCAGGTAGCCGAGGCCCACGTCGTCCATGAAACGCAGGCGGTCCTCGAGCTCGCGACGGACGGTGCGGGCCACGCTCTGCTCGAACGGTGGCAGCTCGAGGTCGGCCAGCCAGCGACGCAGATTCGAGATGTCGTGAGCGGCGGCCGCCGCTATGTGGAGGTCTCCTACCCGGACGTCGAGCGCCTCCGGACGCAGTCGGGTGCCGTCGCAGCGCTGGCATCTCCGCGGCACCTGGTAACTCCGAAGAAAGACGCGGATGTACTGCTTGTACCGTTTGCGCTCGCGGGAATACAGGAACGGCAGCACGCCGCGGAAGTCGCTTCCGCCGTACAGCAGCTCGTGTCGTGCGGGCTCGGGCAGGTCCCTCCAGGGCACTCGGAGGTCGATCCGATGGCGCCGCGCGTAACTCTCGACCTCGGATCGCTCGCGTGAGTAGCGCGGCTTCGTCCACGGGTCGATCGCCCCATCGCCCAGCCCCCGGCCCGGATTGGGGACGATGAGGTCCAGGTCGTACTCCAGCGTGGCGCCGAAGCCGTTGCACTCGGGGCAGGCGCCGGCGGGATTGTTGAAGCTGAACAGCAGTGGACCGGGAACGGGAAAGGAGCGTCCGCAGCCGGAGCAGCGGTGTCTCTCGATAAAGGAGAGTCGGTCCGCTCGCTCCAGGCCGCCGGTCCCATCCAAGCCCCTTTGCGCGAGCGCGATGGCCTGTCCATCTCCCTCGGCGAAGGCCGCCGCCAGCGCATCGGTGAGCCGCTCGCGCTCCTCGGGATCGACGTGAAGGCGGTCCACGACGACGAGCAGCTCTTCTGCCTCCGTGAGAGCCCTGTCTGCTATCCGCGTCTCGCTGCCCTCGGCCCCTCGCTCGCTGCCTGAGGCCGCCGCTTCCTCCTCCACGGCGAGATCGGGAAGGTAGATCTCGCGGCCGTTGGCGATCACTCGCAGGTAGCCCTGCGCGAGGAGGTTCCGCGCCGCGAGCTCGTGGGAGATTCTGTCGCTGAACTGGAACGGGAACGCGACATAGAGGCGGGTGCCCGCCGCCAGCTCGAGCAGACGATCGGCCGCCGACGTCACGGTATCCGGCCGCACGACCGTCCCGCACTCCGAACAGAACGTCACCCCGATCCTGGCCCAGAGGAGACGCATGAAGTCGTACGCCTCGCTCACCGTCCCCACGGTGGAGCGGCTTGTCTGGACCGAGTTCCGCTGATCGATCGCGACCGACGGGCTGACGCCCTCGATCGTGTCGAACTCGGGCTTCTCCATCCGCTCCAGAAACTGCTTGGCGTAGGTGGAGAGGGACTCCACGTATCGCCGCTGCCCCTCGGCGTAGATCGTGTCGAACGCGAGGCTGGACTTGCCCGAACCGGAGGGCCCCGTGAAGACGGTGATCCGGCCCCTCGGGATCTCGAGATCGATTCCCTTCAGGTTATGCTGCCGGGCACCCCGGATTCGAATCAGATCCTTCATGGAGCGATGATGGCCTGGCGCGCACCCCCACGCCAAGCCGGACCATCAGGCGATGCTGCGCGCGAATCGCCGAATGGCCACGGCGATCCCGGCTGTTCCCAGAATCAGGAGGGCCGAGAATTGAGGCCATAGAACGACCGGGCCCGCCCCCTTCAGGAAGATCGCTCGCACGATCTCGAGAAAGTAGCGCACCGGATTCAGGAAGCTGACCCACTGGAAGAGCTCCGGCATCGAGTGGATCGGAAAGAAGAAGCCGGAGAGGATGATCGACGGCAGGAGAACCAGGTACATGGTGAGAAACGCCTCCTGCTGAGTCTTGGACACCGTCGAGATGAGAAGCCCGGCCGCCAGCCCGCTGAGGATGAAGAGCAGGCTGGCTGCGAGGAGGACGAGCGGGGAGCCTTTCAGGGGGATGTCGAACCAGGCCGTGCCGACGGCCGTTATGAGAGCCAGGTCGATAAGCGCCACCACGGCGACCGGGATCGTCTTGCCCAGGATCAACTCAGCCGGCTTGACGGGACTGACGCGCAGCTGATCCAGCGTGCCCAGCTCCCTCTCCCGCACGACGCTGAACGAGGTGAGCAGGAGGCACATGAGCAGAATCAGAATGCCGATGACACCGGGCACGTTGTACACGCGGCTCTCCAGGGAGGGATTGAACCAGGCGCGCGGTTCGAGCCTCGGACCGATAGCCAGGCTCTCGCCGAGGCCGCCTTTCTCCAGGCTGTAGGCGAGGATCGTTCGGCGAGCATGACCCAGCGCGATGGTCCCCGTGTTGGAGTCCGTACCGTCCACCAACAGCTGAACGGCCGCACCCCGACCCGACGCGAGATCCCGGCTGAAACGAGGAGGGACCTCGAGCGCGATCAGCGCCTGACCGCGATCCAGCGCCTCCACCAGCTCTCGGGGGCGATCGGCCTGAATCACGGTCTCGAAGTACCCGGCGGCCACGAGCTCGTCGACGAGCTCGCGGGAGGCTGCAGAGCGGTCCAGATCCAGCACGGCCAGCGGCGTGCTCCGGACATCGGTGTTTACCGCGTAGCCGAAGAGGAGCAGCTGGACGACCGGGGCCACGAAGAGGATCGGCCGGGAACGAGGGTCGCGCAGGAGCTGACGTACCTCCTTGCGGACGATCTGCCTGATCCGGAAGGGCGAGAGCCTCGTCACGCAATCTCCTTGCGGAACGCCCGCGCGGCGAGACCGAGGCCGATCGCCGAGTAGATGGCGAGGCCGATGAGCGAGCCGAGCAAGGCCTCGAGACCCACGGCCTTGAGGAAGATGCCGCGGGTGACCGTGATGAAGTAGCGCGCCGGCACGGCATAGGAGACGACCTGCAGGGCCGCGGGCATATTGGCGATCGCGAAGACGAACCCGGAGAGCAGCAGGGAGGGCAGGTAGGTGACCATGATCGCCGCCTGCGTCGCGAGCACCTGCGAGCGGAGCGCCGCGGAGAGAAAGATGCCCAATCCCTGAGCGCCGAGCAGAAACAGGACGGACGCCGCCAGGAGCAGGGCGGCGCTGCCGCGCAGCGGGACGCCGAACAGGAACACGCCCACGGCGCTGGCCAGCGCCACGTCCACGAGGCCGATTCCGACGTACGGCAGCAGCTTGCCGAACACGACCTCCAGCCGGTGCACCGGCGTCGCCACCAGCTGTTCCATCGTCCCCCGCTCCCACTCCCGGGCGATGGTCAGCGAGGTGAGCATGGCGGCGATGATAGACATCAGAACCGCGATCAGGCCCGGAACGATCATGTTCCGACTCTCCAGCGTCTGGTTGTACCAGACGCGCGTCTCAGCCTCCACGGCCAGGAACACATCTCGAATCGGAAGGACGTCTGCCGCGAAGCCCGACATGATCGCGTCGGCGTATCCCATCGCGATGGTCGCGGTGTTGGCATCGCTGCCGTCCAGGAGCAGCTGGACGGGCGCCCCTCGCCTCGCGGCGACATCCGCTGCGAAGTCGCGCGGAATGACCAGCACGGCGCTCGCCTGCCCGGCGACCAGGACCGGCTCGGCGTCTCCGTAGCGCTCCAGCCGGCGGCGAACGGAGAAGTACCCGGACTCGGCGAAGGCATCGACCAGCCGCCGACTCTCCGACGTCGCATCCAGGTCGAGCACGGCCAGCCGGATGTCCCGGACGTCGAGCGTGATCGCGTAGCCGAATACGAGAACCAGCAGAAGGGGCAGAAGGAAGGCTAGAACGAGGCTGCGTGGATCGCGCGCGAGCTGGATCACCTCTTTCCGCGCGATGGCGAAGAGTCGTCGCCTGCTCACTCCACTCCTCCCGCCGCGCGAACCCTGGCCACGAACACGTCTTCGAGCGCCGGCTCGATGCGGCGCAGCGAGCGGAGCGTCAGGCCGGCGCCGGCGAGCGCCTCCGAGAGCACGGGTGTGGCGGCACGCTCATCGGCGACGAGCACGTGAAGAGCCCGACCGTACATGGACGCCTCCAGGACGCCGGATAGCCCCTTGACCACCTCCACGGCGTGAGGTGCGTCGTCCGTCCTCAGCTCCAACAGCGGTTCGACCATGGAGCCGCGGAGCGTGGCTGGGCTGTCCAGCGCGATCAGGCGGCCCCGGTTCATCAGCGCCAGCCGGTGGCAGTACTCGGCCTCCTCCATGTAGTGCGTGCTCACGAAGACGGTGGTTCCAGCCTTGGAGAGATCGAAGATGAGATCCCAGAATCGACGCCGCGCCACCGGATCCACGCCCGACGTCGGCTCGTCCAGAAAGAGGACCGGTGGCCCATGGATGACGGCGCAGCCGAGCGCCAGGCGCTGCTTGAATCCGAGCGGAAGGTCGGCCGTCAGCCGTCCGACGTGCTCGCCGATCCCGGCCATCTCCACGATCCAGGCCTTTCGCTCCTCGAAGCGCCTCCCCCGGACGCCGTACAGTCCGGCAAAGAGATCGATGTTCTCCTCCACGGTGAGGTCGGCGTAGAGCGAGAAGAGCTGCGACATGTAACCGATGCGAGATTTCAGCGTCTCGAGGTCGTGCAGAATGCTCAGGCCGGCGATCTCGGCCGTTCCCGAAGTGGGGTGGAGCAGTCCCGTGAGCATCTTGATCGTCGTTGTCTTGCCGGCGCCGTTGGGGCCGAGAAAGCCGAAGATCTCTCCCATCCCGACGTCGAAGGAAACGTCATCCACCGCCGTGAAGGCTCCGAAGCGCTTCGTGAGCCCGGAGACCCGGACGGCGGGGCGCGTGGCGGCAGGCTCAGACATCGTGCCGGCGCTCCCGTTCGGCCAGCTCGACGAAGACGTCTTCGAGGGTCGGGCGGGCGATCTCGGCACTCCGGACCGTGAAGCCTGACCGCTCCAGGTCCGCTCTTACCTCGGACCAATCCGCGTCCTTCCGCAGCACGAGCCTCACCGCCTCGCCGAAGGTCGCGGCGCTCCTCACCTGAGGCGCCCCGGCCAGGTATGCAACGGCGCGCCTGGGCCTGTCCACCTGAAGCGCCACTACTCCGGCGGCCAGGGACTCCTGCAGGCGCCGAGGCTCATCGAGTCCGACGAGGTTTCCATCGTGGAGCATGGCGACGCGATCACAACGCTCCGCCTCCTCCATGTAGGCCGTGCTGGCCACCACCGTGGTGCCGGCGGCGACCATCTCGTGAACGATCAACCACAGATCCCGTCGTGAGATCGGGTCGACGCCGAAGGTCGGCTCATCGAGCAGGAGGATCCGGGGCTCGTGAACGAGCGCGCAGCAGAGCCCCAGCTTCTGCTTCATTCCGCCCGAGAGATCTTCGGCGCGGCGCTTCTCGAAGGGTCCCAGGCGGGAGAACGCGTAGAGCCTTTCCAGACGGCCCGGGAGGTCGGCGCGAGGCAGCTCGTACAGATCCGCGTAGAACTCGATGTTCTCGCGGACCGTCAGCTCCTGATAGAGGCCGAACCGCTGCGACATGTAGGCGATGTTCGGCTTGATCGACTCCGGGTCGGTGACGACCGATTCGCCCGCCACGATCGCGTCGCCCTCGCTGGGACGCAGCACGCCGGCCAACATGCGCAGCGTGGTCGTCTTCCCGGCTCCGTCCGGACCGACGATTCCGAACAACTCGCCCGCCCCGACGTCGAAGCGGAGATCTCGCACCGCCACGAGCTCCCCGAACCGGCGGGTGAGGCCGCGGACAGATACGGCAGGGCCGGCCAACGTTCCGCCCAGGGTTCTCGGGCTACCGGCGGCGTCAGCCGGCGTCCGTCTGGAGCCAGACGTCGGCCGCGAGGCCGGGCTTCAGATCGAACGATGGATCGCCCTCGATCTGCACCTTGACCCGGTAAACCAGCTTCACCCGCTCCTCGGTCGTCTGAACATCGCGTGGCGTGAATTCGGCCTCGCTGGCGATGAAAACCACGCGACCGGTGTAGGTGCGCTCCGGGTACGCGTCAGCCGTTATCGTAGCGGTCTGACCGATCGACAACCGACCCACCCGGTCGGCCCGAACGTAGATGCGGACCCACCGATCGTCGGGGTTCATCAGGGTGAGCACGGCCGCCCCGGCAGAGACGATCTCACCGGGCTCTCGGTGGCGGATGGTGATCAAGCCGGTGTTCGGGGCTGTGATCTGCGCGTGTTCGAGTAGGGCTTCCACCCTCTCCACCTCGGCCTCCGAGGCCGCGAGCGCGGCACGCTGGGCGGAGATGCGCTCCGAGCGAGTTCCGCTCTCCAATAGTCTCAGCCGCTCGCTCGCCCCCTGCATCTCCGACTCGGTCACCGTCGCGACCGTCTCTCGATCATCCAGAGCCTGTTCGCTTATGGCGCCGTTCTCGTACAGGCTCGTCGCCCGCTCGAGATCCCTCGTGGCGTCCAGCCTCCGGCGCTCGGCGGCCCGCAGCGCCGCTCGGGCCTGCTCGATCTCCTCGCTGCGGAAGCCCTCTGTGAGCTCCTCGAGCGTCGCTCCGGCCGCCTCGGCCCGGGCCCTCGCCACCGACAGGGCCGCCGCCAGCTCCTGCTGATCGAGTAGCGCGAGCAGCTGGCCCTCGGAGATCCGGTCTCCCTCGTCCACGGAGATAAGCTCGATCCTCCCCGCCGTTCGGAACCCGAGGTCCGATTCGCGGGCCTCGACGGTCCCCGCGGCGAGGATCGCCGCGTCGGGCCCCTCCGCGCGCAGGAGAAGCCAGCTCGCTCCCGCCGCGATGGCAAGAATCAGGGCCAGAACGGGGGCACGTCGTCTCACGCGAGACCCCCTTCATTGCTGCCGCGGGCCGCGAGCCCCTCGACCACGAAGCGAATCGCGTTGTCCACGAGTCGATCGCGGACCTCCGGGCTCTCGAAACGCACCGCGCCCGCCTGCTCGAGCACGGGTCGCACGAGGTTGAGGGCGACCGGTTGGGTCGCCGTGGCGAGCGCGAGCATCGTCGGGTCGCCCTCCCGGATCTCTCCGGCCGCCTGGCCTTCCCGAATCAGACGGCTCAACGCCCCGAAGTTCGCTTGAAACGTGACGAGGACGGCCTCCGGGATCGGTTCCTCCGTCGAGAGCTCTCGAACGATCAGCCCACGCAGCTCCGGGTGCTCATAGAGGTGCTCGAAGAACGCCCGCACGAAGGACTGCACCCTCTCCAAGGGCGAGCCCGCGCTGTTCGCCGCCGCTCGAAGGCGCTCCCGGAAAGGCATCAGCGTCTGCTCGAGCACGGCGTCGTACAAAGCCGCCTTGGACCCGAAGTGATAGGTGATCGCTCCGAGGTTCGCCCGGGCCACCCCCGTGATGGCCCGAACCGACGCGCCCTTGTAGCCGTGCGCGGCAAACAGCTGGCGGCCGGCGCTCAGCAGCGCCCCTCTCGTAGCGGAGCCTGTCCTGACTTCATTCATACGTTTGTATGATAACACAGGGACCCGTTCCCAGTCAATCGCCGGAAACCCCCGCGAGCCCCGTCGGTCAACAACCGGCCGCGCTACCCATCGGCGGATGCCGACGGATGCCGCGCATGCTATTCTTTTCGCCATGCAACTGGCGCCAGAAGGCCCGATTCGCGAGGAAGACAAGCTGGGCAAAGCCTATGATGCGCGGCTTATGCGGCGCCTCCTCGCCTACATCCGGCCCTACCGCGGAAAGGTCGTGATAGCGGTCGGAATGCTCGTTCTCGCTTCGGGACTCGAGCTCGTCGGCCCGTGGCTGACGAAAGTCGCGATCGACGATGCCATCCCGAACGCCGACTACGGCCTTCTGGCCGGGCTGGCGATCGCCTTCGCTCTGGCCTTGACCTTCTCCGCGGCGCTCGAGTACGGGCGGACGTTGTTGACGACCTGGATCGGGCAGCGAGTGATGAAGGACCTGCGGGGCGAGATCTTCGGGCACCTGCAGCGGCTTCAGCTCTCCTACTTCGACC
>JBDHFW010000064.1:0-13245 GCA_039590175.1 Gemmatimonadota bacterium | reverse complement strand
GGTCGTGCTCTTCTCCGTGCCCGAGGGAGAGGACAAGCCGGTCAAGTATCCGCGCATGTTCCGCGAGGCGGGCTGCGCGGTCCTCAACAAGATCGACCTCCTGCCCTACGTGCCATTCGATCTCGACCGGGCGATCGGCTACCTGCGGGAGGTCAACCCAGAGCAGCAACTCTTCCTCACCTCGGCGCTCTCCGGTGAGGGGCTCGACGAGTGGTACGCCTACCTGCGCTCCAAGATCGGAGCGGGCATCAGCGGGTAATCGATGACGGAGCTCGCCGCGACCGCCGAGCGCTCCGCCCTCCTCCTGCACATCCAGGGGGTCGTGCAGGGCGTCGGCTTTCGGCCTCACGTTGCCCGACTCGCCAGCCGGCATCGACTGGCCGGTTGGGTGCGTAACGAATCCGGCGAGGTGAAAGTGCGGATCGAGGGCGACCCACCCGCTGTGCAAGCCTTCGTCAGTGAGCTGGGGACCGACCTGCCTCCCCTCGCCCGCATCGATTCGCTCCGCTCGGCCACGGTGGCGCCCGAGAGCCTCGATCGCTTCGATATCGTGGCCAGCGAGACCCGCCCGGATCGCCGGCTCCCGATCTCGCCCGACGTGGCGCTGTGCCAGGGCTGCGAAGCGGAGCTCATGGAGGCCTCGAACCGGCGCTATCGCTACCCGTTCACCACCTGTACCGACTGCGGCCCGCGCTTCACGGTCATCGAGAAGATGCCGTACGACCGCGAGCGAACGAGCATGCGCCCCTTCCAGCAGTGCCCCGAGTGCCTGCGCGAGTACCGCGACCCTGCGGACCGCCGCTGCCACTCGCAGACGAACAGCTGCCCGACATGTGGTCCGCAGGTATGGCTCGAGGTTTCCAGCCGGCCGGTAGCGGAGAACGACGCCTCGATTCGCGACGCCGCGGACCTGCTCCGCGCCAGAGAGATCGTGGCCATCAGAGGACTCGGCGGCTTCCACCTGGCGGCGGACGCCACCAGCGAGGCCGCGGTGCGGCGCCTTCGGGCGCGAAAGGCCCGGGACGAGAAACCGCTCGCGGTCATGGTCCGGGACCTGGAAGCGGCGCGTCGCCTGGGAGCTGTCGGGGATATCGAAGAGCGGCTTCTGACCTCCCGAGAGCGTCCGATCGTCGTGCTGCGGAGGGCGTGGCCCTCCGAGCTCGCCCCCTCGGTGTCGCCGGGTCTCGACACGGTCGGGGTGATGACGGCCTACACACCTCTCCATGTCCTCCTGTTGGAAGCGGTGGAGCGTCCGCTCGTGATGACGAGCGGCAATGCCTGCGAGGAGCCGATCGCGATCGGCAACGGCGAGGCGCGCGAATCCCTGGGAAGTATCGCCGACGCCTTCCTGTTGCACGATCGGGAGATCATCTCACGATACGATGACTCCGTCGTTCGGGTCGCCGGCGGTACTCGCGTGTTCCTGAGGCGGGCGCGCGGCTACGCGCCGCTGCCGCTTGATCTCCCGCTCGAAACACCGGCTCCGCTCATCGCTGTCGGGCCGCACTTGAAGAACACTTTTGCCTTGGCTCACGAGCGCCGAGCCTATGTGAGCCAGCATATCGGCGATCTGGAGAATCTGGAGACGCTCGAGCACTTCCAGAACGCTCTGGCCCGCTTCCGGGAGCTGTTCAGCATCGAGCCGGCCGTGGCCGTGCGCGATCTCCACCCGGGCTACCTCTCGACGCGCGTGGCCGAGGAGCTCGAGCTGGAGACGGTGATCTCCGTGCAACACCATCACGCGCACATCGCTGCCGTAGCGGCGGAGCACGGCGTGACCGACAGGGTGCTCGGGATCGCCTTCGACGGGGTCGGGCTCGGCCACGACGACCGGGTGTGGGGCGCCGAGTTCCTCCTCGCGGATCTCGAGGATTACCTGCGTGTCGGGCAGCTGCGGTACGCGCCGCTTCCAGGCGGAGATCTCGTCGCCCGCCGACCCTGGCGTGCGGCCCTCGGATACCTCTCGCTGGCACCGGAGGCTCCGGAGACGGCGAACGCTCTCCGCTTTGCGCTCCAGGGCATTCCGGACAGGCGACTCGCGGTGGCGGAGGCTCAGATCCAGCGCCGCCTCAACGTTCCCCTCGCCTCGTCGATGGGACGTCTCTTCGATGCGGCCTCGGCGGTGCTCGGTGTACGGCAGCGAGCCACGTACGAGGGGCAGGCCGCCATGGAGCTCGAAGCGCTAGCCGGCTCCGGACAGGCGGAGCCGCTGCGATTCCCGGCGATTCAGAGCTCGGAAGGCTTCTGGACGCTCGATCCCGTGCCGCTGCTCTCGGCACTGGGAGAGCTGCGTGCCGAAGGCGAAGACGCTGAGACCCTGGCGGCCCGCTTCCACGAAAGCGTGGCGGCGACGGCCGCGAGGGTGGCCGGGGAGGCATGCGAGGCGTTCGATCTGAACACGGTCGCCCTGGGGGGTGGATGCTTCCAGAACGCACGCCTGCTGGTATCCTTGAGAAAGCGGCTCGAGGCGGGCGGGCTACGGGTCCTCCTGCCGATCGCGCTCAGCCCCAACGACGGCGCGATCAGCTATGGCCAGGCGGCCGTCGCGGCGGCCAGACTAGCGAGCGGGCGCGGCCGGCTCGTAGAAGACGACTGAGATAGGGAGAGACGCCATGTGCCTCGGAGTGCCCGGACGAGTGGTCGATGTCGATGGCCTCACGGCCATCGTGGATTTCTGGGGCATCAGACGCGAGACCCGCCTCGACGTGATCGACGAGGAGGTCTCTCCGGGAGACTACATTCTGAACCACGTGGGTTTCGCGATTCGGAAGATCCCGGCGGAGGAGATCGCGGAGACGCTCTCCCTGTACGAGCTGCTGCTGAAGGAGGCGGATGAGGACATCATGGCTGCGGATGTGCGAAGCGAGATCGAGGCTTCCCCGGGCGTGGGGCTCGGAGGAGCCGTAGGTCCGGCCGCACCCAAAGGCGATGGCGAGCCGCGAGGCGGGAATGGCTGAGGAGGTTCGGACCACCGATACCGGCCTGCGAGCCGGAGCCGCCGAACTCAAGTTCCGCGACCCCACCAAGGCCAGAGAGCTCGCCGGGGCGCTGGAGAGCGTCTGCGAAGGGGTCGGCCGGGAGGTCTCGGTCATGCACGTCTGCGGCAGCCACGAGCAGTCGATCGCCAAGTACGGCTTGCGTACGATCCTGCCGCGGCGCCTGGACGTGATCATGGGTCCCGGCTGCCCGGTGTGCGTGACCGATGTGCCCGAGGTCGACGAGGCCGTGGTTCTGGCCGGCGACGGCGTGCGGGTCGCCACGTACGGCGACATGGTCCGCGTACCGGGAACCGTGAAATCTCTGGCCGATGCCCAGGCGGAGGGCGCCCGCGTCGACGTGGTCTACAGCGCCGCGCAGGCGGTCGAGATCGCCCGGGACACGGCCGAGGAGGTCGTCTTCTTCGCGAGCGGTTTCGAGACGACCGCCGTAGCGACGGCCGCCGTGATCGTCGCGGATCCGCCTCCCAACTTCTCGGTGCTCTCCGCCCACAAGTACATCCCGCCGGTGATGGAGATCGTGGCAGAGATGCCGGCGACGCGGGTGGAGGGCTTTTTGGCGGCGGGGCACGCCGCCACGATCACCGGCTCGGCGCTCTTCGAGCCATTCGTGGAACGCCACGGCATCCCGGTGGTGGTGGCCGGCTTCGAGCCGCTGGATGTGCTGGCCGGGCTCCTCAAGCTCGTGGAGCTCGTCCGGGACGAAGAACCGCAGGTGGTGAACATGTACCCGCGCTGCGTGACGCCGGAGGGGAACCGCAACGCCCAGGAGCAGCTCTGGCGTGTCTTTCGGACAGTGGGCGGCCGCTGGCGCGGCATCGCGCACGTCCCGAACGGCAACCTGCGTCTCCGGGATGAGTTCGCCCACGTGGATACGAGGAAGCGTTTCCAGATCCAAGTCGAGCGCCTGTGGAGCCATGCCCCGTCCGTGCTCACCCAGGCATGCATCTGCGGGGACATCATGGCGGGCATCGCCTCTCCCGACGACTGCGACATCTTCGGGGTGGAGTGCACTCCCGACGCGCCGGTCGGCGCCTGCATGGTCAGCAACGAGGGAACCTGCAAGATCTGGCACCAGTACGGCGGCCACCCGGACCTGTGAGCACGCGTCCGGGGCGCGGATCGACGGCGCCGCACGAGTTGATCACCCTCAAGCACGGCTCGGGAGGCCGGGCCATGCGCCGTCTGATAGAGGAGACCCTCGCGGCCGGTTTTTTGGAGGATGCCGCCCCGACCCCGGACTCGATCGGGCTGGCGGCGATGGACGACGGCGCGGCGCTTCGCCTAGGCGACGAGTGGCTGGTCGTGACGACGGACTCGCACGTGATCCACCCGATCTTCTTTCCCGGCGGAGATATCGGCCGGCTGGCGGTCGCCGGTACCGTGAACGACCTGGCGGTGATGGGTGCGACCGATCCCCTGGCGCTCACGAGCGCGATCATCGTGGAAGAAGGCTTTCGGCAGGCCGATCTGGCTCACCTGCAGGCATCGATGGTGGAGACGTGCCGAGAGGCGGGCGTGACCGTCGTGACGGGCGACACGAAGGTGATGGGCCGGGGCGAGATCGACGGGGTCGTGATCAACACTACGGGATTGGGGCTGACGCGGGAGATCATTCCTGACGCCGGCCTGAAACCTGGTGACCGACTCCTGGTGACCGGATCGATCGGCAACCACGGAATTGCCCTGATGGCGAAGCGGCACGAGCTCGATTTCGAGGGGGAGCTGGTCTCTGACGTGGCACCGATCAACGGCCTCCTGGCAGCCGCGCTGACGGCAGCGGACGGGGCGGTCACGGCCATGAAGGACCCGACGCGCGGTGGCCTCGCCAGTGCGCTCCACGAGATGGCCGAGAAGAGCGGCGTCGGCATCACCCTTCACGAGCCCTCGATGCCGGTGACGCCGACCGTCCGCTCCGCCGCGGAGATGCTGGGCCTCGACCCCCTCCACATCGCGAACGAGGGAAAGGCGATCCTCGGCGTGAGGCCGGAGCGGGCTGAGGAGGTACTTTCCGCGATGCGCGAGCATCCGCTCGGGCGGGAAGCGGCGATCGTCGGGGAGTGTGTGGATGAGAACCCGGGCCGGGTCGTCCTGGACACCGGGCTTGGCCGCCGCCTCGTTTCGGAGCCCGAGGGCGAGCCGCTGCCTCGCATATGCTGACGCCCCATCCACTGCGCGTCGCAGTGCTCTGCTCGCGTCGGGCACCCGGGCTGTCCGAGTTCCTGGAAGACTCCCGCTGCGGTCGCGACTACGAGGTCGTGGCCCTGGTCTGCTCCGACCCGAACTCGGGAACGGCGCTTCGAGCGGAGCAAGCCGGTGTGCACGTCGTCAGGCACGATATCCACTCCTTCTGCGCGGAACGAGGCAGGGACAGCAAGGACCTCGAGGTCCGGGGGGCATACGACCGGAAGACTCTCGAGCTGCTCTCGCCCTACGATCCCGGGCTCATCGTGCTGAGTGGATATTTGTACGTCCTCACGCAGCCGCTTCTGGAGGCGTTCGGAAGCCGGATCGTAAACGTCCACGACGCGGACCTCCTTCGCCTCGCGCCTGACGGCAAGCCGCTCTACCGGGGCCTTCACGCCACGCGGGACGCGATCCTCGCCGGCGAGCCGGAGACTCGGCTGACGGCGCACATCGTCACCGAAGAGGTCGACGTCGGCCCGGCTCTCGTGCGCTCGTGGCCGTTCCCGGTTCATCCCCTGGTCGAAGATGCGCGGAGCTGGGACGCGGAGGAGATCCTGAAATCGTACGCCTTCGCCCATCGAGAGTGGATGATGGGGGCGGCATGGGGAGCCGTGCTGGCCAGGACTGCGGAGCTCTTCGCGCAGGGGAGGATACGGACGCTGGATGGGCGCGCCATCATCGGCGACTCGCTCGGACCGGAGGAGCTGAGGCCCGCGAGGCTCAGACCGGTGGGCGGGGCCGACGCCGCACGAGACGGCCGGCGGGCCGGGCCGTGAAGCACATCCGGGTCAGCCAGGACGGCGGCGTGGCGACGATCACGATCGATCGCCCCGAGCGGTTCAATTCCATGGACGTCGAGACGGCGCGCGACTTTCGGAAAGCCGGCCTGGGCTGCGCCCGGGATGAGGGGGTCCGCTGCGTCGTCCTTCGCGGCACCGGCGGCATCTTCTGCAGCGGTGCGGACCTGAAGTACGTGCGTGCCCGGGGCGAGCAGAGCGACTTCGACTACCTGCAGCCGGAGGGGGTCGCGCCCGAGAAGGGGTTCGGCCAGAGCTTCAAGGGTATTCTCGAGTACCTCCACAGCACGATCTCGGAGATCAAGCGGGCTCCCAAGCCTTTCGTCGCCGCTGTCGACGGGGTCGCCGCGGCCGGCGGGTTCGGTATCGCCATGGCCTGCGATCTCGTGTTCGCCTCCGAGAGCGCCACCTTCGAATGGGCCTACCACAAGACGGGCCTCACAGGAGCGGAGAGCTCGACCTTCTTCCTCCCGCGCCTGCTGGGGCTGCGAAAGGCGCTGGAGCTCGTGCTCCTCAACCCTCGAATGTCAGCCGACGATGCGCTGGAGATGGGTCTCGTGAACCGCGTGTTCCCGGATGAGGAGTTCGACGAGCGGGTCGCCGAGATCGCCGCCACACTCGCTGCCGGCCCCACGCATGCCTATGCCGTGGCGAAGAGCCTCATCCATCAGGCCGCCGGCGTGGGTCAGCTCGACTACCACCTGGATGAGGAGCTGCAGGCCCTAGCCCGCATCGCCGATGAGCCCAACTTCGCGGAGGGTCTGAAGGCCTTCTTCGAGAAGCGTTCCGCGAGGTTCGGTGAGCGCTGAGGACCCAGGCCCAGCCTAGGCACCATCGGCACCTCGACTCCACCTCTGGTGAGCAGGCCCACCCGGCCTGAGATTCCCGCCCTCGGTTCGTGAGCGCGTGATGGCGGCAAACGTAGATCGACACAGGGCGACCCGAATGGGCGATAGCAGCGTGGCGGTACGGCTCGAGAGGATCTCGAAGCGGCTCGGCTGGACCTGGGCGCTGCGCGAGATCGGGCTGGAGGTGGAGCGCGGGAGCTCCGTTGTCCTCATCGGCCCGAACGGAGCTGGGAAGACGACTCTCCTCCGCCTCGTCGCGACGCTTTTGAAGCCGACCGCCGGTACCGGGGAGGTGATGGGATCGTCCCTTCACGGTGGCGCGGACGCCATCCGGCGCCGCACCGGGCTCCTCTCGGCGCGCGGCCACCTGTACGGCGACCTCAGCGCCCTCGAGAATCTGCGGTTCGCGGCCTGGATGGGCGGGATCCGCGTCGACGCGGCCCGGCTTCGAACCGCTCTGACCAAGGTGGGGCTGGATCACGTAAGCGACCAAAGGGCGCGCGAATTCTCCTCCGGCATGCAGAAGCGGCTCGCTTTCGCGACGCTCCTCATGCGACGCCTCGACCTCGTCCTCCTCGACGAACCGTACGCGAGCCTGGATACGGACGGGATTCGCATGGTGGACGATTTCGTGGATGAGTGGAGAGCCGGCGGGGGAACCGTGCTTCTCGCCACGCATCGCCGGGGCCTCGCCGTCCGCAAGGCCGATCGCGTGGCCGTTCTGCAGGCGGGCCGCCTCCATAAGTACTGCAGGCCCAAGGACCTGGAGCCCGCAGACCTGGATCCTCATCCCGTGGTGCCCGCCGGATGAAGAGCTCACTGGCCCTCCGCACATGGGCGATCCTTTGGAAAGACCTGCTCATCGAGCTGCGGACGAAGCAGAGCTTCAGCGCGATGGTCTTCTTCGCGGCGTTGGTGCTCTTCCTGTTCGGGTTCGCGATCGGCCCCGACTCGGCCACGCTCGCCCGCCTGGGCGGCGGCCTCCTGTGGATCGCGATCGCGTTCACCGGCATGCTCTCGCTCGGACGCACCTTCCAGAGCGAGGAGGTGGCGGGCGGCCTCGACGGGCTTCGGATGTATCCGGGCGAGATCCGAGCGATCTATCTCGGAAAGCTCCTCGCGAACTTCTCGATGCTCGTGGTGCTCGAGGTGGTTCTGGTCCCCGTCGCCGCGGTGCTTCTGCAACTCGAGCCATGGGGGCGCTTCCCGCTCTTCGTCGGCATCACTCTCCTCGGAACGTTCGGCTTTTCGGTGATCGGGACGTTCTATGCCTCCCTGACTCAGCACCTGAGAGCCCGCGAGCTCATGCTGCCGCTCCTGCTCTTCCCGGCGCTGGTGCCGGTCTTCCTCGGCGCGGTGAACGGGACGACGCTGGCCCTTGCGGGCGACCCGCTGGACCGGATCGGAGGCTGGATCCGCTTGCTCATCTCGTTCGACATCATATTCTTCGTCGTTTGTGTTTGGATCTTCCCCCTGGTGCTGGAGGAATGACGATTACCAATCTGCCACTACCCAATGGCGGACGCGCGCGGCTTCTGGGTGCCGCGGCCCTGCTCATCGTCGCCGCCGGCAGCGCTGCCGGGCTGTTCCTGGTTCCTGCCGACGCTCTTCAGGGCGAGGTGCAGCGGCTCCTGTACGTGCACGTGCCGGCGGCCTGGCTGGCGATGTTGTCGTTCTTCGTCGTCTTCGTGATGAGCGTGCTCTATCTGATCCAGCGGGACCCCAAATGGGACCTGCTGGCGGTCAGCGCGGCGGAGATCGGCGTCGTCTTCACGTCGCTCGCACTCGTGCTCGGCTCCTTGTGGGGGAAGCCCACCTGGGGCGTTTGGTGGACCTGGGACCCGCGCCTCACGACGACGGCGATCATGTTGATGATCTACGTCGGATACCTCGTCGTGCGATCGTTCGCCGACGATCCCGAGAAACGGGCACGCTGGTCGGCGATCATCGGGATCGTCGGGTTCGTGGATGTGCCGATCGTCTATCTGTCCGTCCTCTGGTGGCGGACCTTGCACCAACCGCCATCGAGCCCTCGTTCGATGGCCGGCGAGTTCGTGTACGTTCTGCTCCTGAACGTGGCCGCCTTCACGCTCCTGTACGTGTACTTCATGCTGCGGCGATATCGGCTGGCGATCGCGGAGAGCCACGTGGAAGAGCTCCGGTTAACGCGGGACGACGGAAGGGTCACGTAGAGATGCGCGTGCATCCTCATAGGGAGAGGCGGTAGAAGATGGAAGGTCAACCCTCCGGCACCCCTTTCATGGTGGCCGGGTATCTGATCACCTGGGCCGTGCTCTTCTGGTATGTCTGGCGCCTGAACAGGCGCTCCGCGGACGCTCGACGAGCGATCGAATCGACCCCGGCAACACCTCGGGCAAACGAAGAAGTGGAGTCGAACTGATGAATCGAAGGCGTGTCTGGATAGGGCTTGGTCTCGTGGCGATCGCCGGCGCGGTCATCCTGCTCGTCGCGGGAGGACTGCGCGAGAACGTCGTCTACTTTCTCACCCCGACGGAGCTCGAAGCGAAGGGAGCGGAGGTATACGGCGCGCCGCTGAGACTGGGCGGACAGGTCAAGCCCGAGTCCGTGGACTGGAACCCCGATGTCGGGCGGCTCCTCTTCGTGATCACGGACGGAGAGACGGAGCTTCCCGTCGAGAGCAGTGGAGCGCCACCCGCGATGTTCTCCGAGGGGATGGGGGTCGTGGTCGAGGGCTCCTATCGTGAGGACGGCGTCTTCCGCTCCCACAACGTGATGGTCAAGCACTCCAACGAGTATCGGCCTCCGGAGGAGGGCGAGCACCCGCGCGAGGTGTATCGCTCACTGATCGACGAGGAAGCAGGAGGTTGAGCCTCTCCCAACGGATGGCGGCTAGAGAGGCCGGGCCACGATGTTGAGCACGCTCGGCTACGCCTCCGTGATCGCCGCCCTGCTCGGGGCGGTGATCACCACCTTGACTGGCCTCATCGGAGGCTTCAAGAACCGGCCCGTCCTGATCGACGCGTCCCGCCGAGCCACCTATTTCACCTTCGTCGCCATGACGACGGCGATCGTGGCCATGGAGGCGGCGCTTCTCACCCACGATTTCAGCGTCGAGTACGTGTCTCGGGTCGGCAGCCGCGAGACGCCGAGCTACTACACCGCGATCTCACTCTGGAGCAGCCTGGACGGCTCCATTCTCTTCTGGGGCTGGATCCTCTCGGGCTACGCGGCCCTGGTTGCCTTCGTGCGGCGCCGGGAAACGGACGGCCTGACGCCGTTCGTCCTCGGCACCCTGGGCTTTGTCGGCATCTTCTTCTTTGGTCTGCTCGCCGGCCCCGCCAACCCGTTCGGGCTCATCGTCCCGACGCCCGAGAACGGGCCGGGACCGAATCCGTTGCTGCAGAACCATCCGCTGATGGGGCTGCATCCGCCGCTGCTCTACCTCGGCTTCGTCGGGCTCAGCGTCCCGTTCGCCTTCGCCATCGGAGCGCTGCTGAGCGGAAACCTCGAAGCGACGTGGCTGCGGGATGCGCGCCGCTGGATGATCGCCGCCTGGGCGTTTCTCTCGCTCGGCGTCATCGGCGGCGCCTGGTGGTCGTACGAGGTGCTCGGCTGGGGAGGCTATTGGGCATGGGATCCTGTCGAGAACGCCTCTTTTCTGCCGTGGCTGACCGCGACCGCGTTTCTCCACTCGGTGATGGTCCAGGAGCGGCGGGGGATGCTCAAGACCTGGAACCTCACCCTCATCATCGGCACCTTCATCCTGACGCTGTTCGGGACCTTCCTCACCCGCTCCGGCATTCTGGATTCCGTGCACGCGTTCACGGAGGGGGTGATCGGCCCCCTCTTCCTCGGCTTCATCGCTCTCCTAACGCTGGGCTCCTTCGTGCTGATCGCCTGGCGGAGCGACCGCTTGCACGCCCCCGGCACGCTGGACGGCGCCGTGTCTCGCGAGAGCGCCTTCATCCTCAACAACCTGATCTTCGTCGCCCTCACCTTCACCGTCCTTCTCGGCACCGTGTTTCCACTCATCGTGGAGTGGGCCAGGAACGAGAGGATCAGCGTGGGTCCACCCTACTTCGACATGGTCTTCACGCCGTTGGCCCTCCTTCTCCTGTTCCTCATGGGGGTCGGGCCCGCCCTGCCCTGGCGCCGGACCACAGCTGAGAAGCTGAAGCGTAGCTTCTGGCTTCCGACGGGGGTGGGCGTGGCGGTCGTCGCCGTGATCTTCCTCCTCGGGGTACGCCGAGTCTACCCGCTGGTCACGTTCGGCTTCGCCGGCTTCGTGTTCGCCACGATCGTGGAGGAGTTCAGGAAGGGCGTGTCGGCGCGCCGACGGATATCCGGGCGGCCGCCGGCGCTCGCCTTCCTGGACCTGCTGACCCGCAACGGGAGGCGCTACGGAGGCTACGTCGTCCACACCGGCATCGTCGTGATCGCCGTCGGCCTCGCCATATCCGGCAGCTGGAAGTTCGAGCGCGAGGTCACGCTGAGGCAGGGCGAGCAGCTCGAGATCGGGGCGTACCGGGTGCAATTCGACGAGATCTTCACACGAGACGAGGCGCAGCGCTTCGTCGTCGGAGGCAACTTCCAGGCGTGGAGGGGGGACCGCTTCCTGGGCGTGCAGCAGCCGCGCCTCAACTACTATCCGACCTCGCAGCAGCCGATCGCGACGCCCGCCGTGGAGACCTCGTTGTCGAAGGATCTTTACCTCACGCTCATGGCGTTCGATTCGGAAAAGGGAGAGCACGCCACGGTTCGTGCGATCGTGAACCCCGCGGTGGCGTGGCTCTGGATCGGCGGGCTCATTGTCGGGATCGGCGCCCTTATCGCGATCTGGCCCCACGGCCGGCCGGCCTACCTGCCCGAGCTGGCGGCGGACCTGGCCGGCTCGGCCCCGATGGCCGATTCGCTGGCGACCGCTGCCAGCGAGGCCCAGCGTGGGGAGGAGGCAGTGACCGTGGGCTGGGAGGAACCCGGGTCGTGAAGCGCTTCGGCCGTTGGCTTATCCCGATCCTCCCGATCCCCGTGCTGGCCCTGCTCGCCTTCGGCCTCACCCGCGATGTCCAGGTTCTGCCTTCGGCGATCGTCGGCGAGGCAGCCCCGGAGTTCCGCCTCGAGACGATGGCGGGGGATTCGCTGACGCTCGCGGGTTTGGACGCGCAGGTCGTCGTCCTCAACTTCTGGGCGTCCTGGTGCATTCCCTGCCGGCAGGAACACCCCGCGCTGGTTCGTGCCACCGAGGTGTACGACGACTCGGACGTCCGGGTCCTCGGCGTCCTCTACCAGGACACGCCCGAGGGCGCGGAGCGCTTCATGCGACGCTTCGGCGGCGAGTGGGAGACCGTGCTCGACCCGGGGACTCGCACGGCGATCGACTTCGGCGTGTACGGCGTGCCGGAGACATTCTTCATCGATTCGGACCGACGGATCGCCTACAAGCACATCGGCCCACTGAACTGGGAGATCCTGCAGACGAAGGTCGATTCACTCCTCTCGGTGGGCGGCGCATGAGGCGACTCGCTCCGTTGGTCTTCCTGCTCCTCATACTCGCTCCGGAATCCGTTTTGGCCGGGACGCAGGAAGAGGGGATGTCGGCGGCCGAAGTCGACCAGCTGAGCGCGGAAGTGGCCGCGCAGCTGCGCTGTCCCGTTTGCCGAAACCAGTCGGTGCTCGAGTCCTCTTCCGGGCTGGCGCGGGAGATGCAGTCGGTCATTCGCGACCGCCTCGCCAGCGGTGAGACGCCGGAGGAGGTGCGAGCGTACTTCGTGGGCCGGTACGGAGACTGGATCCTGCTGAAGCCCGAGCCGAAAGGGATCAACCTCCTGGTGTACCTGCTGCCCGCTGCCGCGCTGCTCTTCGGCGGCGTGCTTCTCTACTACCGGATCAGGCGCTGGACCGGTGCCGCAGCGCCGGGGCCGGAGGCAAGCCTCGCGCCGGAAGTGCCGGACGCCGATCCCGCACCGACCGAAGAGGCGAGGGCGGCCGAGCCGACGTCTCCGGACGCGGACGGAGGCCTGAGCGAGGAGGAAGAGGAGTGGATAAGACAGCAGATCGGGAGCCTCGGCTAGGCAGGAACTTCGTTCTGGCCGGCCTGTAGTAAGCTCCCGCGCTCAGGAGCCATGTAAGGGATGACCCGTTCGCAGCATATAGAGGGTCGCGGCGCTTTCCGCTGCCACGAACTCCAGCCACACCAAGTGCCGAGGGCAGATGTTCTTCGACTCGCGTAACCTCGATTCGTTCGATCAATACCTGCAGGATGTCGAACGCTATCCGCTGATCGCGGACCCGATGGAAGAGCGCGAGATCGCGAGGCGGGCCCGCGTGGGGAACCGCGCGGCCGCCGAGAGGCTCGTCACGGCCAATCTGCGCTTCGTGATCTCCTACGTTAAGAAATACCAGGGCCGGGGCCTCAACCTGGCCGAGCTGGTCTGC
>JBDHFW010000063.1:0-17464 GCA_039590175.1 Gemmatimonadota bacterium | reverse complement strand
AATGAAGAGGGCCGGGACGGAGAACATCATCCCGGCCGAGGCACCGTTGACCGCGCTGGCCAGGGTCTGGTTGATGTTGTTCTCGATGATGCTGTTGCGGCGCATCAGGCCGCGGAGGACGCCGAAGCCGAGGATCGCGGCGAGCTCGGACCCCTCGATCGAGAAGCCGAGCTTGAGGCTCAGGTAGCCGATGCTGACAGCGATCAGGACACCGATCCCATAGCCCACGAGCACGCCCGCCCAGGTGAACTCGGGATACGCGCCGTAGCGGACCGGCTTCTCGCCTCGTTCCGCCGGCGGTGCGGTTCCTTCCTGGCTGCTTTGCTCCAAGCGGCTTCTCTGTCCCGGGATCCTCGTTGTCGACGTTCCCCGTCCGCCCCATCCGTCCCGTCGGTCCCATCCGTCCCATCCGCCGCGGCCTGCGCCTGGCCGGCGCGCGGAGCAACGAGCATAGCACGACCGGCCGGCTCCAAAAAGACCGGGCCGAGCGGTTGCAGAGCGCGGCCGAACGTTGCAGCGTAGCCCGGTTACCGGGCGACCGCGCGGAGGTCGAGGAAGACCGCCTCGACGGTCGGCGTCACGACCCTCCCACGATCACTCTACATCACGAGAGTCACTTACCATGGCCGATCCCAGGTACACGAAGCTGGCGGACACGTTGATCACGTACTCCTGCGATCTTCAGCCCGGCGAGAAGATCCTGATCGAGGCGATCGACATCCCGCCCGCCTTCACTCAGGAGCTGATCAAAGCCGCCTACCGGGCCGAGGGCACTCCGCTGCTCTTTCTCAAGAGCCAGCCTCTGATGAGGGAGCTGCTGCTGCAGGCGAGCGCCGAACAGCTGTCGCTCATCGCCGACGGGGAAGAGGCCTGCATGAAGGAGGTCGACGCCTACATCGGGATGCGCGGGAGCGCCAACGTCTCCGAGCTCTCGGACGTCCCGACGGAGAAGATGAAGCTGTACGAGGAGTTTCTCTGGAAGCGGGTGCACGTAGAGGTGCGCGTGGCGAAGACGAAGTGGGTCGTGTCACGCTGGCCCAACGCCTCCATGGCGCAGCTGGCCCAGCTCTCCACGGCGGCGTTCGAGGACTTCTACTTTCGCGTCTGTACGATGGATTACGGGCGATTGTCCGAGGCCATCGAACCACTCCGCCAGCTGACCGAGACCACCGAGCAGGTTCGTCTTGTGGCTCCCGGCACGGACCTCACGTTCAGCATCGATGGCATCCCGGCGATCTCGTGTGACGGCCACCGCAACATCCCGGATGGAGAGGTGTTCACCGCGCCCGTACGGGACACGGTGGACGGGACCATCCGGTTCAACGCCCAGACCCTCTATCAGGGAATCACGCACGAGGATATCCAGCTGAGGTTCGAAGGCGGGAGGATTGTGGAAGCCTTGAGCAGCAACCCGGAACATCTGCGAGCCGTCCTCGATGCGGACGATGGATCGCGCTACGTGGGGGAGTTCGCCATCGGCTTGAATCCCTACATCACCGAGCCGATGAAGGACATCCTCTTCGACGAAGATCGCCGGCAGCATCCATCTGACGCCCGGCGGCGCCTACGAGATCGCGGACAACGGGAATCGCAGCCAGATCCATTGGGACATGGTCCTGATGATGTCGCCCGAGAAGGGCGGAGGAGAGATCTGGTTCGACGATCGTCTGATCCGGAAGGATGGTCGCTTCGTGGTCGACGACCTCGTCGGCCTCAACCCCGAGAACCTGCTGGGCTGAGGTGCCGCGGCGGCACCTCCTGGTGCTGCTCACCTTGTTTTGGCTGCTGACTCCGTCCCACGCCCGGGCGCAGGCCACCGAGAAGGACGGAACGTGGGCCTACGGGTACGGCTTTGTGGGCTCTGGGGCCGCGATCGGCGAGGAGCTCGGCGACCCGCTGTTCCATCTCGGTTCAGGGGCGGATGTTATGCTGGACCGCTTCGGGCTGACAGGCGAACTGGGCTATATGGCCGGCGCCGAGTTCCCGCTTGATGGCTTCGGGATCTTCTCACCCGGCGTGCTTCTTGCCTTTTCGAAGCGAGGAACCGTGCCCTTCGTGAAGGGAGGCTTCACCCTCTTCTTTCGCGGGGGGTCCGAACCGGGCTGGTTCGTGGGTGCCGGCGTGAACTTCTGGCGCAGCGACAAGTTCGGCTTCCGGGGCGAACTGAACGACCAGGTGTTCGGCAGCAACCACCTGCTCGCCGCCCGCTTCGCCGTCCTCTTCCGGTGACAACAGGTCAATAGCGGCCTGTTGGGGGCAGGTGTCGGCGTCGCCGTGGGCCAAGGCGCACAGTAATATGAGAAAGTACCTGGATTTCGTCCTCGTCGCCGCTATGTTCGGGATGGTCTTGGTCGGAGCCCTCGCCGCATCCGGCAGGATCGACTACACGTTCGGCTCGCTCGGCGACGCTCTTGCCTGGCTGATCCGGTAGGCTCCTGCCGATGCCGGCTCGCGCGAGTCGGGCTGTGGCTTGAAGGATGCACCATCCGACGTGCCTTCGCTCCCCCATGTAGAGATTCGTGATTCCATAAGTAATATCCTCACAGTCAGTTAGATTTGCGTCGGCTGAACCGGGAATCAGCGAGCATGCGGATTGCATAATGATCCCGCTCGTCACGGTGCGTGACGGTGCCAGCCCTACCGCAGCAGGGGCAGTTCTTGGCGGAGAAGTGACCCCTGGCCCCCCGCGCCAACCGGCCATCGAGGCCACCATTTCGTAGAGCGGAGGTCAACCATCTTGTCGGGTGAGAGCCTGCAGGAGACGCAACCCGCCGTACAAAGAGCGCCCCTACGCCTCGAGAGCGGGCAGGACACGACGGAGTACGTCCTCCTCATCATCCTCTTCGCGCTCGCGTTCACGGCGGGTATGATGGTCTGGACGCGTAGCGTCGAGGGCTCATACGGCGGGGCCGCCGAGTGCATCGCGTCGTCGGTCAACCCCGAGAGCGGTCCCTCGGGAACGCCGCTGGCCCAAGGGGGTGATCAGTACGAGAGTCGAGGTAACGGCCCGGCTCGGCCGGGCAGGGGATGTCCACCTGACCGCTAACCTTTGCGGGAGCCGCGAGTTGAAAGACAACCTGTCCAGACTGGCTCTTCTCGTTCTCATCACTGCATTCGGTGGCTGGCTTCTCTACTGGTTCGGGTACGCCCCTCCGACGAACGGAGCGGGCTGGATCGGAGCCGGCCTCGCCTTCTTCGTGTGGATAATGTTCCTGCTGAGCGGGTTCGGGCGGCCGTTGACCCGCTTCTTCAGAATCCTCCTCGGCTGGTCCTGACTCTACTCGGCCGGTCCTGACTCTCCTCAGCCGGTTCCACTAGATCCCGTATCGCTCCGCGAACGCGAGGAGTGCCTGCTCAAATATCTCCAGCGGTGGGCGGACGAGTCCGGCGCCTACCTGTCCGACGCCCGCCTCGCGGTGTGCGATGCCGGTGTTTACGCGCGGCGTGACGCCGAGCTCGACCACGCTTCGAAGGTCGATGCCGGTCGGCGTGCCCCTGAAGTCCAGGGTCGGGATCGTGAAGTGCTCGTGCTCGGCCACCGTGATCTCGTACATCTCCAGGGTGGCGTCGATGGCGTCGCGCGGCGTGCCGCTGACGAAGGTTACGATGGCCGGTGCGGCGGCCATCGCGAACGCCCCGATCCCGGCGGTCTCCGTGATCGTGCTATCCCCGATGTCGGGATTCGCGTCTGCGCTGGAGAAGCCGGCGAAGTAGAGCCCGTCTGGCGTCTGCGCCGGTGCCGTGAACCAGCGGTCGGCAAGGCCGCTGACGCGGATGCCGAAGTCCGTCCCGTTCCTGGCCATCGCGGTCACGACCGTGCTGCCATCCACCCCGTGGGCGGCGTCGGCCATCGCCTTGCAAGCCGCCATCACCGGGTTCAGCACGCTGAGCGCGTTGTCTCCGATGAACGCCAGAACCTTCGTCGCCTCCGCCGGATCCAGCTCCAGGGAGGCCACCATGGGTGCCAGCAGCTTCAGAAACAGCAGAGATCCGGCCTTGTTGCGGTTGTGCCCTTCATCGCCCATGTGCAGGGCTTCGGAGAGGAGGGCGCGGATATCGATGCCCTTCGATCCCGCCAACCCTTTCGCCAGAGCCGGGGCCATGGCTTCGTTCATCCAACGGAGACGGTAGGTGCGATGGCCGTGCGTGAGGTCCTCGATGACGTAGACGGCCATCGACGAGGAGATGACGCCCGCCATCGGACCGACGGCTGAATGGTCGTGGCAGGGCGCGAACTCGATTGCTCCGCTTGCCGCCATGCCGACCGCTTCTTCCTCGTCGGAGGCGATCCCCTCGTAGAGCAGGGCCCCTACGACGGCCCCTCTGAGCGGCCCGGACATCCGGTCCCATTCGATCGGCGGTCCGGCGTGCAGGAGCAGGCGCTCGTGCATGCCGGGTATGCTCTCGCCGGCCCGTGCCACGCCCGTCAGCATCGGCCGTGAGGCGATCATCCTTGCCACGGCCGTCGCGTTTGCGAGTGAGACGTCCACGCCTACCTCCTCAGCCTTTCCAGGATCTCCAGCAGTCTCTCGTCTCCGCCGGCCGGCGGCCGCCAATTCACCTGGATCACCTCCACCTCCTGGGCGGCCAGACTGTCCGCAAAGCGCTCCAGCCCGACGTTGACGGCAGCGGCGGGTGGCGTCAGGTCGTCGAGAACGACCGGTCGGCCTGCCGGCTCCGACGCGGCGCTCGCCGGAACGGCCGCCGGTCGCTCCCGCGGTGCCGACGGCCCGCGCACCGGAGCCGTGGCGGCCGGGTCCCGCCGCGCACCGAGAAGGTCGAGCGCGTGCGACACCGCGCCGGCGACGTCCCGGTGCACGTGGGCTCCCGCGTTCTCCAGCAGCTCGATCTGCGCCTGGATCTCCTGCGGATCCTCGTCGGTTCCCACGACGATCGCCGCGACCGCGAGGTCGGAGCGGCGCGCTTCGGCGATAACGGGCGCCAGCTCGGACGCCGGATCGGGATGAGCCCCGTAGCCAAGGACGACGTCGAGCATGATGAGGCCGGTGTCGGGGTCGTCGATCTCCTGGCGCAGGCGACGAACGCGGAGATCGTTGTCGATCATCGGGTGCGGCCGGCCCACGGTGAACTCGTCCGCGCCGAGGTCTAGCACCATGTGTCCCCGGCTCTTGCCCGGATCATCCAGCTTGACGCTTCCCCCCGGTCCGAGGTTGGAATGGAGAGGGTCCAGGCGGCCGCGCAGCTTCAGCAGCGTCTCCAGAGCCAGGGTGCCCCCGGAGAAGAGGCCTCGGAAGCAGGGCGCGAGCGCTGTGGCGGCAGGCGCACCGTCCCCACTCCGCGTTCCGCTCCGCGCCGAACGGCCGTCGACGGCCCCGCCGCCGTCGAGAGTCACGGCGAGCCTCGCGGCCTCGGACAGATCCTCGGCGAAGTGCAGCCCTACCGCGCGATCGGCACCCGCTGTTTTGGAAGCCACGCCGATCCCCGGCGCGTCGTCGATCCCCTGAAAAGCCACCACCACGGGCTTGCCCGTCGAGCCGGCTGCCGCCAGCAGCCGATCCGCGACCTCGGGGGACGGAGGCTTCGAGATCAGAACGATCACCCGGGTATCGGGGTCCCGACGCAGGATGTCCACGGCCTGCAGGGCCGTGATGGCACCCACCTGCCGGCTCAGATCACGCCCTCCTGTGCCGATCCCCTGCGATACGCCCCGTCCGAGCTCGTGGATCGCCGAGGCGACGACCTGCAGGCCGGTGCCCGACGCCGCTACGATCCCGATGTGTCCACGCCGGACGCGGTTCGCGAAGCCGAGCCCGACTCCCCCGATCAGTGCCGTTCCGCAATCCGGTCCCATGACCAGCAGTCCCGCGTCTCGTGCGCTCCGTTTCAGCCGGATCTCCTCATCCATCCCGACGTTGTCGCTGTAGAGAAAGACGTGCAGGCCGAGGTCGAGTGCCTGCCTGGCCACGCCTGCCGCGTATCTGCCGGGCACCGAGATCAGCGCGAATCGGGCGCCAGGCGCCAGCTTTGCAGCCGCCTCCAGGCTGTGGGGGCGAAAGCCGCCTGCACCTCCGGAAGAGCCTCTCCGCAGGAGGGTGCCGATCCGATCCAGCGCCTGCTCCCCGGCCTCCTTCGTCGCGGCCCGCACGACGACGAACAGATCCGTCGGCCCAGCCTCCGGCACGGGATCCGGCAGAAGCCCGCTGGCCTCCAGAAGACCCAGGTTCTCGGGCGTGGCCATCACCGCCCCGGCATCCTTCACTCCCGGAAGCTCCGCGAGCGCCACCTGCAGCTGCATGAGGACGATGGAGTCGCGGTAGGCGCCGGGCCGGATGGCGCTCACGAGGACGCTCATCGCGCCCTCTCACCCGCGTGCTCGAGCTCGCGCATGGAAAGGCTGACGGCTCGACCCTCGACGGCGGCCGCGCCCACGAAACCGGCCGCCGGCTCCAGGTGGACGAGCGTCCACCCGGCGGCGGCTTCGTGGCTCCCGTCCAGCGTCAGCAACCTCGCATCCTCGCCCGGGGCGAGCGCCACTTCGATCCGGCCCATCGTCGCCCACATGCCTTCCCCCGTGGCCTTGGCGAACGCCTCCTTGCGGGTCCAGCCGTTGAAGAAGGCCTCCGTTCGTTGCTCGGCGGGCAGCCGCGAGAGCATCCGCTGTTCGCCGGCCGAGAACACACGTCGCTCGATGGCGGGGCGATGGGACAACGACCGGACCGGCTCCAGGTCCACGCCCACGGCCCGCCCGCGCGAGACCCCCAGAAGGAGGAGATCACGGCTGTGCGACAGGTTGAAGCGGAGATCCAGATCGGCGCCGCAATCCAACAGCCTCGGCTGGCCCATCGAGCCATAGGAGAAACGAAGCCCGGCTGGCGGAAGCTTCAGGTAGGCGCCGAGCACGCGGCGGACCGTGGCCCGCGCCGCGATGAAGCGGGCCCGGTCTTCACCGCGCCGGAGGCGCAGCGCCCGGACGCGCTCGTCCTCCGACAGCAGAGCCTCGGACCGAGGGAGATCGCCCGGCTCGACCTCCAGCGAGGCCACCCATACATGGACCTCTTTGGCCTCGATCTCTACGGTCCCTGCAAGTGGCCCTACACGTAGGCCGGGTAGACGGGCTCGTACATATGCTCCCGCACGTGCTGCGCGAGGCCCTTCTCGTGCGGAGCCGGCTTGCGGGCCAGCTTGCGCTCGTAGGCCAGCTCGACCACGCCGATTGCGATCGCGGCCGATACATCTCGAATCTCGGTGAGTGGCGGGAAGAGGCAGCCGTGGCTCAGCGCACTCTCCGACGCTGCCTCGGCCAGGGTCTTGGCCGCCGCGTAGAACATCCCGTCCGTCGCGTGCTCGGCTCCCGAGATGATCAGCCCGAGGCCCACGCCGGGGAAGATGTAGGCGTTGTTCGCCTGTCCGGGCACGAGCGTGCGTCCTCCGATCTCGACCGGGTCGAACGGGCTGCCGCTCGCGAAGATAGCCCGGCCGTCAGTCCATCCGTAGGCCTGCTCGGCGGTGCACTCGGAGTTGGCGGTGGGGTTCGAGAGGGCGAAGACGATCGGACGGTCGTTCATCTCGCCCATCTTCCGGACGATCGGCTCGGTGAAGGTGCCGGGCTGCCCCGAGACCCCGATGATACCGGTGGGCCGAATCGCCTCGACGGCCGAGGCGAGATCCGGCAGGAAGGGGTTGTCCTGGGCGTACGGGAGCTTGTGGGGCTGGAGATCGGAGCGCTCCTTCACGACGAGGCCCTTCGAGTCCACGAACCAGATGTGAGCCCGGGCCTCCGCTTCGTCGATCCCCTCCCGCACCTGTGCCGCGACGATCAGATCCGCGATTCCGACGGCGGCCTCGCCCGCGCCGAGGAAGACCAGCGTCTCCTCGTGGAAGGGCCGGCCGGTCAGGGTCTGTGCCGAGAGGAGCCCTGCCAGGACCACGGCCGCCGTTCCCTGAATGTCGTCGTTGAAGGCACACAATCGGTCGCGGTAACGCTGGAGCAGGTCGAACGCGTTTCTCGTTGCGAAGTCCTCGAACTGCAGAACGATCCACGGAAAGCGTTCCTCGACCGCCGTGACGAACTCTTCCACGAGGTCCGCGTATTCCCGCCCCCGAAGCCGGTTCTGGCGGAGCCCGAGGTAGAGCGGATCCTGCAGCAGGTCCTCGTTGTTCGTTCCCGCGTCCAGCGTAATCGGCAGACAGCTCTCCGGATGGACCCCGGCGCAGGCCGTGTACAGGGCCAGCTTGCCGATCGGTATGCCCATGCCGTTGGCACCCAGATCGCCCAGGCCGAGGATGCGCTCTCCGTCCGTGACGACGATGATCTCGGCCTCGTACGGCCAGTTCTGCAGCACGTGAGCTATCTCACCGCGATCATCCGCCGAGATGTACAGGCCGTGCGGCCGCCGGTAGATGTGGCCGAACTCCTTGCACGCCGTACCGACCGTCGGCGTGTAGACGATCGGCATCAGCTCCTCGGTGTGGTTGATCAGAACGCGGTAGAAGAGTGTTTCGTTCCTGTCCTGCAGGTCTTTCAGGAAGATGTACCGCTCGAGGTCCGAAGGCATGCGCCCGTAGTTCTCGAGCACCCGCGCCTCCTGCAACTCGGGCGTGGCGACGCCGGGCGGGACGAGCCCTCGGATATCGAAGTGCTCACGCTCGGCCAGGGTGAAGGCCGTTCCCTTGTTGAAGGCCGGGTCGTGGAGGATCTCGAGTCCATGGGGGATCTCGAGGCGCATCCTCTTACGCACTTCCGTTCGGCGTTTGTGTCCGTCCGTCTTGGCTGTATCGGTTGTCGTCGCTTCGGCGCTCATTGCGTGTTCTCCATCGCCCGATGGCATCTAGCTGGTTCACGCCGCGTGACCGGACGCCCTTCGGGGCGGCCCGCGTTATCGCGGCTCACGTAATCATGAACTTCACGATGAACAGCAACGCGATCACCAGGACGGCGGGCCCGACCTCGCGCCACCTGCCGCTCAGCAGCTTGATGGCGGCGTACGAGATGAAGCCGAAGCCGATACCGGTGGCTATCGAGAACGTGAGAGGCATGCCTATCGCCGTGATCACGGCCGGCGCGTACTCCGTCACATCGTCCCACTCGATCTCCGCCAGGCCTCGGGCCATGAGCGCGGCCACGAACAAGAGAGCCGAGGACGTCGCATACGCCGGTATCATGGCGGCGAGAGGCGCGAAAAAGAGGGTCAGGCCGAAGAGTCCGGCCACCACCACGGCCGTCAGACCCGTTCGGCCGCCCACGTTCGTGCCGGTCGCGCTCTCGATGTAGCTCGTCACCGTCGACGTACCCAACATGGACCCGGCGACCGTGGCGGAGCTGTCGGCCAAAAGCGCTCGATTGAGGCGCGGCAGCCGGCCGTCCTCATCCAGCAGGTTCGCCCGATGCGCCACCCCGATCAGGGTGCCCGCCGTGTCGAACAGATCCACGAAAAGGAAGGCGAACACGACGGTGACGAATCCGACCTGCAATGTAGCAGCAAAGTCGAGCGCTAGCAGCGTCGGGCGCGGATCCGGAGGCGCCGAGACGATCCCCTGAAAGCTCGTGAGCCCGAGCGGCAGGCCGGCGACCGTCGCCGCCAGGATGCCGAGAAGCACGGAGCCCGGCACCCGCCTCCACGCGAGCGCCGCGATCAGAGCGAAGCCGAGCATGGCGAGTGCCGGCTCGGGCCTGCTCATGTCGCCCAACGTGACGAGCGTCGTGGGGTGCGCGGCCACGAGACCCGCGTTCTGTAGGGCGATGAGACCCAGAAAGAGGCCGATCCCGGCCGAGATCGCGAGCTTGAGGGTACGGGGCACCGAGTTGATCAGGGCCTCGCGAACCCGAAGCACGCTGAGGCCGAGGAAGAGCACACCGGAAATGAACACCGCGCCGAGTGCCGTCTGCCAGCTGTAGCCGAGCGTGAGCACGACGGTGTACGCGAAGTAGGCGTTGAGCCCCATTCCTGGCGCGAGCGCGATAGGGTAGTTCGCGTACAGCCCCATGATCAGCGTTCCGATCATCGCCGCCACGCACGTAGCCACGAACACGGCACCCTGATCCATCCCCGCCTCGGCCAGGATCTGCGGATTCACGAAGGCGATGTACACCATCGTGAGGAACGTCGTCGCGCCCGCGATCGTCTCGGTCCGGGCGTCCGTGCCGTGCTCGGCTAGCCCGAATCGACGCTCCAGCATCATGCCTCTGCCTCGGCCCAACCGTGGATGCTGCCAAGGGCGACGGCAGCCGCGGCGTAGCAAGCGAACGCCAGGACCACGACGGCCCTGAAACCGAGATGAACGGCGAGCAGCGTGGCCAGCGCCGCGCCGAGCACGGAGGCGGCGCCGTTGAGTCCCCAGGCCCATGGCACGAGCCGGCCACGCCGGTCGGATACGAGCTGGAGCCCGGCCGGGAACGGGATGCCCATGAAGAACGCGAGCGGCGAGAGAAACAGGAGGCTGAGGGCCACACGTCCCGGGTCCGGCCAGCTTGCGGCCGCTCTGAAGACGACGGGGATGGCGACCAGGTAGGCCAGGCCGAACGCCGCGATGAGCAGCACGGCAACGCGGACGAGCTTCAGCGGCTCCCCCCGTTCGCCCGCGTTGACTGTAAGGTGACGATCCGCCGCGTAGGCGCCGAGACCCGAAAAGACGAGGAAGGCCGTGAGAACGACCGCAACGGCGTAGACCGGATATGCGAGGAAGAGCATGAAGCGTTGAATGAAAGCGATTTCGAGAAACATGTACGCAAAGCCCAGCGCGGCGAAGTAGACGGCGGCGGCTCCCAGGCCGTCGGCTCCCAGGCCGTCGCCGGACCCTCGAGCGAACAGGATCAGCGGAAGCAGGACGAGCAGAAAGCCCATGATCGCCGCCTGGGCGACCGTGGCGACCAGGGCCACGTATCCCCACTCGACGAAGTTGAACCATCCGTGCCGCGTTCCCTCGATGAACCTGCCCGCGGAGCGCCAGCGGAAGAAGCGGAAGAAGTGAGGACGGTCATCCGACGCCGGGCGGACGTGGAAGGCGTAATCCCGGTAGAACTGCTCTCGCCGGTCCGAGAGGAGGGCCGTCGCCGCCTCGTAGTAGATCGGCTCATCCAGAACAATGAAGCGGTTGGTATCCACCCGTCGGATTCCCGGCAGGTAGCTCACATCCAGTCCGCGCTCGCTCGCGAAGTCCCGGACGGCGCCCGTCTGGCCCTCCGTGAGGGGGGCGCGGGAGAGAACGATCGTGCCGGTGTTCCACGACCGCACGAAAGCTAGGTGAAGGCCGGGCTCCGCGATCCCCGCCCGCTCGGCCGCCTCGACCATCGTCCCGAACAGCTTGATCGCGTCGCGGGGCGGGGTCTTGAGCCAGCGCGTGATCGAGAGCACCCCTTCGGGGCTGAGCTTGCGAAGGTAGAGCTGGATCGCCTCCGTCGTGTACAGGTAGCTCTCGGCCAGGGCGTGCACGCCCGCCGAGGCCGCGCTGAACGAGTCGAGAAGCGCGAACTGGATCAGGTCCAGCGAGCCGTCCGGCCGTCCTTCCAGGTAGCCGCGACCCTCAGCCAGGACCAGCGTGACGTCCTCTCTCTCGTATAGCCCGCCGGAGTGCTCGCGTAGCGCCTCGCGCACCAGGGCATGAACGCTCGGATCCACCTCGACGGCGGTCACGTGTCGGGCCCCGTGGTAGAGGGCGCTCAGCACCTCGATGCCACCGCCCGCTCCGACGACGAGCGTCTCGGGCTGGTCGGTCAGGCGGTACGGGAGCGCTCCGGTCACGTAGTCGAGGAAGGCGAAAGGCTCCAGCGCGCCGTCGAAGCGGCTCACCGCGGATACGGAGCCGCCATCGAAGTACAGACCGACCTGCTCGGGCAGCTCGCCCAGCTCTCGCATCGGGTATCCCGACAGCTGGCCGGGCGTCTCGCGGATCGCCGACGAAGCGACCGCGGTCAGCTCCGACAGCGGGCTCTGCGATCGAGCCACCACGCGGGCGTCGGGCAGCCGGAGCGCGTGGGCGAGCCCCTTGTACTCCGAGCCTCGGATCTGCTGGCCGCCCGTCGTCAGGCCCGCGGCAAGCATCAGTGCGGCGGGGATGAGCAGCCCCAGCTGCCAGCGTCGGCCAAGCCCACCGGCGGCCAGCGAGAAAGCCAGAGCCGCGGGGGCGGTCAGAACCAGCGGAACGATCCCCGGCCGGACCCAGAAGAGCAGCGCGACGACCGCCGCAGCGCCGAGCCCCGAGCCGAGCATATTGAAAAAGTAGAGCCTGCCGACACGCCTCGGCTCGATGAGGAAGCCGAGCGCGACGCACGACGAGACGAGGAAGAAGGGAACCGCCAGGATCAGATAGAGGATCAGCAGGTGTCGGAGTTGGGCCGGCTCGGAGGTCAGCTGGAACGTCTCGAACGGCACCATCTGGCTGAGGGCGAAACAGGTGGTCAAGCTGGCGGAGAGCGCCAGAGCGCCTGCTGCGAGGAGAGGCCTCTCTTTCCCCGCGATTCGATGCCGCAGCAGAGCGATCACGGTTCCGCTCACGGCGAAGCCCAGCATGGCGACGCTGATGATCATGTACGCGAAATGGTGCCACTGGGCGATGGAGAGCACTCGCATGAGGGCGATCTCGTAGGAGATCCCCAGGGCGCCGATCAGCAGGATGGCGGCGTGGAGGCGGCTGAACGGTTGGAAGCGATTGGTGGGTGCCCGTCTCATTCGGCTCTGGTGAATGGAACGAATCGCACGGGCATCAGGCTCCGTTGTACGACCCGGCCATCGGCTTGCCTCTCGATCAGCATGAGCGTCTGAACCTGAAACGGTGGACCCACCGGAATCACCATGCGTGCGCCGGGCCGCAGTTGCTCGACGAGAGGAGGCGGAATGTGGCTGGCGGCTGCCGTGACGATGATCCCATCGAAAGGCGCCTCCGTCTCCCAGCCGAAGTAGCCGTCGCCGTGCCGCACGTCGACGTTCTCGTAGCCGAGTTCCTCGAGCCTCGCTCGGGCCGATGTGGCGAGGGGTTCCACGATCTCGATCGTAAAGACCCGATCGACGATCTCGGCTAGCACCGCCGCCTGGTACCCGGAGCCCGTGCCGATCTCGAGAACGCGGTCCTCGGCCCCGATCCCGAGGAGCTCGGTCATCGAGGCCACGATGAACGGCTGCGAAATCGTCTGCCCGTGGCCTATCGGTAGTGGTTGGTCCTCGTAGGCGACCCGTACCAGCTCCTCGGGAACGAACCGGTGCCGCGGCACCGTGCGCATGGCCCGCAGCACCTCCTGATCGCGGACGGCGTACTCGGATCCGAACGGCGGATCGACGATATGCTCGCGCACCAGCCGCTCCCTGGCCTCGCGGAAGCCGTCGTCCGGCGCCGCTTCCTGTGCGAGTCCCTTGTCCGGCTGGAGCGCGCCGACGGATATGAGTAGAAGCGGCAGGAAGAGGCGGCTCAGCGTGGGGATGACAGCTTCTCGCGCGGCTTGTGCTGGGCCCTCGCGCTTGCGAATCATGGGAAGGCGTCCGGTTGCGCCGGGCCGCTCAACGACCTGGCTTGGCGAACTTTGAAGTCCTATTCTCAGTTAGATATACGTAGAAACGGCGAGGAGCGTAACGAGCTCCCCACGAGCGGGGAGGCCCATTGAGCGACGAGAAAGCTGCTTCCGAGTCGGAGAACCCGCCCTCACCGGGCCGGAAGCACCGATTCGCGGGCTGGCCGGCCCGGCTGATCGGGTCGCTTCAGGAGCTGGAGAACGCGATAACCCGCGAGCATGCGGGGTACAAGACAGCTCTGCGGCTCGGAGTCGCGGTCTCCCTTCTCGTGCACGTCCTCGCCCTGATCTTCGTCCTACCCCACATCACCGGTCGCGTCTCCACGAACATCCATCCGGAGCTGGAGCTCGTGGTGCTTCCGCCGGCCGAGGAGGCGTTCGGCCCTACCCCGCCCGCCGTGGAAGTGCCTGCGCCGCCGCAGCCGATGCCGCGACCAGCCATTCCACGTCCCGCCGAAATCGAAGACCCGGCCTGGGTGCCTCCGTTCATCCCGCACGACACGCCGCCCAGGCTCGTCAACGCGGAAGAAATCGTGCGCATTCTCCAGGAGCGCTACCCGGCGGACCTTCGCGATGAGGGGGTCGGCGGCGCCGTGCTTCTCTGGGTCTTCGTCGACGAGAGCGGCACTCCGACCAAACTGCAGCTTCGGCAGTCGAGCGGATACGACGGGCTCGATCAGGCGGCGCAGAGCGTGGGACAGGAGATGAGGTTTCGCCCGGCGCTCAATCAGGACCGGCCCGTCGGGGTGTGGGTGGCGCAGCAGATCCGCTTCGAGTTCCAGCCTGCGGAACCGCAGGAAGAGGCCGAGGGCTAGCCGACCAGCTGCAGGTCAGGGGGCTGATCGCCGGTCGGATGCGTCGCCTCATCAGCCTCCGAAGCATCGCGCTCCCGACCTTCCTGCGTAGTCGGCAAGGTGACCCGGAAGGTCGTCCCGCGACCCTCTCGGCTCTCAACGGCGATCTCGCCGCCGTGGATCTCGACGATCTCGCGGGCGATCGCTAGACCGATGCCGCTGCCCTTCGCGCGCGTGCCGCTCTGTCCCTGGTAATACATGTCGAAGACGTGGGGCAGCTCCTCGGCTGGGATTCCTACTCCCGAGTCGGAGACCTCGATCAGGACCCGATCTCGTCTCGGCAGGTCAGCTCGGACCTTCACCGACACCCGTCCTCCGCTGTCGGTGAACTTGAACGCGTTTCCGAGAAGGTTGCCGAGCACCTCGTTGCGCAGACGGTCGCCGTCGGCCTCGATTATCTCGGGAGCCTGCGGATCTACGTGGAACTCGAGGCGAACGCCTTTCTGCTGGGCCAGAGCCTCGAACGCGCGCTCCAGGCTCGTGCAGAAGTCGACGAGGTAGAGGTGTTCGATGTCGATCCGAAAAGCGCCCGCTTCGTAGCGGCTCAGATCGACGAGCTGGTTGATCTGCTCCAGGAGCACGCCGGCCTGTTCCTCCATCGCCGAGAGCGCGCCCCGCTGACCCTCTGACAGCTCCCCATACGTCCCGTCCTGGAGCATCTCCGCGTACCCACCCAGGACGTTGATCGGTGTCTTGAGGTCGTGCGTGACGATGCTCACGAACTCCGCCCGGATCCGGTTGAGCTCGGCGAGCTGTTGTGTCATGGACACGAAGGATCTGTTCAGGTCTCCGAGCTCGTCGACGCGCTCCACCGACAGCTCCGAAGGCGTTTCAAACTCGCCCTGCGCCACGCTCGACATCGCCGCGCGCAGCCGCTGCAGCGGACTGATGAACTTGCCGACGATCAACACGCCGATGAGGATCGCAAAGCCGAGCGATATGAATACGGCGATGGGGATCGTCGTGGCCGTGGCGCTCGAGAGCTCGGCGGCGCGTTCGGTCGCTGCGTCGCTCTGCCGATCCACGGCTTCGGAGACGGGGATGAGGCTTGCCTTCGCATCTCGCAGCACCGGCTGGATTTCCTCGAAGAAGAAGTCCGTCGCTCGACCAACCTCTCCGGCATACACGAGCCTCTCCAGGCGGAGAGTCACATACTCCAGATGCTGGATGGCAGCCGTGGTCGCGGCGGTGTCGTCCTGGTAGCCGGCCTCGGTCAAGCTGGCCAGCTGAGTACGTGTCCCTCCGAGCGTCTCGAATACCCCGGCGCGGCTCTCGGGGCTGGGATCCGCCACGTAGGTTCGCAGCGATGCGTCGACCTGTCCCAGGTCCGCTTCCAGCCGGCTCAAGGCGACTTCCGCCGCGCCATGCCTCCCCTTCAGGTCGAACGCGATGTCCCGGATCTCGTCCAGCCGCTCGATCGCGTAGAACGCTGGCAGGACGAGAACGAGGGCCATGCAGGCCAGGGTGATCACGAGCCGCCTTCGCAGCGTCAACTCCCTCACAAAGCGCGGCCTGAAGCTCGGCATGATCCTGCCTACTGCTCGCTGACGATCCGGCGGATCCGCTCGAGCTCTTCCTCGAGCTCCCGAACCCGCCGCCGCAAGGCAGTGACCCGAGCCGGATAGGATGAACCGGGGAGCGAGGGCAGTACGCCCTGTACGACCTGGCCGTCACCGACCGAAGGGGCGGCCCAGAGGGCCTCACAGTGCGGCGAAGCCTCTTCTCTGCGTTCGCGGGTGGCGGATCCCGTCGATGGAGAGGATCCGGTCCCGCTCGTGCCCGAGATGACACCGGTTCTGCCAGCGACGGTGGCGTTCCTGCCCGTGTGCGGACCGCTCAAGGCGTAGTCGGTCTCTGAGGACCTCGACTCGACCTCGGCCCATTCCCTCGAGTCCTCGTCGATGAGTGTGGTGGCCTCCCCGTCTTCGGGCCTGTCTGGAGGCTGCCTACCATAGCCGTGCCGAAACAGCCAGCCCAGCTCCAGCGCTTCGGTATCCTCGGCACCGAGCTGCCGGGCTCCGAGCCTGCGTCCTATCAGGTAGAAGGATTCGGCGAACTGCCGGGCCCATGACATCGAGTCCAGCTCGCCGAGGAGCAGGCTGGTGGACTCAGCGGCGAGACTGCGTCGCGGGTCGGGGTTTCGGGGATCCAGCTCGGTCGCGGCGATCAGCAGGAGCGCCTGTTGGCCGAGCGGAGCGCTGCCGCACAGCTCCACGACCTCCATGAGTCGGGCATAGGCCGCGGTATAGTCGCTTTTCCCCAACGCCTCCAGCGCCGCCTGCAGTTTGTCCGGTGCCTCGGCCTGCGGAGGCGGTGGAAGCGGAGGCGGAGCTTCCACGGCCGGTGTGGGGTCCGGTACGACCGGCCCCGGCTCCGGGTTGGAGCTGCACGCCGCGATCAGAACCACCGCCGAAGTGGCGATGCCTAGATGCGGGTACGATCTGCGGTGACTCAGCGGAGAGGTCATGATCCCGCGGGTGCCCCCGCCGGCTCCACCTCTCTGCGAGCTACCGTCTCCTCCGTGAAGCCTTCGGTCTCGCCTCGCTCATACAACGTGAAGAAGGCATCCAACACACGAGGATCGAACTTCGTCCGCCGGAGGCTGGTGATCTCCTCGAGGGCCTTCTCGACCGGCCACGCCTCCTTGTAGGGCCTCTTGTGCGTGAGTGAATCGAAGACGTCGATGACGGTGACGATGCGAGCGGACTCGGGGATCGCCTCGCCCTTGAGTCCCGCCTGGTAGCCCGTACCGTCCCAGTTTTCGTGGTGGTACAGCGCGATTTCGGCCGCCATCTGGAGCATCGAGAATCGGCTGCCGGAGAGGATGCCGTGCCCGATCGTCACGTGCTCCTTGATGTGGTCGAACTCTTCCGTCGTGAGCTTGCCGGGCTTGAGCAGCACGGCCGAGTCGATGCCGATCTTGCCGACGTCGTGCATCGGCGCGGCCCGCCTGATCACCTCGACCTGACTCTCCGGCCATCCGAACTCCTTCGCCAGCTTGGCGGAGAGGATTCCCACGCGCTTGGTGTGCTTTCCGGTTTCGTCGTCCCGGTACTCCGCCGCGAGAGCGAGGCGCTCGACGATCTCGAACTGTGCCTCCTCCAGATCCGCTGTGCGCTGACGCACCTTTCGCTCAAGCAGTGTATTCTGG
>JBDHFW010000062.1:0-18486 GCA_039590175.1 Gemmatimonadota bacterium | reverse complement strand
CCTGGCGAATATCGTGGCGATCGCGTTTCCGCGACCGGCCTGGTTACGTACCCGGACCCTCACCTTGGACGAATCGAGGATAACGTCTATGTCCTCGTCCAATACGGGGGTGATTGCTCCGTGGACCGTGTTCAGGTGCGCGTACTCCTTGGCCTCGGCGCGTGCACCGGCTTCGTCGCCAGGTGCGACGATCAACCAACCCGCCCCTGCCAGGGCCGCAGCATCAGCCACGCGCTGCGAATCGGTCCGGGCGGCAAGCAGCATCCCGAGATCAACCGACAGCGCGACCATCCCGAGTATCACGATCATGCCGACCGCCACGAACGCCGCCGTAGCGCCGCGCTCGTCGGATGCCAGGGAGACAGGCAACCGGCGGAAGAGTCGTCGAGCGAAGGAGGGTCGAACGGGCGAGCGGCGTGAGATCATGAGTCTACATCCTGTCTACTGCGGAATAGTGCGACAACAGTCCATAAATAAAGGATTCTGAGGCGGGCGGCGCAAGAGTAGCGGAGCCGCAACGCTGTGACATTGCTGCACATACGGGGACGTATGGCTCTACGAGGACGAGATCAGGAGCGTGGAGGGGCCGGGATGTTACAGGCGTAACAGGTTAGGAGATGTTGGTAGGGGCGGCCCCGAAGGAACCGCCCCCATGGGACTTACTAGCTGGAGTCGAGACTCTCCTGTCCACCCTTCCCGGCATGGCGAGATCGCATGACGAATGCCGCGACCAATATAAGAAGCGCCACGACGGTACCGGTGATTTGCCACGTGCCGAAGCCAGGCCTGGACCCGAGGCCGATTGGATCGGCCAGGATCGAGACACCCAACAGGACCACTCCGAGGACGATCAGCATGCGGGCGGCTGGCATTCGGGATTCTCCTATCCGGAGTGAGGGCAGATTGGGTCACCAAAATTGGGTCACCAAACAGAGTTTGATTGTAGTGGAGAGAGTACACCCATGCGCAACGGTACGGTGGAAGGACGAGATCAGGAGCGTGGAGGGGGCCAGCGGTGCGAGGTATGAAGCAGAGGTTTCAGCCGCTCTCCTCCGGCAGGTTCGTTTCTTCTACCAGTTTGGGCGACGCTTCTGACTTCTCGGCCCTCATTTCCTCTCGTTCTCGAGCACGCCTCCGCTCTTCTAGCTGTTGTGCCAAAGCCCAGCTTGCTCTTGCCTGCTGCGTGAGGCAACGCGGATCCATCTGTCTCGCCATAGCTATCCGAAGGTTGGCGATCTCAATGGGCTGCCGGACATCATCTGGAGGAGGTCGGTCTAGAAGGATCTCCGATAAGTCCCGCACAACGCGCTCAAGACGTGCGCTGCGGTCGGCCAGCGATAAATAGAATTTGGCGAGCTTCCTCGTACTCGGTCTGCGCTCGCCAGCCGCCCAGGAATAGAGCACCTGTCGGGAAGTTTCGGCGGCAGCGGCGAGTTCCGTCAGGCTACCGCACGTCAGATCTAGCGCCTCAGCGACTAGCTCCTGAGAGTTGTCCATTTGTCCCTGTTTGAAACCGTGGCAGTTGTGGCAGTGCAACATCGTGACAGCATATCACCTTGCCCGACTACGATATGGTTGGTTACACTTAGTCAACGATAAGAAAAAGGGCGGCAGCCCACCCGCGCAAGACCGGCTGAATGCGGCGCTGCCGACGCCTCCGTGAAAAACCTCTCCCCGAGGAGACAGGTGATGGCACGGCGTAGCGATTATCCGGGCAGCATCGAACAGCGTGGTGACAGTTTCCGTGTCCGCTTCTCCGTGGGCGGGAAGCGGTATCGGTACACGCTGCGCCATGTGACGAGGGAGCAAGCCGAGCAGTTCGCCAACAAGAAGCACGGGGAGCTCCAGACGCGGGCGGGCAGGGAAGAGCTCGGGCTTCCGCAGCCGGTCACGTTCTCGGCGCTTCTGAGCCGTTACGAGGCCGAGGAGTTGCCAGGGCTCGCTCCCGGTGCCCGAGCGGCCTATCGGGACTCGCTGAAGCCGTTCCGCGCGTTCTTCGTGACGGGGGAGCTGGGTGACCCGCTGCTCGAGAGGATCCAGGCCGCGCACATCAAGCAATACATGTCGTGGCGCCGCACGCACGGACCTCACGGAAAGAAGCGCAAGAAGTCGCTCAGCGCGCGGACCGTCGCGAAGGACCAGGCCGTGCTGCACCGCGTATTCGCGTACGCCGACGAACTCGAATTGCGCGAGGGCAACCCGGTGGCACGCGTGAGACCGCCGAAGTCCGATCCGCGTGACCCGGTGATCATCAGCGACGAGGAATATGAGCGCCTGCTGGCTGAGTGCAGCGGCGACGAGATGCTCTACATGTACACGCTGTTCATCGGCTAGACGGGGGCCCGAAACGAGTCGGAGGCGCTGTGGGTGCGTTGGGACGATCTAGATCTCGCCGAGGGCTTCGTGTGGGTAGACAGCAGCCGGAAGGACCATCGCACAAAATCGGGCCGCGGGCGCTGGATCCCACTGACCTCTCGGCTCAGCGAGGCGCTCAGCGAGCACAGGGCCGGCTATCGGCTCGTCACGTATGGCGGCCGGCGATCACCCTGGATCTTCCACCACACTCGCCGTAGAAGGAACGCTAGGCCCGGCGACCGGATCGGTTCTCTGCGTCGCGCCTTCCATACGGCTTGCGAACGCGCGAAGCTACCTCACGGCTTCCGCGGCCATGACCTCAGACACCGGCGTGTCACGACGTGGCTCGCGGCCGGAAAGGACCTGACGAAGGTGAAGGAGATCGTGGGCCACGCAGACATCCGCACGACGATGCACTACCAGCATCTCTCGAGGGAGCATCTGCGCGACGTGGTGGAAGAGCCCTTGAGCGGGAAGAAGGGGAAGCGGGCGTCCTAGCTTGGGCACGAAACTGGGCACAAATACCCGCAAAAAGACGCAAAACAGGCTAGAGGGTTCGCAAGGCCCGATGGCCGAAAAGCCGCGCCACTGCAAGGGAAAGCGTACAATCTGACAAACAGCCGCAAAGGCTCAGAACGTACTCGAAAACCGGCGCCCTCACGGGCTTGAGGGTTCGAATCCCTCCCCCTCCGCTAGACTTACAGGATTCTCTGCTTGACCACGTGGGCCAGTTGGACCAGTTCTGGACCAATAGCGCCGAAAACACGTCCCCTCTGCCGGATTCCCGAACCCGCCAAACGGCCAGAAGCCGGACTTCAATCGACAGTTGAATCGACAGTAATAGAGGTCCCAACGCTCCGTCGAGTGCGAGCCCCGATACCACAGATCGTTTTGCTGGCCCGTGAATCCTCGCCCTCCAGAATACGTAAGTAAGGGGGAGTAGGAGGTGAAACGTGGAGCGATGCCAAGGCAAGACGAAGTCGGGAGACCGCTGCAAGCGTTCCGTACCTGCGGGCTCACGTTTCTGCGCGTCCCACGGCGGGCAGACCGAGGAGACGGTGAGTCATGCAGACTCCCCAGGTGAGACGTCGCGGCAACGCGATCCGGTGAACACGCTCATAGGCTTGGCCATGCTGAGTGCCGTCGTCTGGGCCGCCCTGACATTCAAGCGTGTGTTCCGGTTCTAGCCGCCCGGCGAACGCCGCTCAAATGCTTGCCCGATGACCCCCCAGGGCGGGTCCATGCATAGAAGACAGTGAACCTAGCTCGACCAGTACGCGCCAAGTCTACATGAATGTCGGGCGAACATTCCGAAGCGCGTGCTGTTATTCTCGTGCTAACGCGATGCCCAGCGGTGGCTTAGCTATCGGGCTGACGCTTTCTGGAGGTTCTGCGCACTGAGGTTCTTGGATCAGCTTAGCGCAGCGCCTAAGTAGTAAGGCCATATGAAGATAGCCAGCAGAGCCTTGCCAAACCCTAGCTGGGCGAACGCGACCGTGAAGAGCCAGAAGACGAACCAGCCAGCCCCAGTGAATACCGATGAAGCTGCAGCACCGCTTCCGTTTCCTCCCATGTGGGCCTCCAGTTTAGGTCAATCGTTCCAGAGTCGCTTCTAAGTACACGCCGCTCTCAAAAAGCCCTCGCTGAAGGGCAAGCCCCCCAGAACGCTCCCTTCGCCTCGGGGGCAGGGTGAACCTCCTTGCCCATAGCCAGCATTGGTAAGACGTTAGTCAGGTGTCTTTCCCAATCCCTCCGACCGACAACCTATACAAGTCTGTCGCGCTCACTGCGGTCGCGCTCTCGGCCACCCTGCCCAGCGTCCTCTTAGGACAGGACGACCGCGCCTCATCGCACTCCTGTCGACCGCTCTTCGGACTCCAGTCCGCACCGCTGGGAAGAGGGCTTCCGCCCGGGTGGGGACGGCGCGGGGTTTCCGGGGCGCGGATGCCGGCGTTCGAGATCGTGCCGGGCGACGATGGCAACCACCTGCTGCGGCTATCGTCGCAGGACCAGGCCGCCTTCGCCTACGTGGACGTCGATCCCCCTCTTCAGAGCGCCGCGGGTGAGACAGGTAGCGTGAGCTGGAGATGGAGAACCGCGACCCCGCTTTCCGAGGCCGACCTCCGGGAGAAGGACGTGGACGACAGCCCCGTGAGGCTCTTCCTCATCTTCGCCGAGGAACCGGTCGAGGGCAGGGATCTGCTGCGGAAAGGCCGGGTCCTGTTCTACAGCTGGGGCAACCTGGAGACAGTAGGCACGAGCTTCCCCAGCCACGTCTCGGACCGATTGGCCGTTTGGGTGCTCCGGAACTCCTGGGATGCGGATGGCACGTGGCGAGACGAGTCGCGCGACCCCTTCGACGACTTCAGGGAGTTCTTCGCCGAGGATCCGCCTCCCATTCGGGCTGTCGGCTTGATCCCGGACACCGACCAGACGGGCGCGGCCGCCGTGGCCGAGGTTACCGAGGTGTGCTGGAGCCCATCCGCGCCGTCCGCCAGGCACCCCCGCGCTAGGGGAGGCTGAACACTTACGACCTTTCCTGACCTGCCTCAGACACCTTGCAGACGGCCAGCGCCCCGCAAGCGTGAACCTCTCAGACCCCTCGCAGACAGGCAAGCCCCCCAGGCGGGGGGCGTTCTATATAAACCGTGAACCGGCTAAGAGCCGTCAGCTGAATCCGACTTGGTAGGGTTCTTCTGGGGGATAGTGCTGCGCCTTCCCATCTTCGCCGATAATCCATGGCGCGGGCGCGCCCGCCTTGTATTCCACTTCAAGAATCCAATCACCATCGCTATACCGGACGGTGCCACCTGTCAGATTGTTTCCGTATGTGGAATAGGTGCTCTGCGTTTCGAGAAGAGCCGCTACCTTCTCTTCGACCTGTTCACGATTCATGCCGACCTTCAGATCGAGGGTTGTGAATCTGGAAGTCTCCGATCGAACGACCTGCCCAGGCACCTCTGCCGATTGTTGGTCTGAGCACCCAGGCAGAAACAGAGCTGCAAGTACGCTAACACCAATAACGGCAGTCCTATGTTTCATCATGAACGCTCTCAGACACCCCTCTCAGGAAGGGCCGCGCACCCCACTCTCTCTCAGACACCTCTCAAGAAGACGGGCCCGCCCGCATGGCCCCCGTCGTTTATATAAGACGTGAACACTGCTTTTTGGGGTGTGGTGAAAAGTGTGGTATCGTCCTCCTTCCACGAGCGCATCGATACGCCGCAGAATAGAGGGTCTCCCGACTTGCGGCGGCCCATCCTCGGCTTAGGCTGAACTAGAAGCTGGCGTTTCCGGGGCGGTTTCTTCGGGGCCGCCCTCTCGCTTTCTAGCGAAAGCGAATTCAGTCCGGTTCAGAGCGGAACCACCTCCACGTCACATAGGCGCACGGAAGCAACAAGATCACCCAAAGCAGGAGCAGTGCACCGTTACCGCTTTGAGCGTTTGAGGTGGACCAAACCACGAGGGCATAGGCTGCCCAGAGGGCCAGCAGCCTAGCAAGGCTCCACCGAAGAATGCCTTGACCGCCACGCCCTAATGCTTTCCTGGCATCCCACAGCAAGAAGGCGAGGACGACGATAGCTGCCCAGGGGATGAACCCACGCATGGCTTAGTCTCCAAGCTTTGCCCGAAGTTACGAAACCAGCGTCGGGAGCGGCAGGTGCGCTTACTGGCCCCTCTTCCTCCCCCTCCGCTTTCCCGCCATTCTCACCCTACGGGTGCTTCCGCGGCTTCTCCGCAGAAGTGTCTCGCCGCTGTCGCATGAGGGGAGATTCCGGACAGCACGTCACGAAGGAATCCGGGCAGATCCTCGCTCCTCGTCGTTCTTAGCTTAAGGAGACTGACTATTGGGAACCGCTTCGCCGGGAGCCCGTTACGGGGACGGCGATCGTGGCCCGCGATTCCGTGTGAGCGAAATGAGGATAACCCGCCGTTCTACGGTAGAGGAACTCCTGACGGCGCTTCCGGAGGAGGGGACGACCGGTCTCTCCCTCGAGGATGGCGCCAGGATCGCCGTAATCGGCGGCGGACCGGCCGGGTCGTTCTTCAGCTACTTCCTCCTCGGCATGGCCGAGGCCGTGGACCTGCCGGTTACGGTCGACATCTACGAGCCTCGGCACTTCTCGCATTCCGGTCCCGCGGGGTGCAACCACTGCGGCGGGATCATCTCCGAGTCACTCGTGCAGATATTGGCGGCCGAGGGCATCAACCTGCCGCCCAGCGTCGTTCAGCGGGGCATCGAGTCCTACGTCGTGCACATGGACGAGGGCAGCGTCCGGATCGAGAGCCCGGTTCACGAGCAGCGGATCGCCTCCGTCTTCCGGGGCAACGGCCCGCGTGGAGGAGGCGACATGCCGTGGGACAGCTTCGACGGATATCTCCTGGAGATGGCCGCCGATCGCGGTGCGCGTCTCGAGCGAAAGCTCGTCAGCGGGCTCGAATGGGTGGATGGCCTCCCGCGGCTCCGGCACCCGGGCGAAGGGGGCTCCACGTACGACCTGGTCGCGCTGGCGGTAGGAGTGAACAGCAACCTCTCACACCTGGTCCGAGGCTCCGAGCCTGGATCGGCTACGCGGACGACGAGGACCTACATCTGCGAATTCCAGGCGGATCAACGGATAATCCGGGAAACGCTCGGCAGCTCGATGCATGTCTTCCTGTCCGATATCCCGAGGCTGGAGTTCGCGGCGCTCATACCCAAGGGCGAGTACGTGACCCTTGTGGTCCTGGGCGATGATATCGACCAGGCGTTGATCTCGGCGTTCCTCGCCTCGCCCGGGGTGCGTCGCTGCATGCCGGAGCACGCCCTCCCGACCGTCTGCAACTGCGCTCCGCTCATCAACATCAGGGGCCCCCGGAAGCCATACGCCGATCGGCTGATGCTTATCGGCGATTGCGGCGTCACCCGTTTGTACAAGGATGGGATCGGGGCGGCGTACAGAACGGCGAAGGCGGCGGCCGAAACAGTCGTCTTCCACGGCGTCTCGGCCGAGGCCTTCGAGCGGAACTACTGGCCGGCCTGCAAAGCGATCGAAAGGGACAACACGATCGGCAAGTTCTTGTTCGGCTTCACGCGTACGTTCAAGGTGTTGGGCGTCTGGCGGCGTGGGGTCCTTCGCATGACCACCCGAGAGCAACGGAAGGAAGGATCGCGACGGATGAGTGCCGTGCTGTGGAACCTCTTTACCGGCAGCGCCAGCTATCGCGAGATCCTGATGAACACGCTTCATCCCGCCTTCGTGGCGGGCATGCTCTGGAACCTGGCTCTCGGCATCCGGCCGGGAGGTAATGGTCACAGGAAGACTGGAGGAGTGAATGCGCAGGGCCACACTGGGCAAGTCGTGGGCTGACGGCGAGGCGATCGTGCGTCAGGGCGAGGTCGGCAACTCCATGTACGTCGTCCAGGCCGGAGAGGTCGAGGTGCTGCGCGAGACAGAAGATGGAGAGGTGCGTTTGGCGGTCCTGGGTGCAGGAGACTTCTTCGGCGAGATGTCGATCTTCGAGCGCGAGGTTCGATCCGCGACCGTGCGAGCCCGCGGAGAGGCTCAGGTCCTGACCGTGGACAAGCGAACGCTTCTCAAGAGGATCAAGAAGGACCCGTTCCTGGCCGTAAGCATCCTGCAGACCATGTCCAATCGCATTCGAGAGATCAATGCCGAGCTGGTGCGCGCCCGGGCGGCCGCTGCATCCGCCACTACCGAGAATCCGGAGCTCGAGACCCGATGAAGAAGGTCCTAGAGTACTCGCGCGTGCAGAGAGCGCACTGCCCTCCGCCGCAGGCGTTTCGGCCGATTCAGCACATCGGCGGACACACCGGCTGGTACTTTGCCAACTGGCTCTGGAGAACCCGCGGCTTCATGGATCGATGCATTGGGGGCGTGGGTTTCCGTCGTGATCAGCGGGGTCCGGAGCAGCTGCAGACGGGAGACATCGTGGATTTCTGGCGGGTGGAGGCGTTCGAACAGGACCGTCTGCTCCGGCTGGTGGCCGAGGCGAAAATGCCGGGAAGGGGCTGGCTACAATTCGAGGTCGAGGAGGAAGATTCCGGATCGCTTGTGCGGCTCCTCGCTCTCTTCGAGCCGGATGGGCTGCTGGGCTACGCGTACTGGTACGCGCTCTTTCCGGTTCACTGGTTGATGTTTCGTGGCATGGTCCGAGCGCTCGTTCGCGAGATGGGGACGTGCAGGAAGGCGGGATCAGCCGCACCCGCCGCAGCCGGCGAACTGAAGCGGGACTCCGCGGTGGCCTCCTGAGGTGACGGCGTGACCGAGAACCCGGAATCGGTTTTCAGGCCAGGCCAGCGAGAGAAGCCTGCGCCATGCCAGGCCAGCTGCCCGAACTGCGGCGACATTCGCGGTTGGATCGGCGTGATCGCCCAACGCTCCAAGACCGGCGTCGGCCGTGAGGATGCCTACGCCCGTGCCTGGCGGATGATCACCGATGTAAACCCGTTCCCTGCAGTGCTGGGGCGCATCTGCCCTCATCCCTGCGAGAGCGGCTGCAACCGCTCCGAAAAAGACGGCGCCGTGGCGATCAACGCCCTCGAGCGCTTCCTGGGGGACTGGGCGATCGCCGCGAAGCTGCCCCTGGAAGAGCTCGAGGCCGATCCGAAGCAGGAGAGCATCGGTGTGATCGGCGCTGGCCCCTCCGGTCTTTCATTCGCCTATCAGATGGCGCGCCGTGGATACCCGGTGACGGTCTACGACGAGCATGAAGTGGCAGGCGGCATGCTGCGCCACGGCATCCCCGACTACAGACTCCCGCCGCAGGTCCTGGATGGAGAGATCCAGCGCATCCTCGACCTCGGTGTCGCGTTGGAGCTGAACACCCGAGTCGGCCGCGACGTGACGATCGCTGAGCTCCGCGAGCGACACGACGTCCTCTTCCTCGGCGTCGGTGCGCAGAAGAGCCTCCCCCTCGCCGTCCCCGGGGCCCGGGGTCCCGGCTCGTGGACGGGCGTGGAGTATCTGGCCCGAGTCAACCGAGGCGAAGCCGTCGACCTCGGCCGGCGCGTCGTCGTGGTCGGAGGTGGAGACACCGCGGTTGACGCCGCCCGAACCGCGCGCCGTGCCGGCTCCGACGTCACGATCCTCTATCGACGCTCCAAGGAGGAGATGCCCGCCGATGAGGCAGAGATAGAGGAAGCTCTCGCCGAGGGGGTCCTGATCAGGTTGCTGACCTCACCGGCCGAGATCAAGCGCAGCGACGGGCGTATCGTCGGGCTCGTGGCTCTGCGCAACGAACTGGGAGGGCCCGACGGCTCGGGCCGGCGTCGCCCGGTCCCGGTCCCGGGATCCGAACACGACCTGCCGGCGGATGCCCTCATAGCGGCCGTGTCCCAGGAGCCGGACTGGCGTGGCCTGGAGGCGTTTCACGGCGAGGGCCGATGGCTGGTGTCGAACGACATCGGCCGGATCGACGATGGCGTATGGGCGGGTGGAGACGTGCTCGGTTTGGGGATCGCGGGCATGGCGATCTCTCACGGCCGGAGAGCCGCGGAGACGGTACACGCGGATCTTCGCGGTCCGCTCTCGGACGCCAGGGCTCGCGGCGCCTCGGGGGAGATGGCCCGGAGCACCGCGGCCATCGACGGCGAGCGAGAAGCGGCCGATTCAGGCCCGCAGGTCCCGATCGGAGCGGACCGGCTCCGAATGGACCTCTACGCTCCCCGTCTGCCCGCCAAACCGGAACATCTCCCGGTGGAGGCGGCGCTCGCCGATGCAGATGCGGAGGTCACCCTCCGCCTCACCGAGGAGCAGTTCCTGGCAGAGGTCGAACGCTGCCTCTCCTGCGGAAAGTGCTTCGGCTGCGAGCACTGCTTCATGTACTGCACGCCGCTCTGCTTCAGCCGCGTGGAAGAAGCGGAACCCGGAGCTTACTTTGCCCTGGCGCTGGAGCGGTGCGAGGAGTGCGGGAAGTGCGTCGAGATCTGCCCGTGCGGCTTCCTGGAGCTTATCTGACGGCGATCACGTGACGAGCAGGGCGAGGCCGATCAGCACCAGTCCATGAGCGAGCTGGTCCAGCCCCAGGACCGACCAGAACGAGCTGTTGGCCGGGTCTCCCAACGGCGGGAAGCGCCGCATGAGGCGCCCGCGGCCGAGGTCGATCGCGAAATGGCTCACCAACTCCAGCGCCGCGGCGAACGCGACGAGGCCGAGCCCCGGGCCTGCGACGAGGGCAACGGCGACGGCAACCAGTCCGGAATGCACGGCCGCGTGCGCCCCGATCGGGCCTAGCGGCGTCCCCACCGCTTTCGCGCGCAGCATGCTCGCCGTCGAGAGCGGCGTGAAGTCTCCCAGAAAGTGGCCGATTAGCAGGAAGGCGAGCAGCCAGGCCGCCTCGGCCGTCAACCCGGCCTCACGTCGTCAACTCCAGCTTGAGGATCGCCGAGTTGGGATGCACGTCCTCGAGGAAGTGGCGGCGCACCTCGGGATCCTCGATCCTGGCCGCCTTCGTCCTGATCGTCTCCTGCGCTTCCTCGAACATGGCTGCGGCCTCCGGGTTTCGCCCGGCGGCCGCCAACACCCGTCCCCGAGCGTAAAGCACGACCTCTTCCGGGCCCTGAATGCTGCCGTGCCTGTAAAGCTTCGCCAGTGCCTCGGCGGACGTCCGGTCCGCTGAGCCCGAATCTCCTTCATCCAGCGCCATCTCCGCCAGACGCGCAAGGGCCAGGATGTCCACATGGACGAGGCCCGTTCGAGCTGCCAGCTCTCTCGCACGCTTCGCGCAGTCGGCCGCTTCCTCTCCCTCCGAGATCTCCGCCAGCGACAGCCAGATCCGCGCCTCCAACGCAACCCTTCCGATCTCCGTCGCCTTCTCGAGAGCGCTCATCAGGTATCGTATCGCCTCGTTCACTCGGCCCATGGCGGCCAACACGACACCCAGCGTCATCTCGGCTGTGGAGAGGGACGCACGCGATCCTCCGTCGTGTGCCAGCTCCAGCCCCCGTCGTGCTGTCTCCTCCGCCTCCTCGTAGCAACCCAGCCATCTGAGTGCGGTGGCCCGGTGCGCCAACAACCGGACCTCCATGTGGCGATGGCCGAGTTGCGTGCAGAGATCCGCCACCCGATCGAAGTATTCCAGGGCTCGGCAGAAATCGTCCAGATCCACCTCGACGAGGCCAAGCCGGTCCAGGATCTCGGCCTCGCCGACCAGGTCTCCGACCTCCCGTTGGAGCGGGAGCGACGCCTCGTAGTGCTCCCTCGCCCGCGCGTGATCTCCCCACAGGTGCGCAACGCGCCCGAGGAGCGAGTAGCTGTCAGCCTCTCGAGAGCGCGCGTCCAGTTCTCTGAATCGGTCCAGCGCCTCTTCGCCCGCCAGCTTCGCCGCCGCCAGCTGGCCTGCTGACAGAAGGTAGGCTGCGCGCCGGAACTCCACTTCCGCCTCCAGCGTCTCGTCCGCGCCGACTCGAGCCGCCTTCTCGAGCTCCCGGATCGCGGCCAACCGGGCCTCCGGGTCTCCCATCTCCGCCGCGATCTCTTCGGCCAAACACAGCAACTCCGTGCGCTCGGGACCCCTCGTCGCCACTCTCAGCGACCGGTCCACCATCTCGCTGGCATCCCGCAGCGCGCCCCGGCTCCTCGCCTCCTCGGCCCCCCTCTGGAGATATGGGATCGCCCGCCCCGGAGTCGTCGAGCGCTCGTAGTGGGATGCGACAAGGTGGCCGGCGTCGAAGTCGGTGGCGGAGAGGTGCTGCTCGAGCCAGCTCGCGACGGATCCGTGCAACTCGGCGCGAAGGCCTCTCAACAGACCGGCGTAAGCCACCTGTTGCAGCAAGCGGTGCTCGAAGGCGTACTCGCGATCGCCGGCCACGAGGGAGTGCGGTAGCGCCCTGACCATGGCGCTCTCGACCAACTCGTGGAGCTCGCCATCGACCGAATCCAGGACGAGCGCATCCCGCAGCACGCCCGACCAGAACCTTCGACCCACGATGGCGGCGTACTGGAGTACCCGCCGCGTAGATGCGCCCAGCCCGTCAATGCGCGTGCTGAGAAGGCTCTCCACGGTGTCCGGCACCGGCACATCCCGTAGGTCCGCGACCGCGCGCCACTTCCCATTCTCCTCCGTGATCACGCCCTTCACCGCCAGAGACTTCAGCATCTCCTCGATGAACAGGGGGTTACCCTCGGTGCGATCCACGATGAGGCGGGTGAAGGGCTCGGGGAGGTCGTGCTCTCCGAGCACGGCGTCGACGAGAGCCAGCGACTCCGCCGGACTGAAGCTCGCCAAAGCGATCTTGTCGGGTATCGCCTCGAACAGCCGGCCGAGAAGCCTCTCCTCCGGGAGAGGGAGTCGCGCGACGAGCACGATCAGAGCCGGGCCGTCCAGCTGGAGAGAGGGAAGCCTCGTCAAGAAATCCAGCGTGGCATGGTCCGCCCACTGGAGGTCTTCGAGAACCAGTGCCGTCGGTTCGTTCGTACCGGCGCACAGAGCGCTCTCGACGGACTCCGAGATCCGGACTTCCAGCTCCCTTCCGTTGTAGCCTTCCAGCTCCGGCAGCTCGGAGGCAGGATTGCCGAGCGCCACGGCCAGGGCGGCGACCCCTTCGCGAGGCCACCCTGCTCCAGCGGTCTTCGCGATCGCGGCGGCAGCCTCGAGCGGCTCGAGCTCCGGCGAAACGTCGTACAGGTCCCGGAGCAGCTCCGTCAGCGGCTCCCACGGTGCGCTTCGAGCGTACGGATAGCTGCGGCCGCGCGCGAACTCCTCCGGACCGAGCTCCTCAGTTGCCCGGAACTCGTCGATCAACCGGGTCTTGCCTATGCCCGGCGCGCCGGAGACGAGGCAGTAGGCTAACTGGCCGGCTTTGGCACGTGACCAGCTTGCCCGCAGGCTCTCGAGTTGGGTCTCGCGCCCGATGAATTGCGTGACGCGTCCGCGGAAGCCTCGAGATCTGCCGCGCTCCGCACGGAGGCCGATCACGCTCCGCGCCCGGACGGGCTCCTGCTTCCCTTTAACCACCAGCGAGCGTTCGTCCCCGAACTCGAACAGATGGCTCGCCTGCTCGTAGGTGGAGGCGCCGATGAGGATCTCGCCCGGCTCGCAGGCGCTCTGAAGTCGGGCCGCGACGTTCACCGCGTCTCCGACCGCGGTATAGTTGTGGGCACCCCCCCCGGCGAAGACGCCGGTGACGACCGAGCCCGTGTTAACGCCGACTTTCAGCCGAAGCGGCGATGTCGAACCGGGAGGCAAGACACGATCACCGGCGGCTCCCAGGCTCTCCCAGATCGCGGCGGCCGAGTCGCTCGCCGCCCACTCATGAAGAGCGTCGCGCATGTCGAGCGCCGCCCGCACCGCGCGTTCCTCTTCGTTCTCGTAGGCGATCGGGGCGCCGAAGAGCGCCATCACGCAGTCCCCCATGAACTTGTCGACGAAGCCGCCCCACAGGGTGACGCAATCGCAGAGGGGGTTCAGGCAACCGGTGATCAGCGAGCGGACCTGCTCCGGATCCAACTGTTCGGTAAGCGCGGTGAAGCCGGAAAGATCGGCGAAGAGGACCGTGATGATGCGGCGCTCAGCGTCCGTCGACGCCCCGATCCTGTTTCCGCATTCGGCGCAGAAATTGGCACCGGCGGGCGCTTCGGTGGCGCAACTCGCGCAGGAAACCGACCGGGAATGCTGCCTCTCCACTTCTCGCTCCACTCGGGCGAAGGCGTCACTGCGCCTCGGATTGACTCTATTCCGGGGCGATAGGAGGCGATTCTCCAAAAAAGCTAGCGTTTCGCGCCGAGAGTGTCGTGCGGGGAAAGACCCGTATCGCCGTGTGGGGAGAACTCGCCGCCGGCTGGCCCCGGAGGCCTGATCTCGTCGCCGGGGGTCGTGCCCCTCAGTCCGCGATCCGCTGCGGCTCAGTCTCGAGGGGCACGCCATTTGCCATCTGTTGCCCCCGGGCGACAGCGCCCGCCCAGACGCCCCCCGCACACGCTGGATCTTCTTCGTTTTCAACCGCTTGTGAGACCGCAGCTCTCACCCCCTCGCCCGGGAACCGAGCTTCGCCGCGAGTCGCTGCTGTAGCACCAGCGCTACTTGGCCGGCCGAGTGCCTCCCAGGAATTGTCGATGGATTACCATAAATAGTTGTCATAGCAGTACTTACATTTCCATGACCGAGTGGACCCGGTCAGGTACGGAGCCTGCTAAGAAAGCCAGGACCGGCTCGCGGCCAGTTTCGTGAGGGCGTTCGAGCTCGACTCCGCGACTCAGCGCGCGGGTGGAAGCTCCAAAGGGACACACAGTTAGAGGAGTGCCGGTGAGAGCTAGACGGTCGACGTACAGGATGAGACGCCCGGCTCGCCGCGGGCGCCGTGGCAGGAATAGGAACGCGAGAGGCTCGGTAGCCGTCGAGTTCCTGTTCGCTATTCCTATCGTCCTGTTTCTCTTCTTCGGGATTTTCGAGCTCGGACGGCATTACTACACGCGCCTCACGCTCCGGCATGCCGTGGCGGAGGCCGCAAGGTTCGCCGTTACCGGCCGGTCGCTCGACGACCCCGACACGGGCAACCCGATGACGCGCGCCGAGTCGATCCAGTTCGTCATCCAGCGAAGCGCTCAGAATCTCGGCGTCGACGTGGCGCAGATCGTGATCATTCCGGCCGACGGCGGGGCGCCGGAAGAAGTCGTGCAGGTGGGAGTGCAGTACGAGTACGACTTCTGGTTCCAGCCCATGGGCGACCTCCTCTCCCCACTCGAGGAGATAGTCGTCACCACCGCGATGAGAAATGAACCTGCGTTCTAGCTGGCGGGCGGTTGGCCCTCGACGTGTGGAGCGGGCGCCGCGGCGCAGGCTCCTCGAACTGGCGCGCGAGATCTGGAAGCGCGACGAAGGCGCCGAGCTCGTCGAACTCGTGATCGTTCTGCCCTTCCTCCTGATCATGAGCTTCGGGATCCTGGAGCTCGGCAACGCTCTCGACAAGGCTCACGGGATGGCGACGTTGAGCCGGGAGGGAGCCAACATCGCTGTCCGCGGCACCGCGCTGGACACCGTGGCCGCGGTCACGATGTCGAATGGCGTGTCGATCGGACTGGATGTGCGCGGCGGGACGATCGTGTCGAGGATCTTGGTTGAAGGGGGCGTTCCGACCTTGAAGGAGCAGGTCGCCACCTCCGGATACGTCGGGCTGAGCCGCGTCGGCCAGTTGGATTCGACCGTTTCCAAGTACGCTGGGGCCGGGCTCGTTGACGGCCAGCAGCTGTTTGCCGTCGAGGTATTCTACGATCACCAGAAAGTGACCCCGCTGTCGAGAGTCCTTGCACCCATTATTCCGGACACGATGTATGATGTGTCGGTTTTCTGAGCAGACCCTTACGAACAACCGCTCCAGACAGAACGACTCCCTTTCCAGCCCCGGCCAGGCGCGCCGACCGCGCCGGACTCCCCGATGGGCGCGCAGAATCAAGGAAGAGCGCGGCGCGATCGCCGCGTTCGTCGCCGTATCGCTTGTGGGGATCATCGGTGCCGGCGGGCTCGCGGTGGACCTCGGGCGCGGCTATCTGCGACAGATCCGCATCAGTCGCGCGGTGGACGCGGCGGCGATCGCCGCCGCCTCGGCCGTCCGACAGGGCCAGACCGCGGCGGAGCAGCAAGGCCGGGCCGTCGCTGCGCTGAACGGCATCACGGATGGCCAGAACGACGTCACGTTCTCCCTCAGCTTCGACCTCAACGCTCAGGGGGAGACCACGGTGGCTGCCCAGGCCACGCAGCCGTTGCCCACCACACTCATGCGGATCATGGGCTGGGAGGAGATTGACATCGGAGCTTCGGCCGTCGCCGCGGTGCCGCCGGTGGATCTCTCGCTCGTCCTGGATCAATCCGGCTCGCTCGCCCGCGAAGGCGCCTGGGATGACCTCCAGGGTGCGGTGATCGAGTTCCTCGGCAACTTCGACGATGTGATCGACCAGTTCGCGCTCACGCACTTCCAGGTGCGGGCGGACACGCCGATCTCGATGACCGACTTCTTCACCACGCCGATGACGAGCGAGATCCAGAACATGGTCTCGGCCGGGGACACGAACACGGGCGAGGGACTGCGCCTTGGCATGGAGCAGATGCAGTTGCCGGTTCTCCGGCCGCGCTCTCGGAAGGTCATCGTTTTCTTCACCGATGGACGTCCGACGGCGTTCCGCGACATCATCAACGGGCGGGACCGGGTCATGGCGGTCTCCGTCTACCAGACGGGCCGTGTACGGGGATACTTCAACAACCCCGACCAGCTCTCGATGGACCGCTTGGCCACGCCCAGCGGGTGCCGATATGTCAGCAGCTGCTTCGGCTGGCGGGAGAACGACGTCCGGAACGAGGCTCGCCAGAAGGGCATCGAGATGGCGGACGCGATCCGAAGCCAGGGCTTCCTGCTCTACACGATCGGTCTGGGGGATCCCGATGCGAGCGACCCGATCGTGCAGCCCGATCTCGACTATCTCAAGCTGCTCGCCAACGAAGACGGAATCGCCAACCCGAACCAGCCCAAGGGGCGCATGTACTTCGCACCCTCCCCGGATGTGCTCACGGATGTCTTCAACCAGATGGCGCGTGACCTTCTGGTACGTCTAGCGCAATAGTCGGTGCGGCCCTAGCCCGATCCAATCGGTGCGTCCAGCAGGCGGTCACTTCCTGCAATCATTCTGAAAAAAATGACGATCGGCGGCGTACCGTCGCCGTTCGGACTCGAACGCCAATCCAGAATCGGACCGCTCCTCCTGGATTCGGAAAGGGTCAGTCGCAGCTCAGGGTGTCGGAGCGCCTGACGAAGCTCACGGGCTTCCCGCTGAGCGGGACCGAGATCGCGGACACGGGGGCCGTGAACGCCTGAGTCGTCAGACAGCCCGAGCCCGGCGAGGTTTCGCTGACGACCGCGTAGAGGCGCTCCCGGTCCTCGAACACCGCCCCGATCCGGACGGCGAAGCCGCCCGTAGGGCGCCTGCCCATGGCCGCGACCAGAACCATCTTCCGGCCGAAATCCACCACCGGAGCGTCCTCGGTGGGCTCGAGGCCCTCCGTCGCTGAAGCCCACAGATCTACCCATTCGGCGCGGGTTCTCACGACCATGTGCGCCTCGTCCCCCAGGTTGCCGTACTGCATCTGAACCAGTGACACGAAGGGCACCGAAACCGCGGTGGGAGGGATCTCCGGATCCGGTGCCTCCTGACGGACTCCACAGCCGGTCGTGATCAACAGCGCCGCCGACACGACGCCGAGGGTGCAGAGGGATCGTCGTCCGGGACCTCCTGAAAGCGAGGGGGGGTGGTGGGGAGGCTCCTGGCCGTCGTCAGATGAGGAAAGGTGCCGAGAGATCTGACCGTTCGCGAGGGACGGATGGATGGCGGTTCGCTCGTTCATATGCACCGAGCCACGAGGTTGAGGTTGAGATCGTCTACCTCACCCGCTCCGGCATGGAGATAGCATAGGGGTCGGAACATCTGCAAGCCCGTCCGACGCCGCTGGCTTCCCGGGGAGGAGTGCGGCACCGTCGTCGGCGAAGGAGCTGTAAGATGTTGAGTAAGCGGGCATTTCTGCTCTCTGTGGGGGTCTTTGCCGGTTTCCTGAACGGTTGCTCGGGGGATGGCTCACCCACCAGCCCAGAGGTTCCGCCGTCGACCTCGGCGGAGGGCCCAGATGCATCCAGCGTGTTGGGCGTCGCCTCCGACGAAACCTCGGAGGATTCCACGGGGTCGTCCGAGACCGAAGCCGCGGAGGCCGAGAGCGGTGCCGCCCGCGCGACCGCTCCCGGACAGGTCCGCAAGGACTCGGTGGTTCCCGACCAGTACATCGTCATCCTCAAGCCGCACGTCCTGGATGTGCCGGGGGCGGTTCACCAGCTCGTCGGGGAGTACGACCTCACCATGCGGCGGAGCTACCGTCGTGTGCGGGGCTTCTCGGCGGTCGTTCCCGGGAGCCGGCTGAAGGCTCTGGAGAAGCACCCGCTGGTCGAGATGGTCGTCCCGAACACCGTTCTTCATGAAGGTGGCCTCTTGAACGATGGCGACCTCTCGACGGTCGCCGGAACGCCCGCGTCGGCCGCCGCGCCGGAGGAGGTACCGGGGCTGGGGTTGAAGCTGCGGCTGGTGGCGGACGAGCTGTTGGCGACGGTGGTGGACGGGGGTGGGGTGTCGGTATGGCCGAACCTGGGGACCGAGG
>JBDHFW010000061.1:0-13494 GCA_039590175.1 Gemmatimonadota bacterium | reverse complement strand
CTCGACGATCTCGAACTGTGCCTCCTCCAGATCCGCTGTGCGCTGACGCACCTTTCGCTCAAGCAGTGTATTCTGGTCTCGAAGGGCCAGCTGCAGGAAGCGGGTCTGGAGGAGATTTGAGACTCGGAGGCGAACCTCGCCTGGGCTCAGTGGCTTGTTGACGAAATCGCTGGCGCCGTTGGAGAGGGCGCGCGACTTGGCTTCTCGGCTCGTATCGGATGTCAGAACGAGGACGGGAAGATGCTCGAAATCCGCCACGAGATCCGGCAGCTGCTCGAGCACCTGAAAGCCATCCAGGCTCGGCATTCTCAGATCTAACAGGACGATGTCCGGGGGAAACTGCCGGCAGAGATCGGCGACCTGGCGAGGGTCGGTGGTCGTGATGAGGTTCTTGTACCCTACCGGCTCCAGAACGTGACGAAGTAGCTCGACGTTGGCGGCTTCATCGTCGACGATGAGGACGCGGGCCCCCAGAAGGTTCTCCGGGCCGGCCACCCGACCAGCGCTGTCGCTTGATCTACCGGACAAGATCGTTCTCCAGGCTCCCGTGCCGTGATCTGGCGGCTCTTTGGCTTTGTGGCTGAGCGGCCGAGGGATGCAGCCGGTCGCACCATCGCCGCTTTGAGGGGAGCATCGGCTATGCCGTTGCGGTGATGAGAGGCAGGTGGTGGAGAGCCTGGTGGGCGGATTCCCGCATCCTCTTACCTTGCTAGCACTTCGACCATTCTCGCGGCACAGGTCGTCTTGAAGCCCAAGGTGGCTCGAGAGTGGAATTCGACCGGGGACGTAGCGAAAGACCAACCGCTTCGCATTTTGCGCCGCGCGGTTCGGGTTGCCTGCGCGTCGTCGATGGGGCTCCGCGGTCGTTCCGGGCCCCGCGATCGTTCCGGGCGGAGTTGCTCCGGCCGGCGGTCTCTCCGAGCGTTATAGCGCGAGCGCGGGGAGGGCGGCTAATCTCCGAGCATGCAGGAATCGGGATTCAGCTTGGGTAAGGCGGACCTGGAGCGGTGGCTCGAGGATGCGTGGGCGTTCTCGCTGCCGCGTCTGCTGGAGAGCGCCGGCTGGATCGGCATGGCGGCTCTTCTCTACATCGCCGTTAGGTGGACGATGCGAAGGGTGGAGCGTGCCGCCGAGAGCCGGACCTCCAACGTCTTGGACGACTGGGCCGCAAGGCTCGTCCGACAGCTTCTCCTTCTATCCGTCGTCTTCTTCGCGCTCTGGCGTCTGGCCCTGACCTGGGGTCTCGTCAGGGCGGCTTCGGCGCTCATCGCCGTCTGGATCGTCGGGCTGGCGTTTCCGATATCGAATTTCTTGGCCAGCCTGCTTCAGATGCTGGCAGAGCGCATGGCGCCACGCACCGAGACGTCGCTCGACGACACGGCTTTGCCGCTCTTCAACAAGTTGATACGGGGGCTGCTCATCGCGGCGGCCGCTCTTGTCGCCCTCGAGACGATCGGCATCCACGTGGGGCCTCTTCTGGCTGGCGCGGGAGTCGCTGGCCTGGCGCTCTCGCTCGCGGCGAAAGACACCCTCTCCAATCTGATCGCCGGGGTCCAGCTGATCGTGGACCGGCCCTTCAAGGTCGGTGATCGGGTGGAGCTCTGGACGGTGCCGAAGGAGTACGGCACGTGGGGGGACATCGTCGAGATCGGGCTCAGGGCCACGAAGATCCGCACGCCGGACAACCTCATCGTGATCGTGCCCAACAACGAGATCATGAGGCGCGACATCATCAACTACACGGCCTCCGGTGAGGACATCCGGCTCCGGATTCCGATCGGAATCGCCTACGATGCCGATGCGACGCTGGCCAAGGATCTCGTCCTCAAGGCCATGAGAGAGATTCCGGGGATCAGGTCGAAGCCGGAGCCTGTCGTGATCGTGCGAAGCTTCGGAGCTTCGAGCGTCGATCTGGAGGCCCGGCCGTGGATCGACGAGGCGAGGCGTCGAAGGGCCATCGGCGACCAGGTCACCGAGCGCGTGAAGGAGCTGTTCGACGAGCACGGCGTGGAGATTCCCTACCCCAAGCGCGACATCTACGTGAGAAGCACGGCCGACCGGAAACCGGAAGGCGGGAAACCGGCCGTCCAGCAAGCGGGCGATCGGGAACAGGCAGCGCAAGGACCGGAGGACCTGAAACTCGGATGACGGCAGAGACGATCCTACGCCGCCGGCCGCTCCTGGCCGTCTCGCTGGCTGCTCTGGCGATCGTGCGGCCGTTCCCGGTGGCTGCGCAGACGGACGCGGCAGCTCGGCGTGAGGTCCGGGTGCTCGAGACCGTCCAGCCGTCCACCGGCCGCCGGTTCCTCCACGTCATGGAGGGTCTGTCTCCCGCCGAGGTCCGCGCCGTACAACAGGCGCTGAGTGCCGCGGGCTTTGGGGAGGCATGGCGCGACGGCTCGCTGGATCCGTTCACGCGCGGCGCGCTCCAGCGCTTCCAGACGCACCGCGGGCTGGCCGTGTGCGCTTGTGTCTCGCTGGAGACGCTCATCGAGCTGGATCTCGAGGTTCGAGTCGCCGAAACGATCGTGCTGGAGGCGACTCCGAGGCCGGAAGCGGAGGATGTGGGGGACGTGGCAGATGCGGGTGATGTCGAGCCTCAGGAGGGCAAGCCCACCTACGTCGACTACGGCCGGTACTATCCCTATGGCGTCATCTACCTGGCGCCGTACATCCACCCCTATCACGATCCGGTTCATGGCCCCCTGGCCAGTGGCCCGGGAGCTCGCGCGAGGCGTGCCGGACGCGGGTTCGCCGTCGGCGCCCGCTTCGGCGGCGTGCACGTAGGGGCGGCCATCGGCTCGGCTCCGGCCATCGGGTCGCCGGCGCTACGTCCGCTTGGCCCGTTTCCGAGGGTCGCCGCGCCACCCAACGTCGTGCGCGGCGGCGGCTGATGTTGCCGTTGATATTTCGTATTCGTAGTATTCGGGAACCAATGACCTGAAACCTGCCTGAGGTTGCTCTTGCGCGCCGATCCTTCGGCGCCCACACGAAGTGCCGGTGGAGCGCCGGGCGGATGTGAGGATGGGACGGGATGACGCTCAGAATCTTATCGCCGATTCACAAGGCTACGCGCCAGATCGGGCTGCACCTGGCCGATAGGACGGCCGAGCTGGGTGTGAGCAACGACGAGGCGCACCTTCTTTCATACCTGGAGAGCTACAGCCCCGCGCCGATCTACGAGCTTCAGCGCGTGCTGGGCCACCGGCCTTCCACGTTGACCGGGCTTATCGACCGGCTTGAGCGACGACGGCTGGTGCGTCGCGAGCCGAACCCGGAGGACGGTCGCTCCTTCCTGATCAGGCTCACCGGCTCGGGTCGGGAGCTCGCCGGGCGGGTTTCGGGGATGGTGAGACAGTTCGAGGCGCATGTCATGACGGGCGTCGACGAGCGAGCGTTGGCGGGATTTCGCGAGGTCATGGATGCGATCGGTGGCGTGGCCCGGGTCGAGATTCGGCCTGACGCTACCGGACGTGCAGGCAACGCCGGGGGGCGGGCCGCGCGTCAGACTCCGGAGACCGGGAGCAGAAAGGCAGGAGGGGAGTGAGACTACCCGTAACGGCCATCAAGAGGCCGGTACTGGCGTCGATGATGAGCGCCGCGCTGATTCTGTTCGGCGCGATCGGCTTCAGCCGTTTGCCTGTCCGCCAGTATCCGGACGTCGACTCGCCGATCGTCTCCGTGACCACCGTACTTCGCGGGGCGAACCCGCGCGTGATCGAGACCACCGTCACGGACGTGCTCGAGGAGGAGCTGAGTACGATCCCGGGGATCCGGACGCTGACGAGCTCCAGCGCCGAGCAGTTCAGCAACATCACGATCGAGTTTACGCTCTCGCGGGATCTCGAGGAGGCGGCGCAGGACGTCCGCGACAAGGCGTCGCGGGTCAGGGGCCGCCTGCCGCAGGAGGTGGAGGAGCCGGTCGTCACGAAGCAGGACTCCGACGCCCAGCCGTTCATGTGGCTCGCGCTCTCGGGCGAGAACTACGACCTCATCCAGCTCTCCGTGATCGCCGATCGTGTGGTCAAGACACGCCTGCAGGCGGTGGATGGAGTGGGTCAGGCCCAGATCCACGGGGAACGCCGGCCCTCGATGCGCGTCTGGCTCTCCGCTTCGGAGCTCGCGGCTCGCAGCCTCACTGTCCAGGATGTCGAGTCGGCGATCCGTAGCCGGAACGTGGAGGTGCCGGCGGGCCGGATTGAGTCACAGCGTCGCGAGTTCACCGTGAGGGCGCTCGGGGAGCTCAAGACCCCGGACGAATTCGGGAGGATGGTAGTCTCGAGTCAGGACGGGCAGCTGGTCCGTCTGCGGGATCTGGCGCGGGTCGAGCTGGGACCGGAGAGTGACCGCGCGATCCTCCGCTACAAGGGGCGGACCGCCATCGCGATCGGGGTGGTCCGCCAGTCGAAGGCCAACCTGATCCAGGTCTCGGACCGCATTCAGGCCGAGCTCCCCAAGATCGAGCAGGAAATGCCGCCGGGCGTGGAGCTGAACGTCGGCTTCGACAGCAGCATCTTCGTCCGCCGCTCGATCGAGGAGGCCGGGGACACGCTGATCCTGGCGGGCTTCCTGGTCGTCATGATCATCTTCGTCTTCCTCAGGAACCTGAGGGCCACGATCATTCCGGGGCTCGCGATCCCGACCTCGATCATCGCGGCCTTCGGGGTCATGTACTTTCTCGGCTTCACCATCAACAACCTGACCCTGCTGGCCCTCATCCTCGCGATAGGGATCGTGGTCGACGATGCCATCATCGTGATGGAAAACGCCTACCGGCATCAGGAGGAGTTGGGAGAGAACCCCACGGAAGCCGCCATGCGGGGCACGAGCGAGATAGCTTTCGCGGTCATCGCGACGACGATCGCCTTGGTGGCCGTCTTCTCGCCTCTCGCCTTCCTGCGCGGAACGACGGGCCGGCTGTTCAGCGAGTTCGGCCTTTCGATGACCGCCGCGGTCGTGGTCTCCTCCTTCGTCGCGCTGACGCTCACCCCGATGCTGAGCGCGAAGATCCTGCGCGTCCCCGCGAGCCACGGAAGACTTTTCAACCTCTTCGAGCGGGCCTTCCTGCGGATCGCCGAGCTGTATAAAGCGAGCCTGGCGTGGGCGGTCCGTCACCGGCGCTACGTGCTCCTCGGCGCCTTCACCACGGTCTTCCTCGCCGTCTTCGTCTTCAAGGCCCTGAAGCGCGAATTCGTGCCGCCGGAGGATCAGGGGTATTTCGTGGCGATCACCGTGGCGCCGGAGGGCGCGTCCCTCGAGTACACCGACGAGTATCAGCGGCGGATCGAGGAGATCCTCTTGAACGTGCCCGAGATCGAGCATCTGTTCAGCGTGATCGGCTGGCGAGGCCGAGTGAACAGCGGCATTGCGTTCGCCCGCTTCTCGGATTGGGATGACCGCGACCGCTCTGTGCAGGAGATCATCTCGGAAGTCCAGCCTCAGCTGTTCGGGATTCCGGGGGTCTTCGCCTTCGCGAACAACCCGCCCGCGTTCGGTTGGGGCAGTCCGGTCAACTTCGTAGTAAGGAACCCGAACTTCGACTCCCTCGGCGTCGGCATGGATCGTCTGGTGGGGAGAGCGCGGCAGATCCCGGGACTGGTCAACGTCGACACGAACCTCCGCATCAACAAGCCCGAGCTCACGGTGATCTACGACCGTGACCGGGCAGAAGATCTGGGCGTGCCGATCGCCGACGTGGCGAGCACGCTGCAGACAATGCTCGGAGGGCGCGAGGTCAGCACCTTCACCCGCGAGAACAAGCTCTACGACGTGATCGTTCAGATGGCGCCCGATGCCCGCGCCACGCCGAGCGACATGACGGGCCTCTACGTCCGGGGGAGGGACGGTTCGCTGGTGGGACTCGACGCGCTGGTTCGCGTAGAGGAGACTGTCAGCCCGCGTCAGCTGAACCACTACTCGAGGGTGCGATCGTTCACCCTCACCGCCGGCCTCGCCCCGGGCTTCACGCTCGGAGAGGCGCTTGATTCCCTGAACGTGGCCGCGGCCTCTGTTCTGCCGCGGGGGAGCACGACGGCGCTGGCCGGCGACTCGCGGGAGCTCGAGGAGAGCGGCTCCGCCCTTCTGTTCGCCTTCATCCTGGCGCTCGTCGTCGTCTACATGGTGCTGGCGTCCCAGTTCGAGTCGCTCGTCCACCCGTTCACGATCCTGCTCTCCGTGCCGCTGGCGGTGACGGGCGCGCTGGTCACGCTTCTCGTCGCCGGCTCCACGCTCAACCTGTTCAGCCAGATCGGGTTGGTGCTCCTGATCGGCCTCTCGACGAAGAACTCGATTCTGCTCGTCGAGTACGCGAACCAATTGAAGGAGCGCGGACTGGACACGGTCGAGGCGGTCCTGGAGGCGGGCCGGATTCGTCTGCGGCCGATCCTGATGACCTCCGTTGCCACGATCACGGCGATCATGCCGATCGCCCTGGGACTCGGGGCAGGCTCGGCCAGCCGGCGTCCGCTGGGGTACGCGATCCTCGGAGGGATGCTCGTGTCGACGACTCTCACGCTGTACCTCGTACCCGTCGTGTACATCCTGCTCGATGGCCTGCTCGCCCGGCTGCGGAGTCGACGGGGAGTGCCGGCGCTCGAGCCTGCGGAGGTTAGATGAGGACCACTCGGAGTGAGCCGGCGGCGGTGACGCTGCCGCTGCTGGTGCTGCTGCTGGGGCTCGGCGCGGCGGCGTGTGGCGCCGAGTCGAGCGAAGGCGCTGCTGGGGGCGGGCCGCCTCCGGGGACGCCTGTCGAGGTCGCGATCGCCCAGGAGCAGACCGTCATCGAGACGATCTCCGCCACGGGCCAGATCGAGGCCGTACAGTCGATCGAGCTTCGTCCCGAGGTCGAGGGGCGGATCGTACAGATCCTGGCTCGCGAAGGGGCGGAGGTCCGTCGCGGGACGCCACTCTTCAAGGTTGACGACGCAGAGCTAAAGGCCGAAGTGGCCCGCCTTCAGGCCCAGCGGGATCTGGCCGCACAGGCCCTGGAGCGTACGAAGGCCTTGATCGAGGAAAGGGCAACCTCGCCGGCACAGCTGGACGAGGCCGAGGCGAACGCGAGAAGCACCCAGGCGGAGCTGGATCTGCTGGAGGTGCGGCTCGAGCGCACCGTCGTGCGCGCTCCCTTCTCCGGGGTCGTCGGCGAGCGTCTCGTGAGCTTGGGCGACTTCGTGAACCGGACGAGCACCCTCACGACGTTGCAGACCGTAGATCCGCAGCGGGCCAGCTTCCGGGTGCCCGAGAGGTACGCGGAGGCGTTGGCCGTCGGACAGGAGGTGTCCTTCCGCGTGGCGGCGGTCGTCGAGCGCGAGTTCTTCGGGGACGTGGAGTTCGTGGACCCGGTGGTCAGCCTTCCGAGCCGTACGATCACCGTGAAGGCCAGCGTGCCGAACCCGGACCGCTACCTGAAGCCGGGCATGTTCATCGAGGCGAGCCTGGCGACCGAGGAGCGCCCGAATGCCGTGGTGGTTCCGGAGGACGCGATCCTCCCGCTCTCGGGCGCGGACTATGTCTGGGCGGTGGCCGAAGGCCGGGCCACGCGCCGGGAGGTGGAGCTCGGCATACGAACGCCCGGCTTCGTGGAGCTCCGGTCGGGAGCTGCGGCGGGCGACACGGTGGTGGTCGGGGGCCTGGAGCGCCTGTCGGAAGGCGCTCCGGTGATGGCGATCCCGGTGGACAGGAGCTCAGGGGAAAGCCCCGCTCCCTGACCTACGACTCGGCCGGCTCTTCAACCTAGTTCAGGTACTTCTCCGGGATCGGGTTGTCGTCCCGCTCCTGATCCCAGAGGATGTTCACGATCCACCAGCGCTCGCCATCCCAGAAGAGCTGGATGCTGTTGATGCCGCGCTGAAACGGATCGCTTTCTTCCTCGATCCTGCTCTCGTAGGTGCTGAAGAGATGGGCGACGTTGCCGAACTCCTCGGTGACGCGGGCGATCTCGCTCTCGAAGAAGCCGACCTCCTCCAGTTGGGCGCCGGCTCGCGACACGTACTCCTCGGGTGACCACACGACGTGCCGAATGCTGCCGTCAGGCGTGACGACCGAGGGCATCAGGTGCGCCTCCGCCAGGAAGAGCGATCGAAACCGGTTCCAGTCCCGCTCCTGGCCGGCCGGTCCCGAGATCACGTCGTAGAGAGCCGCGATGATCGCGTCGATCGACGCGACGTCGTCGGAGTCGGCGTCCATCGGGTTCTGTGCCAGCAGGGGTGTGGTGGAGCCGAGCAGGATGGTCGACAAAAGCGTCGCCCGGAGGATCCCGGCTGACCGCCGCCAGGCGGCCACGCACGACTTCGGATTCATTCGGCTGCTCCGTTCGGGGTGAGCGTTGAAGTTGGATCTCCCATATTATCCGTCCCTATGAGCTCCGTCCAAGCAGCCCCCGAGATGGGATCCGTGGACGCGGCGATGCTCGAGCGGATCGCCTCCCGCCTTGCGCCGGTGAGTGAGCCGGGCGAGACGGTCGCCGTCGAGATCCCGTTCACCGGAAACACCCTCGGACAGGTACCGCACGCCAAGCCGGCCGACGTCGGGGCGGCCGCGCTTCGCGCCCGCGACGCACAGCCCGCGTGGGCGTCGATCCCGTTCGACGAGCGGGCGCAGGCGTTTTTGCGTTTTCACGACCTGCTCCTCGAGCAGCGTGACGAGGTTCTCGACCTCGTGCAGCTGGAGACGGGCAAAGCGAGATCGCACGCGTACGAGGAGGTGGCGGACGCTGCCGTCGTGGCCCGTTACTACGCCTTGCACGGCGGTGAGCACCTGAAGCCTCGGCGGCGAAGAGGCGCGATCCCGGGTCTCACCGTCGCCTGGGAGCATCGTCATCCCGTCGGCCTCGTCGGGTTGATCGCGCCGTGGAACTATCCGCTCAGCCTGGCGATCAGCGACTCGATCCCGGCCCTGCTCGCCGGAAACGCGGCTCTCTTGAAGCCGGACCCGAAGACCCCGTTCACGGCGTTGTGGGCCGTCGACCTCCTGTACCGAGCCGGCCTGCCCCCCGATCTGCTGCAGGTGGTCGTCGGGGATGAGGAGACGGGATCGGCGGTCGTCGAAGAGGCGGATTACCTCTCATTCACCGGGAGTACGGCCGTGGGCCGGGTCGTGGCCGGTCGGGCCGGGGCGCGCCTCATCGGCTTCAGCCTGGAGCTCGGCGGCAAGAACCCGATGGTCGTGCTGGCGGACGCGGACCTGGATGCCGCCGCCCGAGGTGCTTCGCGGGGCTCGTTCGCCAACACCGGCCAGCTCTGCATCTCCTTCGAGCGCCTCTACGTACAGGCTTCGATCGCCGAGCCGTTCCTCGAGCGCTTTACCGCCGCGACCCGCAGTCTGCGATTGGGGTCGGCTCTGGACTTCAGCGTGGACATCGGGTCTCTGACCTCCCGCGAGCAGCTCGAGAAGGTCGAGGGGCACGTTCGGGACGCGATGGCCAAGGGCGCGCGACTGCTCGCCGGCGGTCGCGCCCGCCCTGAGATCGGGCCCTATTTCTTTGAGCCGACGATCCTCGCGGACGTAACCGACGAGATGGAGCTCTGCGACCAGGAGACCTTCGGTCCGGTCGTGTCCGTCCATGCCTTCGAGTCGGTGGACGAAGCGATCGATCGAGCCAACGCCACGCCCTACGGTCTCAACGCGAGCGTCTGGACCCGGGACGGCGCGACCGGTCGCCGGGTCGCGAGCAGGATCCGGGCGGGCACGGTCAACGTCAACGAGGCCTACGCCGCCGCTTGGGGCTCCGTGGATGCGCCCATGGGGGGGATGAAGGACTCCGGCGTCGGCCGTCGACATGGCGCGGAGGGTATCCGGAAGTTCACCGAGGCCCAGACGATCGCCGTCCAGCGGGGCCTTCCGCTCGCAGCGCCGCCTTGGCTCGATGAGGAACGCTACACTCGGGTGATGACACGCGCGCTGCGGATTCTCAAGCGTACCCCCGGGCTTCGCTAGGGCCGCCGTTTGCAGGCCGTTGCCTACCAGGAACGGTGACGCGATGAGCCAGTGAGCTCGATCCTCTTCACCGGATTCCCGGGATTCCTCGGCAGGGAGCTCCTCCCGCGGGTGCTGGAGCGCGCCCCAGGCCGCTCCGCCGTGTGTTTGGTCCAGCGACGATACGCCGAGCTCGCTGCCCGTCGCACAGAGGAGCTGGCGAGCGAAGGCCCCGTGTTGGCCGGTCGGATTCATTTGCAGGAGGGAGACCTCGCGAAACCCGAGCTCGGCATGACGAGGATCCGCGAGATAGAACGGGAAACGACCGAGATCTACCACCTGGCCGCCGTCTACGATCTCGAAGTCTCCAGGCAGACCGGAATCCGCGTAAACGTCGAGGGGACCCGGCGCATCCTGCAGCTCGCGGAGAGCTGCCCGAGGCTGGAACGACTCCACTACGTCAGCACCTGCTACGTGAGCGGACGATACGACGGGACCTTCCAAGAGTCGGACCTGGATGTGGGCCAGAGCTTCAATAATCACTACGAGGAGACCAAGTTCCTGGCCGAGGTCGAGGTCAGGGCGGCGGTGGAGGGCGGGCTTCCTGCCGCGGTGTATCGTCCGGCGATCGTCGTCGGAGACAGCCGCACCGGTGTGACTCAAAAGTACGACGGTCCCTACTACCTCATCCGGTTCCTGCTCCGCCAGCCCCACTTCGCCGTCATTCCGGTGGTCGGCGACCCGACGAGGACCCGCGTGACGCTCGCTCCCAGTGATGCGGTGATCGCGGCCATCACCTACTTGTCCGGCTTGGAGGCCTCGGCCGGGCGGGTGTATCAGCTTGCGGATCCCGATCCGCCCACCGTAAGCGAGATGATACGCCTACTCGAACGGGCGACACGGAAACGCCTGATCCGACTTCGATTGCCGGCCGGGCTGGCGAAGAGTGCGCTCAAGGCACCGCCGATTCGCCGCGCCACGGGTATTCCGGCGGCGCTGGTGGATTACTTCAACCACCCGACGGTCTATGCGACGGGGCGCGCCCGCGCGGATCTCGAGGGCAGCGGCATCGAGATCCCTACCTTCAGCTCCTATGCGGAGCGCCTGATTTCCTTTGTCGCCGAGAATCCGGATGTCGGATCGGAGGCGATGGCATGAGGTGCATCGGGCGATGACAGGTTTTGCCCGGCCTCGAGTCGTCCTGAGCCGATGCCTGGAGCTCGATAAGGTCCGCTATAACGGCGAGAAGATCGCCTATGGCTTCGTGCTCGAGCTGGAGCCCCACGTCGACCTCGTACCCATCTGCCCGGAGGTCGAGATCGGCCTGGGTGTTCCGCGAGATCCGATCCGCCTGGTCGGAGGGGCAAGGGGAATCAGGCTCGTTCAGCCGTCGACGGGACGAGAGCTGACGTCCGAGATGGAAACGTTCGCCGATGGGTTCCTGGGGGGTGCTTCGTCAGTCGACGGTTTCCTGCTCAAGAACCGCTCGCCGTCGTGCGGAATCAGGGACGTGAAGAGGTACCGGCCGGACGGCGAGCTGAGCTCATCGGGCAAGGGGGCAGGCCTATTCGGGGAGGCCGTGCTCGATCGGTTCGGGCATCTCGCAGTGGAGGACGAAGGAAGGCTGAGGGACTCTCGAATCCGGGAGCACTTCCTGACGAAGTTGTTCGCCCTGGCCTCTCTCCGGGAGGTCGAAGAGGCCGGCTCGCTGCGGGACTTAATCGACTTCCATGCACGCTACAAGTTCGTGCTCATGACTTACAGTCAGAAAGGACTCCGCGGGCTGGGCCGGCTGGTGGCAGAAGGGAGCCAGAAGCCCTTCGCCGAGCTGGTCGGCGAGTACCGGACGGCGTTCGGTGCCGTCTTGCGCCAGCCGCCTCGCCACGCGTCCGTCATCAACGTGCTCGACCAGGCGGCCGGATATTTCAAGAAGCTTCTCGGTCGACGCGAAAAAGCGATGTTCTTCCCTGAAGCGTTGATGAGCGTCTCCGATTTCGGGAGGGGCCGGCAGCTGTGACGTCGGTCGTCCGCATCTGAAGGAGGGATTCGTGACTCGTTCCGCATTCATGAAGAGGTGCTTGCTTGGTGCCCTAGGCTTTGTAGCGACAGAACTGATGGCGAGACCCGCCGTCGGGCAGTCCGTGGAGACCCAGCTGCTCGTCCGGGCGGTCTCCCACGACGCGAAGATCATCGGTACGAACGTCGGCGGCGCCCAGATCACGATCCGCAACGTCGAGACGGGAACCGTCCTGGCAAGCGGAACGCAGCTGGGAAGCACAGGAAGCACCGAGTTGATCATGACGAAGCCGCGGGAGCGTGGGGGCACCGTCTTCGATACCGAGGACGCCGGAGGCTTCCTCGCCACCCTCGAGATCAGTGAGCCCACTCTGGTCGAGGTTACGGCGGAGGGTCCGCTCGGGACGCCGCAGGCGGTGCAGCGAACCTCCACGACGCTTTGGATGGTGCCCGGGCGAGACGTGCTCGGCGAGGGCCTGGTGCTGGTGCTCAACGGGTTCACGATCCGGCTCGAGTCGCCGATGCCGGAGGGGACGTTTCCGGCCGGAGAGCCGATCGGGGTGCGCGTCCACGTGGAGATGCTGTGCGGCTGCCCGATCACGCCGGGGGGCATGTGGGACTCGGAGCGCCTGGAGATCCTGGCCCGGCTCATAGGTGATGGCGGGACCGTCGCCGAGACGACCCTGGACTACGGGGGCGAACGCAGCAAGTTCGAGAGTGCGCTGGTGGCGCCGGATTCGGGCGAATACCGCCTCGAGATCCTGGCGATCGATCCCGAGCGCGCCAACTTCGGCCGCGTCGAGCAGAGGCTCTACGTCACGGGGAGCTGACCCGGCGCGTGGACGCCCGCTTCAGTCGGTCCAGACCTTCGTGTCGGGACGGAACACGACCCAGCTGAACCAGAAATGATTGCCGTGCGGCACGCTCCTCAGCCGCTGACCTTGCAGCGGTCCGGTGAGGGCACGCCCGGCGAGATCCCAGGTCGACCCGGTCTCGACGTCGCGAAGCCCGCCGTTCCTCCACTCGAGCGTGAGCTTTCGATCTGCGAGATGGCGGTCGAACACTGCCGTCTGTCCCACGTCCCGCCCGGAGCTGACCTGCGACCGGTCCAAGGCGCTGGAGGCTCCTGACTTCCACACCACCGCGAACGACGTATCCTCGACCTCATCGTTCACCACCCTCACTTCGGATAGCGGCGAGAATCCGACCGCCCAGCCGTCGCCGATGTCGAGAGCGACGACCCGCTCCATGGCCGGCAGGCGCGCGTCCTCGTCGGCGGTGAAGAAGCCCAGTATCGGCGAGCCACCCGGGTCGTCGTAGCCGACGTACGGGTTACGCCCGTAGTCCCGTCGGTGTCCGGTATCGCGGGAGAGAACCAGGACGTCGGGATGGAGCGAGCGGACCATCTCCCAGGAGAACGTATTCGCCGGGACGAACTCCAGTTCCGTACCCAGAAGCTCGCCCACGATCGCCACGCCGACCGCCTGCTGCCACCAGCTCTCGGTCTGCCGGTCGTACATGAGGAGGTCCGAGTGACGGAGGCGGCCGGTCGTTCCGAAGTCGAGC
>JBDHFW010000060.1:0-13915 GCA_039590175.1 Gemmatimonadota bacterium | reverse complement strand
TCGATGCCGTTCCCGAGGGACTTGGCCATCCTCCGTCCGAGGTGGTCCCGGACGGTCCCGTGGATGACCACGTCCGTGAACGGGAGCTCGCCGATGAACTCGAGACCCATCATCACCATCCGGGCGACCCAGAAGAAGATGATCTCCGAGGCGGTCACCAGGGTGTTCGTCGGGTAGAGCGCCTTCAGGTCATCGGTCTCGTCCGGCCAGCCGACGGTGCTGAACGGCCACAACGCCGAGCTGAACCAGGTGTCCAGAACGTCCGGATCCTGCTGAAGGTCGCCGCTACACTCCGGGCACTCGGGAGGGTCTTCGCGCGAGGCGATCTCGGCGCCGCAGGCATCGCAGTACCAGACGGGAATGCGGACGGGAATGCGGTGCCCCCACCAGAGCTGCCTGCTGATGCACCAATCCCGGATATTCTCCATCCAGTGGTCGTACTTCTTGCCGAAGTGCTCCGGATGGAAACGGAGCCGGCCGTCTCGATACGCGGCCAGGGCGGGCTCGGCCAATGGCTTCATTCGCACGAACCACTGCTCGCTCAGCCAGGGCTCGACGACCGTTCCACATCGGTAGCAGTGACCCACCGCATGGAGGTGATCCTCGATCTCGACCAGGAAGCCTCCGGCCTCGAGATCCTCCAGAACGCGCTCGCGGGCTTCGAACCGGTCCAGCCCTCGATACGCCTCCGGCGCCTCGGCGGAGATCGAGCCGTCCGCCTGCAGCACGTTCACACGCGGAAGCTCGTGTCGCTCGCCGATCTCGAAGTCGTTCGGATCGTGAGCCGGGGTCACCTTGAGGGCCCCCGTCCCGAATTCCAGGTCCACATACTCGTCCGCGATCACCGGCAGTGGGCGGCCCACAAGTGGAAGCACGAGGTCGTGGCCGATTCTCGCGGCGTGCCTCGGGTCCTCGGGGTGCACTGCCACAGCGGTGTCGCCGAGCATCGTCTCGGGGCGTGTCGTCGCGACGACCACACCCTCCTCCCCCTCGACGGCGGATGGATAGCGGATGTGGTACAGCTTGCCCGGCTCGTCGCGGTGCTCGACCTCCTCGTTGGCGAGCGCCGTCCTGCAACGGGGGCACCAGTTTATGATGTACTCGCCCCGGTAGATCAGGCCCTTCTCGTACAGGCGAACGAACACTTCCCGCACGGCTCTCGACAATCCTTCGTCGAGGGTAAAGCGGGTCCGCTCCCAATCACAGGAATCGCCGATCTTCCGCTGCTGCTCGAGAATCAGACCGCCGTACTCATGCACCCAGGCCCAAACGCGCTCGACGAACGCCTCACGGCCGAGATCCCAGCGCGACACCCCATCCCTCGCCAGCTCTCGCTCCACGACGTTCTGGGTCGCGATTCCCGCGTGGTCGGTGCCAGGCACCCACACCGCGTCATAATGCTGCATGCGGCGCCAGCGCATCAGCACATCCTGGATTGCGTGGTTCAACCCGTGCCCCATGTGCAGAGCGCCGGTCACGTTCGGAGGCGGAATCGAGATGACGTACGGCCGCTTCACCCGTTCGGCGGGAACGTGGAAGAGTCCTGCCTCCTCCCACCGCCGGTACATCGGCGCTTCGATTCCCGCGGGGTCGTATCTGGAGTCGAGCTTCTGGCTCAAAGTCGGCCGTATCCAGAGTGGCTTGGTTTCCGAGGATGCTTCGGGGAGAGTTTAACGGCGACGATAAGGAAATCCAACCAGGGCCGCGCTTCCCTGGAGCCAGGGCCCATTACTCGGACAGGCTCCTAGCCGTCCGCCGTATCGGGAGGCGCTGCCTCGGTCGTGTCGCCCTCGCGCCGTTCGACCTCCTCTCGGGTGCGCCTCCGCATCTCCTTGAGAGCCTCGTCGCGCTCCTTCCGGATGTCGGTCTCGATGTCCTGTTGCCGGATCTCGTTGAACTGGCGGATCATCTCGCGCGTCTTCTGGGCATTCGGGGACATGCTATACCCGAAGAGCGCGCCGAACGGGATCGGGATCGTGATGTCGCCGAGGTGGAGGCCCTTGTCGGAGATGCCCCACTTCTCATCTCCTTCGCCGAACGTCCATTCCGTCGCCCTGCGCCGTTCCTCCTCCGACAGGCTCAAGCTGTCCAACCAGACGCGGAGCAGGGCGCGCACGGCGCTGTCAGCGCGCGCGTACGCCTGAGCGACGTGGGCGGGCCACGGCTCATCGGGATAGGGGACCCAGAGGCGGCGATCGGTGAACTGTGCCCTGAGGCGCTCGGCGTTCGTCAGCCCGCGCCTCTCCGGCTCCGCCTCTGCACCGCCCACCTCGTCCGGCTCGCCGGGCACGACCTGGATGACCTCCTGCTCGCCGGGCCGGATATCGGGACGCTCCGGCTCGCTGAGTGGCTCCAGTGGATCGGGCGTGGGCACGTCCACGACCTCGATGCCATCCGGCCGCGGGATGATCTCGGGAGGCGGTCCGAGAAAACCGCGCTCGCTCAGGTCCAACAGGCGCGAAACGAAGAGGACCAGCAGCACGTGGACGAGGAGCGAGACGCCCAGAGCCCACGGCAGGGCGCGGCTGTAAGCGTCGCGCCTGCGCGCACCCCACACCAGCGGCGTCCGGACGGGATCCGGGCCTTCCGCCTCGGGGCGTCCGACGTCGGGCGGGGGAACGAGCGTGGAGGACAAGGAGGGCGCTCAGAGCGTCGCGTCGACGGACGGGAAGGACGAGCTCTTCCTGCGGAGCTCGCCGACGGCCGGAACCCGATCTCTGATCACGTCTTCAACTCCTTCTTCTTGGCGGCCGGAAACAGCACGTTGTTCAAGATCAGACGATACCCCGGTGAGTGCCGCCGGAGCTCCAGATCGGTCGGGGGATCTCCGATCAGGTGCTGCGGGTCCTCGGGATCGTGTCCGCCATAGAACGTGAACGTTCCCTCTCCATAGACTCCGTGAATGTACTTCGCGATTCCACCTCCTCCCTCGGCCAGCACGATCATGCCGGGCTTCAGGCGCGCCCGGCGGAACGAGGTGGTCAGACCGTAGAAGTCGGGCAGCACCCGAACGTGGCTCTGCGTGAGCATCGTGGGAACGGGATCGAACTTGGCGCTGAAGTCGAACAGCGTGAAGCTGGAGAGGGGGAGTCGCTGCGGCGTGTTGACCAGGTGCCCATCGATGTCACTGAACGCACTGATCGAGGGCTCGTGAACGATCGCCGCGTCGGCGAAGGCCATGGCCTGGCCCCAGTCCATCGTCCGGTCGGCCGCCGGGTCCACCGGCGACCCGTCGGCGAAGAAAGCCGCGATGTCCGTCGTCCGGGCCGCGAGGGCCAGATCCAGGGTCTCGGTCGCCGTGCACATCGCAAAGAGAAACCCTCCACCCTCCACGTACGTGCGGATCTCCCGCGCGACGGCCTTCTTCAGCTCGGGAACGCTCGCGTACCCGAAATCGGCGGCCACTCCCTCGTTGCGCTCGACCTCCTCCCGCAGCCACTCGGTGCCCGCGTAGGTGAGATAGAACTTCGAGTACTGGCCCGTGAAGTCCTCGTGGTGGAGGTGGAGCCAGTCGAAATCGGACAACCTCCCGACCAGCACCTCCGCGTCCCAGACCGTCTCGTACGGGATCTCCGCATACTCGAGGGCCAACGTCACGGCATCGTCCCACGGCGAGCTGTTCGGCGGTGTGTATATGGCCACCTTCGGAGCCCGCTCGAGGGGAACCGATTCCATGTTCGAGCTCTCGATCTCTGCTCGGATCAGGGCGATCTCGGCCGGACCGACCGGCTCGACGGCCACGCCCATCAGGGCCGCCATTCGCCGGACCGCCGGCATGTCCGCGATGATGAACGAGCCGTCACGGTAGTTCAGAAGCCACTCGGCCCGTTCCTCCGCCGCCAGGACCTTGTAGGCTAGCCCGTAGGCTTTAAGGTGGTTCTCCTGAGCGTCGTCCATCGGTACCAGCAGCTGGCCCGATCCACGCGCGGGCGCGGCCAGCACCGCCACGAGCACGGCCAGGGCGACGCGCTGACAGAGCGAGCTCATCCGCCCCCGGCCTCGGAGGGCGAGGTGGCGAGCCACTCAGCGCGCAGGCGCCGGGCCAGCGGCGTCACGGCGCTCTCCGGATACTCGAGGATCAGCCGCTCCAACCGAGACACCGGCGAGGAACCGGCGAGGTCCAAGGGCTGCAGGGCTCGCTCGTATCTCGCGATCGCCAGCAGCGCGACGGGCGACTCCGGGGCCCCGGGATACCGTTCGATCAAGCGCCCTAGAAGAGCCGCTGCCCGCGCTGCGAAGCCTGCCTCGTCCAAGCCGGTGGCGGCCAGCGCCATCCCTTCGGGCGAGGCGTCTCCAGACTCCCACTCGCGGAGACCCGTCTCGAGCTCGGCCGGCGTCGGCCCGCGAGCGATCAGGTGAAGCAGCTGGCCGAACCGTTTGGCCGTGGCGGAATCCGAGCTGGCCAGGGCGCCGGCCAACCGGATCGCGGATGTGCGGGTGCGGACGTCGGAGTCGGTGGCGCCCGTGGCATGCTCGAGTGCCCGGATGGCGCCGACCACGTCCCCGGCATACAGGCGAACGTGCCCAAGTTCGAGCGCGAGCCGGGCATGCGGCACGACGTCGCCGGTCGGCCTGATCGAGGTGCCGGCCGCGAGGATTCGCTCGGCGTCGGGCAACCGGTCGGCGCGGATGAAGCTCCGGGCCAGCTCGATACGCATCTCGACCAGCTCGGACTCGGGCTGCGGGTAGGTCCGCTGGAAGTTCGCCAGCATCAGCTCTGCGCGACCCGTCTCCGAAAGCGAGAGGCTGAAGAGGCGGCGCGCCGAGACGCGGTGCACGTCGGTTCCCCGAGCAACGTTTCGAAGAAGCTGATCGAATGCCCTGCGCGCACGCGTGGAATCGCCGGCTTGGAGCGCCATGTCGGCGGCAGCGGCGCGCCACCTGTCACGTCGGACGGGGTCGGCGATAAGGCCCGCGAGCCGCTCTGCCGCCCAAGCACCCTGGTCGTGGGCCCCGGATGCACGTGCCCCCTCGGCGAATCGGGCCAGGAACTCACCGCGCTCGGGGGGAGGCAGGCGACCCTCCAGGTCCCGTGCCAGCGCACCGGCACGCTCGGGGACGCCGAAGCGGAGCATCAGATGCGAGGCGGCGACGGTGGCAGCCGGCGGCATCCCACGCACGGCGGCCACTACGGCATCCGCGAACGCGCGGCGTGCGTCATCTCCACCCACCACATCCTCCAGCAAGGTCGCGTCTCCATCCGTCTGCGTCAGCCGCACCCATTCATCTGCAGCTGCCCTGTAATCGCCCATCTCGAGCGAGAGAGTGCCGAGCTCGAGCGCGAACGCCGAAGGGCTGCCCAGCCTCCGTCGCCCGCGTCGGAGAGTCTCGGCGCCAGCCTCGAGGTCTCCGGAGGCCACCTCCGCACTCGCCCACGCCATGTACGCAGCGGCCTCGGTCGGTCGAGCCTCTGCCCATCCTGCAGCGACGGACCGAGCCGAGTCGGCCAGGCCGGCAGCCAGGAGGGCATCGACCCAAAGACGCCTCAGGTCCTCGGAGGCGGCCTCGTCTCCGCCCGCGCGCTCGAATCGCGGAAGCAAGGGAGCGACGCGTTCCCGACGCGCGGCTACCTGCAGGAGGAGAGCCAGTCCCGGCCCGGAAAACGGGTGCTCGTCCAAGAGGCCTCCGAGAACCGAGAGCGCCTCGTCCGGTCGATCGGCGGCGTCGAGACGTGCGGCCCACTCCACGAGCCGGCTTTCGTCCTGGGCGGTCGCTCGCTGAGCTAGCGCGACCGAGAGACCGGGAGACGAGACCAGAAGCACGAGTGGGACTAAAACCAAGGTCCGCCAGCCTGTGACCCTCACGGGCTCACTTCCTCAGGCTCTTCCACAGCCCGGTTCAGCCGATCGAAGTAGTCCAGGACCATCCAGCGGTAGGCGGGCGGAAGCTCGCGCAGCACCGCTTCGTTCGGATGCGGGTAGGGCGGACCCGCCAGAACCGCCGGATCGAGGCGCGGCACCTCCGACGGCAGATCGGCACCCGGCCGGGACTCGCGCCGGTCGGGCTCCTCATCTTCCCGCTCGAGCGACCGCCCGGCGTCCAGGAGACGTCGGAACAGCGTCTCCTGCCGCTTCACCGTCTCGGGGTTCAGGGCGCCCGACTCCAGGCGGCGCGCCAGCTCGCCCGCTTCGCGCGCCAGCGCCTCCGGCCGCACCAGGAGATCCTCTTGATCTCCCGCGCGCTCCGTCAGCTCTCGCAGATTGCGCTCGACCTCCGCCTGCCCCTCCGCCAGCTGCTCCAGACGGGAGCCGACGGGCCGCCCGTCCTCCTGCATGAACAGGAGAGAGCCACCCTCGCGGCTCAGTCCTTCCTGCATCCTGGCGGCTCGAGCCAGCTGCTCGAGCATCTCGGCCGTGCCACTGCCGGACCCGGCCGCCTGCACGGCCCCGGCGCTGGCCAGTAGTCGTGCGGCGAGCTCGTTCAGCGCCTCGGCGATGGCCGTCGCCTCTCCTTCGGTCGGTCTCTGTGCGGAGCTATCCTGCAACCTGGACAGCAGATCATCCATCCGCCCCGCCGCTTCCGTCGCCGCCACGGCAGAGCCCCGGTCCAAAAGGGCCGTTCGCCGGCCCGCCTCCGCCAGGCTCCCGAACAGGTTGTCCAGACCGCCCCGGAGCGCCGCCTGGCGACCCTGAAGGATGGCCGGGTCGAGCGCACCCGGGCTCGAGTATCCTTCCGCCAGCGCCTCCTGCTCCGTGGCCAGCGCGAGTGCCTCACGCCGAGCGTGCTCGAGCGCCTCCATGGCCTCGGCATTCCAGTCCTGGCCCAGCGCCTGCTCGGCCGTCGCAAGCGTGGCGGCTGCCTCGCTCAGCCGTTCGGCCGCCTCGCTTGCCTCTGTCTCGGCGGGCTTCCCCTCCGGGCGTTCGCCCGGCGGCTCGCCCTCGTCCCCGGCCGACCGCGCCGCCGCCCTCGCTCTATCGGCCGCTTCGGAAACCGCTTCTCCGGCAGCCCGCACGGAATCAGCGGCCGCGGCAGAGGCGCCCGCACTCAGACTGGAACCCAGCCTCTCGCTCAGCTCCTCGATCAAGCGACCGAGCTGCTCGGCATCCGAGGCAAGCGTCTCCTCTTCGTGACGCCACGCCTCATCCACCTCGGAAGCCTGCGCCATCGCATTCTGCCGTCGCGCGAGCCCCTCAGCGGTGTTTCGGGCCGACTTCACGCCCTGCTCCAACGCGGCTCGCTCCAGGACGGCCACGCTCCGCTCCAGATCCTCACGCAACCGCCCGGAGTCCTCCGCGAGCCGCCCGAGAGCCGCCTGGAGCCGCTCCGGCCGGAGGTCCCGGAGGGCCTCTCGAAGCGCGCCGATGCGTTCCCCCAGCTCAGACTCGAGGAGGCGGCGATACAACTCCTCGAGCTTACCCATCTCCTCGCGAAGGCCCGCATCCAACAACGCCTCCGACAAGCCTTCCAGCGCTCCGGCCCGATCCATCAAGTCCTGCAGATCACGCTCGAGCTCCTCCGCACGCTCGATGACGTCCCGACCTTCTTCGGTCGCCTCGTAGGAGAGGCCGCCATCGCGCTCGCCTCCGAGGGACCGCGCCGCGAAAGCCTCCTCCGAGGCAAGGGCTGCACGGGCCCTTCCCTCCGCCTCACGCGCACGCCGCTCGAGGTCCTGAATCGCTTCCGCCGTTTGCCCGGCGGCCTCAGCCAGTGAATCCGCGCCGAGGGCTGCGGCCTCGCGAAGCTGCCTCAGCGTCGGGAGGAATGCGCGCAGAGTGTCGGAACTCGCCGGGGCGTGTCCGGGGTGGGCGTCGCGAGCGCTGACGAAATAGTACAGGGTGTCGCCGGGGAGAAGCTCGTGCGCATCCCCCTCCAGGACTCCCCTGAGGATCATGCGCGCGGCCGGCTCCGGTGGGGCGATCGATGTGGCCACCGACAGGCCCGCGCCCGTCGACGATACCTTCCAGCTCACCAACTCGACTTCGGAGACGCCGATGTCGTCCCGAACGTCGACCAACAGCGGAAGACGGAGCGTCGAGCCGAGGGCCCGATCCCCCTCCGGGTGGAGAATCCGGACATCCGGAAGGCTGTCACGCAAAACGCGTATCTCGAGAGGTGGAGGAAGGACCAGGCCCGTCGTCCGATCGGCGGAGATGATCCCCCAACGCCACTCGCCGCTCATCCAGGGCCGGAAGCCGCCGGCGAAGCTCTCGCCGTCGACGGTTAACGAAACGGCCGAGTCACCCGGCCGATCGACGAGCGGCGTCAGGGTGACCGCACTCAGAGGACCGTTCGCTGCCCCCCGCACGTGTACCGTCGTGCCCTCCGGAATCGCGAGGGTGGAGAAAGGGCGCTCCAGGCGCTCGGAGGGCCGGTGGAGGTAAGCCGGATAGCCGAGCTCCAGCACGAGATCCCTCAGAAGGAGCGGGTCCATGGGAGAGATTTCGATGACCTCACTCGCCCGGCCGGCCAGATCCTCGGCCCACAAACGCGTTCGGGCTCGGATCGGCTCACTTCGGACGTCGGCCACTCCGCTGATCGGGTCGACCTCCAGCTCACGGGAGCGTGGCGGCTCGCCGGCGGCCTGCTCGAACAACATCACGCGAGAGCGCCCCTGCGCGGATATGCTCAGCGCCGCCGCCTCTCCTCGCGGGACGCTCGCGGGTGCGAGCACGCGGAGCTCCGAGACCGGCACCGACGCGAGCGCGCGCCACGGCGCCGCCCAGAGGCGTGCCGCGTGCGCCGTTGGGACGGGTCGGACGAGAGCCGACAGCACGACCAGTCCGATCGCCGCCGAGGCTGCGAGGGTGCCGATGACGACGCCGCGACGCCAGCGCGTGTTGGTGCCGGGAAACAGGTCGGAGGGCGAACGACCCGCGACCTCGAGCGACACGAGTCGCCGGTGAACCATGACCAGCTCCTCGGACTCCCCCGGCTTCACGGGGCCCAGCTCGAAAGCAGCCCGGAGCTCTCCATCGCGCAGCCCCGTCGCTTTCTCGGCCTCCGCCGTGAGAGCATCGAGGCTCAGCTCGGCCCTCGCCTTCCGCCTGATCCGGGAGAGGACGATGGCTAGCGCGGCTAACCCGGTCACCAGGAGGAGCACCGCCGGAAGCCGCACCCCCGCTCCGGTCGGAGTGAGCGTCGCAAGCAGAAAGGCCGCACCCAGGGTCGCCACCCCCAGTGCCGCCGAGACGAGGCTCGCCAGACGGCGTAAGACGCCCGCGCTCGACCGCACGCCGGCCAGCTCGGTCCCGGTCTGCCGATCTATCATCCGGCTTTCAACCTCCACGACCCCCCGTTCTCCACACGTCAGGACCGGTCCTCGGCGCGACCGAAACGCAGCCCGAAGTCGTACGCTACGTTACGCGGTAAACCGAAGGCTTCCACCAGCTTCGCTCCGATGTCACGAGTGCTCAGGCCCCGCTCTCCCAGCTGGCGGGCCTCCATCTCTATCTCCTCGAGCAGGTCCTCCCATCCGGCCGATTCGACCGCGGCCTCCAGCACGAGCGTGATCTCGCCCCTGGTCTCTTCCCCGAATTCCGGTGCGAGTTCCGCGACGGTGCCTCGCCGAATCGTCTCGTGGAGCTTCGTGAGTTCCCGGCAGATTACGCAGCAGCGCTCGCCGAGGCCGGCCGCGGCGAGCTCGGCCAGGAGTCCTCCGATCCTCTTGGGTGACTCGAACGCCACCACCGTCATCGGAAGCCCTGCCAGGAGTTGAATCCACGCCGCCCTGTCGGATGTCCGGCGAGGCGGGAAGCCGAGGAAGGCGAAGCGGTCGCCTTCGAGGCCCGCCGCCGCCAGTGCGGCCGTGACGGCCGAGGGACCGGGAACCGGAACGACTCGTCCCTCCCTTTCGAGAACCGTCCGCACCAAACGGGCCCCCGGATCGGAGACGACCGGCGTACCGGCATCGGAAACGAGCGCGCAGCTCCCGCCGCTCTCGAGAATATCCAGGATCTCCGAGATCCGGGATGCCTCGTTGTGCTCGTGAAGCGAGCGCAACCGAGTCTTCGAACCGAGCCAGGCGAGGAGCCGGCCGGTACGCCGCGTATCTTCCGCGTAGACAACGTCGACCTCGCAGAGGACCTGGCGGGCCCGCTCCGTGATGTCGGCACGGTTGCCTATCGGGGTACTGACCAGATAGAGAGCGTTTTCCATACCTGCAACAACGCCTCCCGCTCCACGTTTGGGAACAGGGAGGCGTTGACCTCGATGGAGAGCCCGCTGAGTGAGGATCCGGCCTCGCCGCGAGAGGGCCGGCCCCCGTCGTGAGCCCTCAGCTGTGCTGTTGGATCTTCCGCTCGAGCGCGGCCTTCGGCACCGCCCCCACCACCGTGTCGACGTGGCGGCCATCCTTGAAGAACAGGATGCTGGGAATCGAGCGCACGGCAAACTTCATGGCCGTCTTCTGGTGCTCGTCGACATCCAGCTTCCCGACCTTGACAGAGTCAGCGTTCTCCTCGGCCAGCTCTTCGACGATCGGGGCCACCATCCGGCAGGGCCCGCACCAGGCGGCCCAGAAGTCAATCATCGCGAGGCCCTCGTGGGACTCTATCTCCGTCGCGAAGTTGTCGTCCGTGATCGTGACCAGCTTGGTATCCGTTGTCATTATCTCTCCAGTCGTCATCATCTCTCCAGTCGTCATCTCGGTAGAAAAACGCGGGTCCCCGGTGTACTATCTCTCTCGCTTGAGAGTCACGAAGGGCGCTGGTGGTAACATCCGTTCCCACCGGCCGATCGTCGGTCCCCGCAACCGAGCCAAGAGGCGTGCCCAAGATCGACCACCTCGGAATCGCGGTCAACTCCCTGGAGGCCTCGATACCCCTGTACGCGTCATTGTTGGGAGAGAACCCGACGGGGTGCGAGGAGGTTCCTTCGGAAGGCGTGAGGGTTGCGTTCTTCGGGCGTGGAGGTGGCCGGGTGGAGCTCCTCGAGCCGACGGGCGATGACTCGCCTATCGCCGCCTTTCTGGACCGGCGGGGTCCGGGCCTCCATCACGTCTGCTTGAGCGTCGCCGACCTCGAGGAAGCCGTACTTCGTGCGGAAGAGGCCGGCGCCACGCTCGTTCCTCCAGGGATTCGAAGCGGAGCGGAGGGAAGCCGCGTCGCCTTTCTCCATCCCCGGACGGCGGGAGGCGTCCTCATCGAGCTCGTGGAGTCCGAGCGCTGATCCGCGCGAGCGCTCCGCGATCGACCCAACCAAGAATAGTACCCAGCCCGCGCTTTTCCATCATCATACCGGCTCTCGAGGAGGAAGCGCGGATCGCGGAAACGATCGTCGCGGCGCGGGCGGCGTACGGCGACGACTGCGAGATCCTCGTCGTGGACGGCGGGAGCGCGGACCGCACCCGCGAAGTGGCCGCGCGGCACGCGCGTGTGATCCTGAAGACGGGAGGAAGGGGCGCGCAGCTGAACGCCGGGGCCGAGCGAGCGGCGGGGAACGTCCTCGTTTTCCTCCACGCGGACACGAGCGTCGACGCGTGCAGCGGCCGGGAGATCGCCGATGCCCTCTCGAGCTCCGGCGTGGCGGGCGGCTGCCACCGCTTCCGTGTCCAGCCGCCGGCCGCCCGTTTCACCCGATACGCGTTGCTGGAGGCCGGCGTGAACCTGCGCACTCGGATCTTCCGGACAGCCACCGGCGATCAGGCGATCTTCGCTCGCCGGGACCGCTTCTGGGAGGCGGGCGGCTTCCCGGACTATCCTCTGTTCGAGGACGTGACGCTCGTGAGGAGATTACGCGGGATCGGGCGCTTCGAGAGGGTCGACGCCACCGCGCGCACCTCGCGGCGGCGGTGGGAGGACAGGGGCTTTTGGCGCACCGTGGCCTTCCACTGGATCCTCCGAACCGCGTTCCACCTGGGAGTGAGACCGGAGCGTCTCTCCGCCTGGTACGACCACCGATCGGGCATGCGCCGGGAATCGACGGTGTTCGGCGGCTAGCCTTCGCCGACGAGAGAGTCCACGCCCAGCTGCTCTACGTACCAGCGTCCGTCGGCCAGAACGACGGTGATCGGAACGTTGGCGTTGCCGTATCGGGTCCCGATGATCGTCGCCACGAACCCCCGCTGGTCTTCTCGCAAGTAGCCGAGCTCCAGGGGCCGGAGGGAGTAGGACTGGTGGAGCAACATCCCGGAGAGGACGACCATCCGCTGCTCCACCTCCTGCACCCCCCACTCGTTCTCGGCGGGGCCTCCGGTAGTGCCGAAGAGCCGGCGCATCTGGCCGTACGCCTGCGCCTGCGCCGCGTCGAGGAAGGAGCGAACCGCGTCTTCAGCGCTTGAAGCGCCGTACACGGTGCTCGCGCTCTGCCCTGAAGCAGTGGTGCCTGGAGCCGACCGGGAGGAAGCGCACCCCGGGAGCGAGATCGCCACGGTCGGGCCGGCGAGGACGAGCACCGCCAACCATAGCTTCCGTCCCCCGATTCCGATGACCGTCATGCTTCGCAAATAGCGCCGGCGAGCGTCTCCGGTCAAGCCGACGCCGGGTCGCCCTCGGCGGGGACTCGGACCGCGGTGCCTTCCCGCTCGAAGGCCAGCCCCTCGCTGTCCGGAGCGACGTCTGCCCGCACGCCGTCTCCATCCCCGAACATCCCCTCCAGGAAAGCCATCGCCAGTGGATCTGCGACAAGCCTCTGGATCGCGCGCTTCACGGGCCGAGCCCCGAAGGCCGGATCGTAGCCCTCGTCCGCGATCCGCTGCCGGGCCTCGGGGGTCACCTGGAGCGTGACCTCACGCTCGGCGAGGGTGCGCTGGAGGCGTGCGAGCTGGAGGTCCACGATGGACCCCAGGTCCTCGCGGCTCAGCGGCTTGAAGACGAGAACGTCATCGACCCGGTTGAGGAACTCCGGCTTGAAGTGCTCATGAAGAGCCTGGCGGACCTCCTCCTCGATCGCGCTCCAGTCGCGTCCCGCGGCCGTCTGCTGCAGGATTCTGGCGCTCCCGATGTTGCTCGTCATGATCAGAACGGTGTGGCGGAAATCGACCGTGCGACCCTGGCCGTCCGTGAGTCGGCCGTCGTCGAGGATCTGGAGGAGGACGTTGAACACCTCGGGATGCGCCTTCTCGATCTCGTCGAAGAGCACGACGCTGTAGGGTCGGCGCCGGACCTGCTCGGTGAGCTGGCCGCCCTGCTCGTAGCCGACGTACCCGGGCGGTGCACCGATGAGACGCGAGACGGCGTGACGCTCCATGTACTCGGACATGTCGATGCGCACCATCGCGTCTTCGTCGTCGAACAGGAACTCCGCCAGGGCCCGGGCGGTCTCCGTCTTTCCGACGCCGGTGGGTCCGAGGAATATGAAGCTGCCGATCGGCCTGTTCGGATCCTGCAATCCCGCACGGCTGCGCCGCACCGCGTTCGAGACGGCCGTGATCGCCTCCTCCTGATCCACGACCCGCCGGTGCAGGTGCTCCTCCAGATGGGTGAGACGCTGCTTCTCGTCCTCCATCATCCGTGACACGGGGATTCCGGTCCAGGAGGAGACGACCTCCGCCACATCCTCCGGTGTCACCTCCTCCTTGAGGTAGCTTCCCTCCGCCTGCATCTCGGCCAGCTTACCCTCAGCGGTCTCCAGTTCCTCCCGGAGCTTGGGGACCTGCCCGTAGGAGATCTCGGCAGCTCGCGCCAGGTCGCCGGCCCGTGTGGCTTGCTCGGCCCCCAGGTTCGCCTCTTCAATCTGCCGCTTCGTCCGGTGAACCGCCTCGATCGCTTCCTTCTCGGTGATCCAGCTCGACTTCATGCCCGCCAGACGCTCCCTGAGCTCGGAGAGCTCACCCTCCAGAAGCTCCAGGCGTTCCCGGCTGCGGGGATCGGTCTCGTCCCGCAGCGCTTCCCGCTCGATCTCCAGTTGCGTCGCGCGGCGCTCCACATCGTCGATCTCCGCCGGCATCGAGTCGATCTCGATGCGAAGGTGCGCCGCCGCTTCATCGATGAGGTCGATCGCCTTGTCGGGCAGGAAGCGGTCGCCGATGTATCGGTCC
>JBDHFW010000059.1:0-14001 GCA_039590175.1 Gemmatimonadota bacterium | reverse complement strand
CGATAGAGCGGAGCTGGATCAGCTCTGCGCCAATTTCGAACCAGCCAACTGACGACCACACTGAGGGGTCAGGCAGTTCGCCATGATCTTCCACGCACGAATCGACACGACAGAGGACGGAGAGTACTTGGCTAGCTGTTCGGACCCCCTTGCTAGCGCTCGGGGTGCAAGCTGGACCAGTGCCCTGGAACTGCTGCGTGCAGAGATTCGGTATCGTCTCGAGATGTGTCCCTGTTCCAGCGTGGAAGACGACTACGTCCAGCTTCAGGTCGAGGGTCGAGACACCGTCTGAGACACCTCAGAATCACAAGCGCCGGGCTACTTTCGATATCGGCAACGGTGCGTGGAGGGCGAAGGTTAGGAGGAGATTCGGTCATTCGGACGCGGGGTCCACGGGGTCCAGGTTGCGCTGTCGCTATGACTGACAACGAAAACACTTGGGAGAACGAGGGCGGCGCAACTATTCCCGAACGGCGCGAGAAGAAAGAGGATGACGAAGACATACTGGTCGTGTCGAGCGAGCCTGGCGGCGAAACGCATCGTCTCTTCACCGTGGTCGCACCGAAACCTCTGGATGCGCCTCAGCTTCCCTCTGAGCTTACGACTGAGGCTGAGCTAGTGAAGGCGATGGAAGGGCTCGGCTATCGGCTTGGCATGATCGGCGGTGGCAGTCGGATCGACGAAATTCGTCGCTTCTACTTCAGAAAGATCTGTAGCGAATCCTCACCATAGCTGACCGCGAGCCTAGGGTGCCTGCGCGAGGAATGGTAGGGACTTAGCGGGTCGCCGATCAACTAGCTCCCGATGAAAGGTGGCTAGACGAGCTAAGCGGCGTTGGGTAGGGAGTTTCCCTACAACTTGCGTCGAGAATCTGACGACTATACGGCCGGAGGGGGTTCCCGCAGTCTGAGGGGGTCTCGCAGTCTAAGGACCAGCGTACTAGGTTCCTTTCTGTACGGTTTGGCGCTCGACGTGAATATGGTGTCCCCTAACACGCTCGACCTGCTCTTCCACCTGACGCGGTCGGCAGCCCCGCCCCGCGTTGGCAGCGCCGTGCGCTCACAAAGCCTCGTCGGCAGCCGTTCCAGTGCGACGGTCAGCTCGCCCCACCTCGGAGGTATCCATGTCGATGACTCGTAATTCCATTCTCGCGCTCATCGTCAGCCTGTTCTGCGCCGGCTCGCTCTTCGCGCAAGACCAGACGGGCAGAATAACCGGCCGGGTTCTCGACGCCATGAGCCAGCAGGCGATCGCAAACGCCAGCATCGTCGTCGAAGGCCGGGCAATCGGGACGGTTACCGGACCCGACGGGTCGTTCGCCCTGAGGGAAGTCCCCGCGGGCACCCATCAGGTGACGGCGACCATGATCGGTTACGCTCCCTTCACGCAAGAGGTCACGGTCACCGCCGGTGAAACTGCCACGCTGGACTTCTCGCTGCAGATTCAGGCGGTGGTGATGGAAGACATCGTGGCCACCGGCTACGGGACGCAGGAGCGGCTTTCGATCACGGGATCGGTCGCGACCATCAATGCGCCAGAGGCGGATGTGGGCGTGATCACGAACGTCAACCAGATGATCGACGGGCGTGTTTCCGGGGTGCGCATCACCCAGAACACGGGCGAGCCCGGGTCCGGCCAGCAGATCCGGATTCGGGGCGGAAACTCGATCAGCGCCAGCAGCGAGCCACTTTACGTCATCGACGGCATCGCGGTCTCGAACGCCCAGACCGAGGCGGACGGGATCGGGATCGGAGGCACAGCGGCCCTGGCCCGCAGCCCGCTCAACCTCATCAACCCCAGCGATATCGAAACGATCACCATTCTCAAGGACGCCGCGGCCTCCGCCATCTACGGCTCCCGGGCCTCGGCCGGCGTCGTCCTGATCACGACGAAGCGGGGGGCGCCAGGCCGCATCACCATGGAATTCGACTCCTACGTCGGCAGCGCCTCGCCGAGGACCTACCTGGATCTGTTGGACGGAAACGAGTATCGCCAGTTCGTCCAGGACCAGGTCGCGGCCGGGAATCTCGAACCGTTCCGCCTGGACAATCTGGGCACTGCCAACACGGATTGGGAGCGCGAGGTCACGCGGTCGGCATTAACGCAGAACTACAACCTGGCCTTCGCCGGCGGGACCGAGGCCGCACGCTTCCGGGCCTCGCTCAACTACTTTGACCAAGACGGAATCGTGCGGAACAACGGCTTACAGCGAATCCAGGGCCGCCTGAACGGCACGTTCAACGCCTTCAACGACATTCTCCGTATGGATCTCAGGCTGACGAGTTCGCACAACGAGAACACCTATGTGTCGGCTGTGAACACGGGCGGATTCGAGGCCGACGTGATCCATAACATGGTCATCTTCAACCCGACCTTTCCGGTCATGACGACGGATCCCGACACCGGCGAGGAGGAGTTCTTCGAGCTCGGGACCGGCCGACAGGGGGTCCGTAACCCGGTGGCGGCGGCCGAGCAGATCGAGGACGAGGCGAGCACGTCCCGAACGCTGGGCAGCCTGAACGTGGGGCTTGATCTGCTGCCCAGCCTCACAGCGCAACTGGTTGGCGGCGTGGATCGCTCGTCGAGCAACCGGCGCACGTACATCCCTAATGAGAGCGCGGTCGACGAGTGGGGCGGGCGCGCGCTCCAGCAGGAACGCGACAAGACGGACATCACGTTCCAGGGCACTCTGACCTGGGACCAGTCCTTCGGCGAGGACCACCGCCTCAACGCCGTGGGAGGGTTCGAGAGCGGAAACTTTGAGGTCAGAACGTTCGACGCGGAAGCCCGCGATTTCCCGACCGATGCCTTCAGCTTCAGCAACCTGGCGGGCGGCAACGAACGGCCGATCGTCAAGTCGCGTGTGGAGGAGATCAGCGTCCTCTCCGGCTTCGCTCGGGCCAACTACGGGTACAAGGACCGCTACTTCGTGACCGGCGTGTTCCGTTACGACGGGTCATCCAATTTCGGGGCCGGCAACAAGTGGTCGACCTTCCCGGCGATCTCCGCGTCATGGCGCATCAGCGAAGAGGGGTTCATGGCCGATGGGCCGTTTTCGGAGCTTCGCCTCCGCGGCGGCTGGGGCCTGCAGGGCAATCCGGCCGTTCCTGCCTATTCGTCCCTGATCACGATCGAACCCAGTGATGATGCGAAGTACGTGTTCGGCGAGTCGTCGGTCGCCGGTGTGGAAGCGACCCAGAATCCGAACCCGGACCTCAAGTGGGAGCGAACCGAACAGTTCAGCGCGGCACTCGATCTCGGGTTCGCCGACAACCGGATCGCGGCCACCATTGAGGGCTACGTCAGGAACACGAGAGATCTGCTCCTCGAGGTCACAGTGCCGCAGCCGGCGGCGTCGGCAACCCGGCTCGAGAACATCGGCAGGGTTAAGAACACCGGCTTCGAGTTCTCGCTGGACGCCGTGATGGTGGACAATGCGAGCGTGAACTGGCGGGCCGGACTCGTGTTCGACCTGAACCGCAACGAGGTCGTGGATCTGGGCGACCAGTTATTCATCACGAACGGCGGCGTAAGCGGTCAAGGTCAGAGCGGACAGGTGTCCCAGCGACTGCTGCCCGGTCATCCCATTGGCACGTTCTGGGGACCGGAGTTCGTCGGCGTCGATGAACAGGGTAGGCAGCTGTTCAATCAGTATTCGGTCGAGCGGGACGCCGACGGGAACGTGATCAGCCGCACGCTCATCGGCCAGACGACGAGCGTGACCGGCGATGATTTCGTGGTGATCGGGGATGCCAATCCGTCCTTCGGGCTCGGGCTCAACAGCAATGTGACCTGGGGCAAGCTCGACGCGAGCATCCTCCTGGTCTCCGAAGTCGGGCAGGATGTGTTCAACAACACGGCGCTCGTCTACAGCACGAAGAGCAACGTGAGTTTAAACGCGAACTTCCTGCGCTCAGCGCTGGACGACCCGATCGCGCTCGGCCAGCCGGCGATCTTCTCCGATCTCTGGATCGAAGATGGCTCCTACCTCCGGCTCCAGAACGTCACGGTCGGGTACACCTTCCGGCTTGGTGCCACCGCGCTGCGGGCGTACGTATCGGGCGACAATCTGCTCATGGCCACGGGCTATTCCGGCTACGATCCGCAGACTTTTTCGGGTTCCGATGCAGACCGTAACCCGGCAACGGGAGCCGGTGTCGGTCTCGGTCGTTCAACGCCCGGGATCGATTATCTCGCGTATCCGCGAGCGCGCACGTTCCTTTTTGGCGTAAACTTTAACATCTGATGAGGGGCCCCGTCGGGTCTACACGGCGCACGCGCCGCACGAAGACGAGTTGGAGGATCTTATGAAGAAGCCAGGTTCGCGATTCTCGGTTCGAGTCGGAGGACGGGGGCCCCTGACGCTGCTGCTTCTCCTGCCGCTCCTGGCCGCATCGCAGGGCTGCTCGCTGGACGAGAACCCGGTCAGCGTCATCACCCCCGACAATTTCTACCAGAACGAAGCTGAGGTGCTGAGTGGGCTGGCGGGCGTTTACGCTCCGTTGCGCCAAACGCTAGAGCCGATGTTAAGCCTGGGCGAGGTCACCACGGATGAGATGGTGGTGCCCACGCGTGGGGGGGACTGGTTCGACAACGGCCGCTGGATCGAGCTCCACCAGCACACTTGGACGGCGAACAGTCCTTCCGGCCTCAAGGACATCAAGGATGCATGGGACCGCTTCTTCGCCGGCGTGGCGCAGGCCAACGTCGTGTTGAGGGGGCTGGAGACCGTGACCGTAGCGGATAAGGAGATCATCCTTGCCGAGCTGAGGACCCTGCGGGCGTTCTACTACTACCTGCTCATGGACATCTTCGGGGGCGTCCCGATCGCGACGGACCCGGAGATCTTGGCGCGGCCCAAAGCGACCAGGGCCGACCTGTTCGACTTCGTCGAGCAGGAGCTCACGCAGGCTCGGAGCGACTTGCCAGCTAGCTGGCCTGCCAACATGAACGGGCGCATGACGCAAGGGGCCGCCAACGCGATCCTGGCGAGCATGTACCTCAACGCCGAGGTGTTCACGGGCGAGGTCTCAGCGGGCGGGCTGCAGCGAGGACAGGCCCGGTGGCAGGACGCCATCGACGCCGCCGACCGGGTCATCAATTCGGGTGTGTACAGCCTCGCGGCGGACTGGGTATCCATCTTCACATTCGACAACCACAACTCCCCGGAGCCCATCCTCGTTGTCAAGCTGCTCAATCAGGCGGGGCTCGGAAACGACTTTGTTATGCGGACTCTGCACTACAATCAGCTGAGCCGCGTTAGTCCCTGGAACGGATTCTCGACCCTGGTGGAGACGTATAACAAGTTCGATGAGGACGACTTGCGGACGGACGCCTTCCTGGTGGGCCCGCAGGTGAACCTCGAGACGGGCGACACGCTCAAAACACGGGGGGGGGCTCCGGTGTCCTATGAGCCGATCGGCGACATCACCGACGCGCCGGAGAACGAGGGGATCCGCATCCTGAAGTGGCCGCCGGACCCGAACAGCGTTCAGGAAAACAATAGCAACGACGTGGCCTTTTTCCGCCTCGCCGAGATGTACCTGATCCAGGCCGAGGCCCTGAACGAACTCGGGAATACGGCCGCGGCGGTCGACCTGGTCAACCTGGTGCGAGAACGTGTGTTCGATCCGGACAAACCGCTCAACGCGGCTGACTTCACGCAGGAGACGTTCCGGGATCGGATTCTCCAGGCACGGCTGTTCGAGCTTTTCGGCGAGAGAAAGCGACGACAGGACCTGGTCCGGCACGACAAGTTCAACCTGCCCTGGAAGTTCAAGCCCCAGACCGAGCCGTACAAGATCCTCTTCTCGATCCCCCAGCCGGCTCTGGACGCGAACCCGGAGCTCCAGCAGAATCCGGGCTATTGACCCGGTCTGGGATTCTCGCCGCCCGCGACATCATCAAGTCATAGCCTGCTCCCCGCGGGGGGCAGGCTATGGCACCTTGGAATGAGGGGGACACGCGGCCGCCTCCGCCTTGCGGTCGCGGCGTTTTGCCTCGGCGCCGCCCCCTCCTGCGCGGACCGGTCTCCCGAGCCGAGTGAGCCGCCCGCGGCAGGCGCCCAGCTCTTCAGCAGGCTTCCCTCCAGCTATACCGGCGTTCGATTCGAGAACCGGGTCGTCGATACGCCCGACCTCAACGTCTTCAAGTATCGCAACTTCTACAACGGCGGCGGCGTGGCGCTGGGGGACCTCACGGGCGACGGGCTGCCCGAGCTGCTGCTCAGCTCGAACCTGGGGGAGAACCGACTCTACCTGAACGAGGGCGGGTTCCGCTTCACGGACGTAACCGAACGGGCGGGGGTCGCCGGCGAGGGGTTCTGGGCAACAGGCGTCACCTTCGTCGACATCAACGGCGACGGATGGCTCGACATCCATGTCGGGTACGCGGGGGACGTAGAGGCCGAGCGTCGGGCCAACGAGCTCTACATCCACCAGGGCCTGAACGCGAAGGGCGTCCCCGTGTTCGCGGAGTCGGCCGCCGCCTACGGCATCGCGGATCAGGGCTATACGACCCACGCCGGGTTCTTCGACTACGACCGGGACGGTGATCTGGACCTTTATCTGGTCAACAACTCCTTCCGGGCCGCCAACAGCTTCGGGCTGCAGAACACCCGGGACGTGCGCGACCCGTTTGGCGGCGACAAGCTCTATCGGAACGATGGCGGCCGCTTCGCGGACGTGAGCGAAGCCGCCGGGATCTTCGGGAGCGAGATCGGCTTCGGTCTGGGTGTCGCCATCAGCGACCTGAACCGCGACGGCTGGCCGGACATCTACGTCTCGAACGACTTCTTCGAGCAGGACTACCTCTACATCAACGACGGAGACGGCACGTTCACCGAGTCGGTCGCGCGGCAGATGCCGTACGTGAGCTACTCCTCGATGGGCCTCGACATCGCCGACATCGACAACGATGGGTGGCCGGACGTATACGTGGCGGACATGCTGCCGGAGGACGAATACCGGTTCAAGACGACCGCGGGGTTCGAGAGCTGGGACCTCTACCAGGCCCGGCTGAGGAACGACTACCACCACCAGTTCACGCGCAACATGCTGCACCTGAACCAGCGGACGGGAATGTTCAGCGAGATCGGTCAGCTGGCCGGCGTGGCGCGAACCGACTGGAGCTGGAGCGCGCTGATCGCGGACTTCGACCTGGACGGTCACAAGGACATCCAGGTAACGAACGGCCTGCAGCGAGACGTGACCTCGCAGGACTACATGTCGTTCCTCGGGGACCCCCGAACCCTGCGGGAGGCACGCGAGAGCGAGCGGGTGGACTACCTGGGGCTCGTGGGGGCGATGAGTTCCACCGCGCTGCCCAACTACGCCTTCCGCAACCGGGGCGATCTGACGTTCTCGAACGAGAGCGAGGCCTGGGGACTCGACAAGCCGGGCTTCTCCAACGGTGCGGCGTACGGCGACCTGGACGGCGACGGGGCGCTGGACCTGGTCGTGAACAACGTCAACCGGGAGGCGTTCGTCTATCGGAACAACGCCCGGGCCCTGCTGGACAACCGCTACCTCCAGGTCCGGCTGGAAGGCGAGGGCGCGAACCGCTACGGCGTCGGAGCGAAGGTGACGCTTCGGAGCGGCGAGCAGATCTTCTTTCAGGAGCTCATGCCGTCCCGCGGGTTCCAGTCGAGCGTCGACTACGCGCTGACCTTCGGCGTCGGTCAGCTCGATACGATCCGGTCCGTGACGGTCGAGTGGCCGGACGGGCGGGTGAGCGTCGAGCGCGATGTCGCGGCCAGTCGGTCTCTGACCGTCCGGCAGGCGGCCGCCGCCTCAGGGGCGCCGTCGGAGCCGGCGCACCCGCCGCCGATCTTCACCGATGTCACGACCCGGATGGGGCTCGACTTCGTGCACCGGGAGAACGATTTCGTGGACTTCCATCGCGAACTCCTGATGCCGAAGCTGCTCTCGACCGAGGGGCCGTTCATGGCCGTGGGGGACGTGAACGGTGACGGGCTCGACGACGCGTTCATCGGCGGAGCGAAGGAGCAGGCGGGCCGACTGCTGGTCCAGCGGTCCGATGGAACGTTCGTGGGGAGCAGCCAGGCGGTGTTCGAACGGGACCGGATCTCCGAGGATCTCGGTGCGGCCTTCTTCGAGGCGGACGGCGACGGCGACCTCGACCTCTACGTGGTCAGCGGCGGCAGCGAGTTCTCCGACCAGGTCCCGGCGCTTCGGGATCGGCTGTATCTGAACGATGGCCGCGGTCGATTCCGGAAGGCCGACGGCAGCCTGCCCGCGATGAGCGTGAGCGGCTCGCGCGTGGCGGCGCACGATTTCGACGCGGATGGCGACATCGATCTCTTCGTCGGCGGGCGCGTCGTTCCGTGGCGCTACGGGATCGACCCCGCCAGCGTGCTCCTCGCCAACGATGGTCGGGGCCGGTTCACCGATGTCACGCAGCAGGCAGCGCCCGATCTGGCGAACGTCGGCATGGTCACCGACGCCATCTGGGAGGATGTCGATGGAGATGATCGGGCGGATCTCGTCGTCGTCGGCGAATGGATGCCGATTGCGGTCTTTCGCAACACGGGTGACGGCAGGCTCGAGCGGGCGGACGCGCCCGGTCTCGAGAAGAGTCACGGGTGGTGGAACCGCATCGTGGCCGGGGATTTCACCGGTGATGGCCGCACCGATTTCGTGCTCGGAAACCTGGGGCTGAACACGCGCCTGCGCGCGACAGAGCGCGAACCGCTCACCATGTACGTGAAGGATTTCGACAGGAACGGAATGGTCGAGCATATCCTCTCGCAGTACAACTACGGCGTCAGCTATCCGCTCGCCCTGCGCGACGATCTGATCGGCGCCCTTCCGTTCCTCAGAGCCCGATACCCGAACTTCGAGGACTACGCCCTCGAGGCCGTCACGGACATCTTCTCACCGGCCGAACTGGCCGATGCGGTGGTGAAGCAGGCGTACACGTTCGCGACCGCGCTGGCGAGGAACGACGGCGACGGCTCCTTCACGCTTCTGCCCCTGCCGCTGGAGGCGCAGATCGCCCCCACCTACGGGATCCTGCCGGCGGACATCGACGAGGATGGTCATCTCGACCTGCTGCTGGCGGGGAACTTCGACGGCGTCAAGCCGGAGCTCGGCCGCATGAGTGCCAGCCATGGTCTGGTCCTGCGGGGCGACGGGACGGGCGGCTTCCAGCCGGTTCACGGGGCGGAGAGCGGCTTCCTCGTCCCCGGCCAGGCACGCGACATTCACCGAATTCGAACCGCCCGAGACGACCTCTACTTCGTGACCCGTAACAATGATCGGCCTCTCATCTTCGGCCCGGCCGGAACACCGAGGTTCTAAGGCCGCTTCGTCGTGATGACGATCACCCCGTTGGCGCCTCGCACGCCGTATATCGCCGTGTCGGCGGGATCCTTGAGGACCTTGATGGACTCGATGTCGTGCGGCGTTATCCCGACCAGGGCTCCACCCGGTCCCGGCTGGATCGGAATGCCATCGATCACATACAGCGGCTCGCTGTCGCCCCGGAGCGATGTTTCGCCGCGAATGCGAACCGCGATGCCGTCGGGGGTCCGCCTGACATCGACGCCGGCGATCCGGCCCGCAAGTATCTCTTCGATCGGCTCGCCGGGATGGCGCTGGATGTCCTCGGCGGTCACGGTCGAGGGGTCTCGCGGACTACTCTGGTCCGAAGCATCCGGCTGGGGAGCATCCGGCTCCGAAGCATCCGCGGCTTCACCCCCGTTCGTTTCGCTGGTATGGGCGCAGCCGTGCAGGGGTCCGAAAAGCACGCCCAGCGCCAGGGTAGCGCGGGCCAATCGTGCGGGCGAGGACATGGGACACCTCAGGGATCGAAGGTCGCGAGGGCTCGTAGCCAAGCGCAACGTAGCGAGAATAAGGTACCCCCCCGGGAAGTGAATCGGTCCGCCGGCGCAGGGTGTGAGCCCGGGAGCGAGGCGGATGGACCGAAGGCCCACTGGCGGGACAACCCGTTGCCGGTAGAGATTTCGAGCCGACCCGTCGACGCCCGTTCACGTTTGACGCTGCACCTCGCCCGGGAGGTGGAGAGGCGATTCGCATCCGGCCGCTGAACTAGGAGGACTCGCAGCTGACCCCCATGCGCAGCATCACGACGGCGTGCGCCCTGGTCTTCATCGCCGGCGTCCCGGCGGTGACGGGCTGTGCCGGTGAAGAGGATTCCCGAACGCTCTTCGAGCTCCTGCCGCCCGAGGCGACCGGCGTCACTTTCGTAAACGAGCTGCCGGAAGACCCCGAGTTCAACATCATCAATTATGCCAACTACTACAACGGTGGCGGGGTCGCCGTGGGCGACGTGGACGACGACGGCCTGCCGGATCTCTACTTCGTCTCCAACCTGGGTCCCAACCGGCTCTTTCTCAATCAGGGAGATTACCGGTTCGAGGACATCACCGAGCGGGCTGGTGTGGCCGGAAGCGCTGGTTGGACGACCGGGGCCACGATGGCGGATGTAAACGGGGACGGGCACATCGACATCTACGTGTCGGCCATCAGTCACCTCACCATGCGCGGAAGCAACATTCTCTACATCAACAACGGCGATGCCAGCTTCACCGATATGACCGACGCGTACGGGCTCGGGCATACCGGTTACTCGACCCAGGCCGCCTTCTTCGACTACGACCTCGACGGCGACCTCGATATGTACCTCCTGAATCACTCGACCCACGCCGAGCGCGGCAACATCTTCAGCCCCCAGCGGGAGGAGCACCATCCAAGGGCAGGTGACCGCCTGTTCCGGAACGACGGCGAGCGCTTCGCCGATGTCACCGCCGAGGCGGGCATCTACGGTACGGTCGAGGGGTACGGCCTCGGCGTCGTGGTGAGCGACCTGGACCTCGACGGCTGTCCCGACCTGTTCGTGGCCAACGACTTCCAAGAGAACGACTTTCTCTATTACAACAACTGCGACGGCACCTTCACCGAGTCGATCGCCACCTCCCTGGGGCACACGAGCCGTTCCGGGATGGGTGTCGACGCGGCCGACTTCAACAACGACGGCAGACCGGACGTCATGGTCCTCGACATGCTTCCGGAGCGAGAGGAGATCCTCAAGACCTCGGCCAACGCCGAGAGCTTCGCGATCGAGGACCGGAAGCTCGAAGCCGGCTATCACCCTCAATACGCACGAAACACGCTGCAGCTCAACCGCGGCCAGCGCCGGTTCAGCGAAGTCGGCTACCTGGCAGGCGTTCACGCGACCGATTGGAGCTGGGCTCCGCTGTTCGCGGACCTCGACAACGACGGCGACAAGGACCTGTTCGTTACGAACGGCATCTATCGTCGGCCGAACGACCTCGACTACTTCGACTACTTGCGCGACCCAGCCGTCCAGGCCTCACTGTTTGATGGAATCACGGAGGAGGATCTCGCCCTGCTGGGCGAGATGCCCCAGGTCCCCATCGGCAACTACGCGTTTCGCAACAACGGTGACCTCACGTTCACGAACTCGGCCTATGCCTGGGGCCTGGCGGAGCCCGGCTTCTCCAACGGCGCCGCCTACGCCGACCTGAACAACAACGGCGCGCTGGATCTTATCCTGAACGACATCAATGCGCCCGCATCGATTTACCGTAACAGGGCTCGCGAGGTCAGCGAACATCATTACCTCACGGTGGTCCTGCGGGGCGCCGGGGCCAACACCGCGGGAATCGGCGCGAAGGTGATGATCAGGCACGGCGATGTACAGCAGCTTCTCGAGCAGATGCCGACCCGGGGCTTCCAGTCGTCCGTCGATCCCCGCCTGCATTTTGGGCTCGGTCCCGCCGAAGGGGTCGACTCGCTGGTCGTCATCTGGCCGGATCGGCGCTATCAGGTGCTGACCGATCTCGCGGCCGACCAGCAGATCACGCTGTCACACGGCGACGCCGAAGGGCAGTATGCGTATCCGGAGCAGCAGGCAGAGATGACGGCACGCGGATCGGCGCCCGTGGCAGCCGACGCGCGGCTCTTCGTCGATGTGACGGCCGAGACCGGCATCGAGTTCACGCACGAGGAGAACAGGTTCTTCGACTACAACCGAGAGCCGCTCATGCCGCACATGCTCTCGACGGAAGGACCCGCCCTTGCTACCGCTGATGTGAACGGCGACGGCCTGGACGACCTCTTTGTCGGCGGTGCCAAGCACCAGCCAGGGCGGCTGTTCCTGCAGCAGGCTGATGGCGGGTTCCGCGCGAGCGGCGAACGGGTTCTCCAGGCGGACAGCCTCCACGAGGACGTCGCGGCCGCCTTCTTCGATGCCAACGGCGACGGACATCCGGACCTGTACGTCGTCAGCGGAGGAAACGAGTTCTGGGGTGAGCACGAGGCGCTCCGGGACCGGCTCTACTTCGGCGACGGTGAGGGCAACGTCGACCGTTCCGTGGACCGCCTGCCCGACTTGTTCGAGAACGGCTCCTGCGTCGTTCCGGGGGACTTCGACAGAGACGGCGATCTCGACCTCTTCATCGGCAGCAGGGTGGTTTCCCGGGAGTACGGTCGCACGCCCCGAAGCTACCTGCTCGAGAACGACGGCACGGGACGGTTCGTGGATGTCACCTCCGAGAAGGCGGAAGGGCTCGCGGAAGCGGGGATGGTCACGTCGGCCGCGTGGCTTGATCACGACGACAACGGACAGCTGGACCTGGTCGTGGTGGGAGAGTGGACGCCGGTCCGTGTCTTTCATCAGGAGGAGGGCCGTTTCAGGGAGCGTACCGCCGAGGTCGGCCTTTCCGGAACGAACGGCTGGTGGAACCGCGTCACGGCGGCCGACCTGACGGGGGACGGGCGCGAGGATCTCGTGCTGGGCAACCTGGGCCTCAACTCCTACCTTCGGGCTTCGCCACAGAAGCCCGCCCGGCTGTACGTTCACGATTTCGCGCGGGATGGCACGCTGGAACAGATCCTGACCTTCTACAAGAACGGGGTCAGCTATCCGCTCGCCGGTCGAGACGAGCTGGTCAGCCTGCTGCCACACCTGCGAAGCCGGTACGTCTCGTACGCCGACTTCGGGGCCAGCCGCATCGAGGACGTCTTCGCAGAGTCGGAGTTGCAGCAGGCGGAGGTCCTGGAGGCGACACTCTTCGCCAGCTCCCTCGCGGTGAACAATGGAGACGGCACGTTCACTCTACAGTCGCTGCCGATCGAAGCCCAGTTCGCTCCCATCTACGCGGTGCTCGTGGACGACTTCGACGGGGACGGACACCAAGACCTTCTGGTCGCTGGCAACTTCCACGGCGCGCCGCCGGTGCGGGGGCGATACGATGCCGGCTACGGGCTGTTGCTCCGTGGAGACGGTGAAGGTCGGTTCCAGCCGGTCGACATGGGAGCGAGTGGCCTGGTTATCCAGGGCCAGGTGCGCGAACTGCGGTTCCTGCAGCGTGCGGACGGCGAGCGGCTAATCGTCGCCGCGCGCAACGATAAGAGTCTCCAGATCCTGCTTCACAGACCGTAGCAGATTGCTGCAGTCCTTCAGCAACCTGCCTGAACCGAACCGCGAAGGCTTCGAGCTGGCGATCACGGCGAGGCGGGAGGTCCACCAGTACCCATGAAATCGAGCTGGAAAATCCGCGTTGCGCTCGCGCTGAACTTCTTCGTCTTCGCCATCCTGCTCAACACGGTGGGGATCGTGATCGCGCGGGTGATCGAGGACTATGGCGTGGCGGGCACCACGGCCGCCTCCCTGGAGGCCTTCAAGGACCTCTCGATCGCCGCTGCGTCTTTTTTGCTCGCCTCGTACGTGCCCCGCTTCGGATACAGGCGGACGATGCTCGTCGGGCTGATGGCGGTGATGCTGGCGAGCATCCTCGTGGCGGCCGTCACCGGGTTCTGGGTGACGCCGGTGCTCTATGCCACCATCGGCATCAGCTTCGCCCTCATGAAGACGGCCGTCTACTCCACCATCGGCCTGATCACGGAGACGCAGGCCGAGCACACCGGGCTGATGAACAATCTCGAGGGCGTCTTCCAGGTCGGGGCGATGTCCGGTCCGCTCGTCTTCGCCTTC